>NZ_CP022352.1:737596-1106395 GCF_002216685.1 Vibrio tarriae | reverse complement strand
ACGGGTTCATTTTTGCAGAACGATGCAGCAAGCTGCCCACGTTCTGCTGCAAATGAAGTCGCCAGTGCTTGCGCAATGGTACTGACGACTGCCCCTCAACATAATGACGGGCCACATAATACGCACTAAGGTGTTTTAGTTTATGGATGATTTTTGTAACAGATTTCAAGCGGCTTGATTAGTGTTACAGGTTTCAACTGCCACAAAGCTTAAGCCTTATGGCAGTTAGCTCCCTGTCATTTGGTGATTAATGGTTGGTCTTTGGTGAGCTTGCGAATGACAGCCCCACAGGATGGACATTGCGGCTGCATAATGACTAAGCCTGTAAAAATTTCATCTTGGAACCACGGTTTATAACAAGATGTGCATTGATATGTTGGGTCATCTTGGCGATTAACCATGCTGACGCCGCCCTTGTAGAAGATCTTTTTCACACTTGCCTCCAGATGTGATGTTGTTGAATTTACGGTAATCGTTGAGTGAGTCTTCAAGGCCTATTTGCCAGAAGTCGTAACACCTAGGACACTGCTCCTCGTACATGTAAACCTGATTATCCATAATGTACTCGGTGCATAGGAAGTCGATATCCCCACATTGGGGACAATGATCACGGCGTTTAAACCGGTGAGTTCTATAACGAGTGCTCATATCACACCGCCTTATACCCATACATCAAAGCTGATGCGGTGACGCCAGACTTACGTCTAAAGTGTGTGTCCAATGCTGCACAGAGTTCGTCTAAGTGCATGGCCATCATTGCGGTTGATGGGCCGTTCTTGTCGTAAAAGATAACCACCGCATCTTCAACTTGGTTTCTCGATGTCGGTGATTTGCGCTGTAGAATCGCTACCCGTTTAACCATGTCATAAGGTAATAAACAGCGTGGGATTGGTGGGTCAACTTCGTCTCGAGTGGGTTTTTTGAGGTTAAGTAGCTTGGCGTAATAAGCTATGGTGCTACGGTTACGACAGAGCTTTTTAGCGCAACCCTCGACACCCAAAAGCCAGAAGTCACGTTTTAAGAATTGCTCTTGCTCAAGCGTTAGCGTCTTGCAACGTCTTAAGCCGAGCTTGCGGATTTGACCTAGAACGCCATCGACCGGACGATTGAGTTGAGATGCAATGATTTCAATATTAGTGCCCTGCTTAAACAAGGCGGTAAGCTGTGTTTTCTCCTCTTCTGTCCATCGAATAATCGTGCGTTTTGGCTCTAGTTTTTGTGGCTCTTGCGCG
Source organism: Vibrio tarriae (assembly GCF_002216685.1). Taxonomy (NCBI): domain Bacteria; kingdom Pseudomonadati; phylum Pseudomonadota; class Gammaproteobacteria; order Vibrionales; family Vibrionaceae; genus Vibrio; species Vibrio tarriae. The sequence goes on along the minus strand of NZ_CP022352.1, from coordinate 1,105,163 downwards.
TGGCGTGGACGTTTTAAAAGGTCTGCAAAGGAGCAAGAGAAGTCTTGCTCCGGTAAAATTGAACTGACGTTTTCCATAACATTAACCTAGCCTTTATTTTTGGTTTATGGGTTCTATCAGGAAGCCGAAGCGCTTCAACTCCAGAGAGCCGTACTTATTAACAGCAAAGCTAGAGGGATGTATTGCATACTGTCCTGCAACATACGCTGGTTGTCCTTTTTCCAGTTGAAGCTTCATTTCTACGGGGAACTTACCACCGAGGTGTGCATAAGCTATTTGCTCATATATCTCACGACCAGGCTGGTCATCCTTGCTTGGGATAGTGCGGGTTTCGATATGTGCATTTTCTGGGAAGATTTCGATTTTAAGCATTAATGAGTCCTTATGTGTGTTGGTGCCGTTCTATGGTATGTACCCGCTCCTATTCCTATGAGTACACACCCCTGAACTAAGCGGTTAAACGGATAACGTTGTCACCATACCCATACATGCGAGAGATATGGCCGACGATAGGCTCTACATAGTCAGCCGGATGCTGCTGTGAGAAATTGATTTCGATAACCTGAAGCAACGGAACAACATTGTCGTTGCCATTGCCTTGAAGGTTTTGGAGTTGAGCTTTGGAGAAGCCGATTGCAAGCAAGTCGTTTAGGTGACGAGCGAAAGTTTGTCGAGATGTGAACGATTGATAAGTAGCATGATATCCATCAGATACTAACTGACGATAGAACCTGAAAAGCTTGTCAGCTCTAGCGTATGACACATTACCTTTAGGTGTATACCGGAAGTAAGTTTGCTTGAGTTTGTTGTGCACTTCTTCGTCGTTAAAGATGTTCATGTGTTGCCCCTCCAGTGCTTCTAGTAACGGTGTGAACGCTTTTGTCCAGATGTCAGCGATTAAGTTGCGTCCCGTAGATTCGTATTGTTTCTGGTAGTTAATTGCGTCGAACAGGTTCTTTGGTATGTCTAAGTCGTCTAGGTATCTGCGATGTGCTCCGGCTTCGAGGCGAACAAGATGCCGAGCGTAGTTAATCAATCTTGGGTCAGACATAACGTCAATAACACGGTCATACGACGTATCACCTTTTTCTTGAAGTGACCGAAAATGATTTAATTGATGGTTAAATTCGGGGCCTTTTAGATAGGCTTTACGATCGCAGTGGCGAGAGCCTTTATTGAAGTACACAGTGGTTTCATGCTCATTGCGTACGGCGGTTCTCATCTGCTTATTGGATACGTTTTTCAGTTGCTGGATAACTTGTCTAGCTTGAAGCTCAGTTTTCACACGCGCTGAGTAAGTGGCATCAATGGCATCCAGCGTTGCCAAGTGAACATCTAGCATTTCGTAGACGTCAGAATAATTGTTGTAGAACGCCATCAACATTTCGATGGCTCCAACCTCGATAGATGTTGGGCCGTAGACGTTATGGCCTTGGAGGATTTTGGCTGGTGACGCTTTCAACTCAACACATGGGGAGCGGAGATACGTACCCTGATAAATTTTGAATGCCATTCCAGTGAAGTGTGTTGGCAATGATTCGAACGGATGACGGAGGTCTGCGACTTCGTACTGCTCTGCCCCAACCTCACCAGTAAAGAAGATGGTCTTAGCTTCAAGACCAATGCCACGGCGTGAACACTCTTTAATATCAACATAAGACACAGCCTCGCCCGACTTCGCTTGATGCGTCGAGAAGGTAAATTCAGCTTTGAACGGTATTGATATTTTAAGCTTATCTATCACGCCAAAAACCCTGTCAAGTACGTTTTTTTATAAGTTACAGTCTAATAATGCGTATTTCAAGCGATTGGTGTAAAAAGGTGGTGTTAAACTAATAAAAAAGCGTACCTATATGGAGGATACAATGATTAAAGACGTACTTAGGGAATCACGCTCTCGATGTGGATTCACACAAGAAGAAATCGCTAAGAGGGTCAAAGTTGCGAAGCAGACTTATCTAAAGTGGGAAAATGGAGATACTGAGCCTAAAGCCAGCCAGATCAAGTTGTTGGCTGAAAACTTGGGTATAACCGCAGACGAAATTTGCAACGGATACCTTTATGGTCGTTACACACTTGATGATTTCATAATTGAGCAACACATTAGCCAAGCACCAACAGATGTGATCACGCTAAGAACATGGCAACATATCAAGGATCACGAAAGTTTTATAAATAGCTTAAAGTATCAGCAACTTAACCATGACGAGATGGACGAGATGCACGCAAGCGAGTTGCTTTATCCCAGAACGAAGAAGCGGTGATTCATCCAAACTTGTCTCAAAATGAGACAAGAGTACACTATTAAAGATAGTGTACCCTGTGGTCAGTTTGGCCGATTACGTGAATGCTTGTGCGATGGTGCGGCGCGGTCTTCAGGATGAAGCCCGCATCCACATCCATTCGCACTAAGCTACTCCCAGCTCTCCTCCAATCCTCCTCCTCAGTTCTCGTCGTCGTCATTCCGTCGTTTGGTCGTCATTGTGGTCACGCAGTAACGTGAGGGTCGCGCACAGAGGCGCGAGATAGTCCAAAAATACGGTGAGGGAAACTGCCGCGCGGTGTCGGCATGATGGGAAGTGCTTGGCGTTCTTTCCGCTTGGCTGCTCATTTTCTCTCTACACGCGAGCGTATAGCAGAGAAAATCGAGCCGTGATTTAAAAACGGGCAACACCTTAATTCGTATTACTCGACATTATGTTACGGGTTCATTTTTGCAGAACGATGCAGCAAGCTGCCCACGTTCTGCTGCAAATGAAGTCGCCAGTGCTTGCGCAATGGTACTGACGACTGCCCCTCAACATAATGACGGGCCACATAATACGCACTTAATGACCGTAGCATTTCGTGACGTTGCAACCTTATCAGTTGATTATGCTGGCGTTTCAATGTGGTATTTATTTGGTGTAATTTAATTACACACAGATCATTTCTCCATAAGAAAACCGAAAGCAGGCAGCGTAATGTTCTTTTGCAACCTGTTGTTTTAATGATTAAAAATCAAAAATGAACGAGTGGTGGTGTATTTTTAACTGGTTTGAACTATGAAAAAACTGGCTACGATTATTACCACCGTTAAAGCGGATAATAAAAAAGGCACTCAATGAGTGCCTTGGTTTTGCGCTTTTTTATCCTCTCGGATTTGCTGGGCAACAATCTTGATTGCCTCTCCGGTACTGATGCCTTCTGCCATCAGTTTTTGAATTTTCTCTACGGCGACTTGCTGTTCAGCGTGAGTTAATGTGGGTAGATCATCAAACATTAATAAGGCTCCTTAAAGGAGCCACACTATAAAGAGATGCTTAATAACTCGCAAGAAAGTTGATATAGGCACCCATAGCATTTTCATTGGTATAACTTGCACCGAGATCCAATTGGAAGAGATTCAATGGCGACAAGCCAATACCAGCCGTAAGCGTTCCTTCAGTATTATCGTACGCGAGGTTTTTGTTGTACCCTGCCCTCAATTTTAACTGACGCATGATATCGATCTCGCCACCGACACGGATCATTTGTGTGTTGTCTTTGAAGTCTTTGTAGCGCTCTTCTTCATTAAGGTCGTAGTCCACGCTTAGTGTGAAGTAATCAGCAACAATCCCAGCACCCACCGTGTACTGCGGTTTCATATCGTATGAGTATGAGATAGGATTGCCTGAGACGGCAGAAGTGATCGTTTTAGTTTTGATTTCGCGAGAAATTAGGTTGTTTGCAGCAAAACCAATGCGGATTGGGCCGTAGAACCATAATGCACCAGCATCCATGTTGAAAATGGTTTCTCCGTTTCCATTATCACGGAGGTCCTTTATATCATAGCTATTTAGGCTTGCTTCGTAGACATAGGTATACACACGTTGCAACTTCGGCGTGATACCAAAAGCGATATGCTGCCCAAGGAAAGTTTGGTATTTGGCTAAAGTAATACCGAGCTCAGTAACTCCCACAGAAACGGCATTTACCGAACTCGCTTTTGCGCGCTCTAGCTCGCAAAGATCATCCGTACAGACACGGCTATCAATAATCGGTGAAACAAAGGATTCAGTGTAGGCTTTACCAAAAACGTTAGCAGAAATAAATTGGTTAGGAATGGCAAAAGCTACTACACCGCCGAGTTCGGCATTCAGTACGTCCCCTTGCATTGCGGTTAGGCTCTTATTTAATTCGCCAATATTGCTGTAATCACCTTTAGAGCTTTGGTTGATGATGTCAGACACCTTATCCAAATCAGTAATGAGGTCATTGGGATCGTTATAAGACAAACCAATACTCGGTAAAATCATACCTGCGTCATCATTACGGCGATAAATGGCTACCAGAGCAGGGTTGTAAAAGGGGCCCGTGAGAAAGTTACCTGATACAACCCCGACACCGCCCATAGCATCTCCGCGTGCTTCAACTGCATAATTTGCACTGAAGGCGAGCGGAGATGTGAGAACTAATGAAAAACCAACAGAAAGAGAAATTCTTTTCATAATGATATAAGCCTATTCGTCCTTTTTATTCTATAGCGGCATATTGTCCAATATCTTCAGCTATTCCTCTACATTAACATCATAGGTTTTGCTAATAACTTGAGATTGTTCAATAGCTAGCGGTCCTTGCCAACGTTGGTGAATCATAGAAACTGTGACAATGTAACGATCTGACGGTAACGAAACGTTATCTAACGTGGTTGGGTAATCCGATTCATAACTCTCACTCCAAATCTGTTTATAGTTACCATCAATATGATCAAAGACTGAAATAGATAATTTCGGTAACGGACAGTGTGAATTAAGCAATTCGGTCTTCTGAATCTGCCACTCATCTTTTGATGTCCAACGCACTACTTGCTTGGCTATCGTGTCGCCAAAAATGACCCATGCACTCCATGATTCCTGATCTGCGGCGGTAATATCGATGCGATACAACCCTGCACTCAATGGGTTCGTCAAATTATAGCGTTGAGCATAGGTATAAATGTTTGTTGTGACACTGTCGCTTCTATTGGTAAGTGAACTGTCGGTAGAGACGACTTTGTCCACCCATTTGGTCAGACGAATATCGGTAATAGGAACTTTGGTTTTGGTATCAATCGCAACTTGATAAGCATCTCGTCCAGGGCTTTGCACATCAACTCGTCGAATGGTCACTCCCTGAATCCAATCTGGAAATGGCTTGTTATCTAGCCCTCGACCGCAATCCACGCTTAAAGACTGAATCAATAAATTGTTCAGATGTGTTTTCAGGTTTTTATTTTTTTCAAGCTGCCACACTTCCACCAATGAGCTGAACATACTTTCTAAATCATTGTTTAAGAGATGTTGATGAGCTTGAGTTAACGGGGTGTTCTTTTCAAACCACCCCGTTGGATCAGCAAAAGCAGGCGTGCTGAGTAGCATGCCTGTTAACCATAAAAGAGGATTTGGCTTAACCATGATCACGCTTTCATTTTGTAACCAACACCGCGTAGCGTCTCAATTTCAAGCCCAGGCAACTTTTGGCGCAGCTGCAAAACGTGAGTATCTACGGTACGCGTCGTCGGGAAATGGTTATATCCCCATACATGATCCAGTAATTCATCGCGAGTAAATACTCGGCCTAAATTACTCGCTAAAAAGAGCAGTAAATCAAACTCGGTTCGAGTTAGGGTGATCGATTCGCCATTGAAGAAAACTTCACGAGTCGCTTTATCAATTGTTAAGTTAGACGTCACCACTTTACTGTCATCTTGCCCACTATCTGGTGAGCGCAGCTGTGCGCGGATACGTGCAAACAGCTCAGCTTCTGCAAAAGGTTTGGTGAGATAGTCGTTTGCGCCTGCATCAAGGCCAGTCACTTTGTCTTTTACTGTGACCAATGCAGTTAAAAGAATCACTGGGATATCTTTAATTTTTTTCCAATCCATTAGATGCTGTACAGAATCACCATCAGGCAGTTGGCGATCGAGGATAACGAGATCCGCCTTGTCCCAATGCTGTTTCACATCTGCGATCGTTTCTGCATGTAAACAGTCATAACCGGCTTGCTCTAAACTGACGAGTAGACCGTCAGCGAGGTTTTTATCATCTTCAACGAGAAGCAGTGTCTGTTTCACAAGGTATCTCCAAAATAAAAGTTGTCGGTGGGCCTTCGAGTGACATTTTTCCGCCCATTCGTCCCACCATTGATTCGACAATGGTCAATCCAAGGCCTAAACCGCTTTTGCTCACAAATGGTTTGCGTAAATGACGCCAATCACGGTGAGTCAACGAGCCTTGGTCGGTCACTTTGAAAGTGACTAAGTTAGTTTGTGTTATCACTTCGAGAGTGACAGGTGCAACGCCGTATTTGACAGCGTTACGCAATAAATTATCCACACAAGTTCCTAGCCAATAAACATTGAGTTTGGCAGCGATATCTTGATTAAGTTTCAGAGTCACATTACCACTAAATTCTTCTTCGACTTTATATTGTAGCCACTCCTCCACCGAAGGAACCCAATCTGACGCGAGTGGTTTACTGTCAGACTGCAAATAGTCTTTACTCGCTTCGGCGAGTTGGCGCAATCGTCGGGAATCTTCACACAATCGACGAAACTCATCGTACAGAGATTCGGGCAAATGCTCAAACTCACGTCGAAAGCCTTCAACGGTGAGTGACAAGCTCGCGATTGGGGTTCGCAGCTCATGGGTGAGAATTTGCAAAATGAGCATCCGGCTGCGCATTTCTTGTCGTTTTGAATTCCAACGATACCCAGACCAACCAAGCACAAGGAAGATATTGGCAATAACAAGAATGATCATGCTAGTTCGTAAAAGATCTGAATGATCTTCCACATCCCAACAGATGTTGCCACGCTGAATAAAGCAGGTGTTATCTGCTGATAGCAAGCTATAGCTTAACCCAGCTTTATTGGCATTGGTTAACCACGTTTCTTCATTAAAAAGGTAGTAGATATCCCCTTTTCTTAACCATAAATCACTACCGGAGCCAAACATGGATGCACCAGACACCAAAGCATTGATCGCATCTTCACCCATATTTTGTAAGTGGTACAGCAAGGTTCCCTCTGCGGCATTGGGACGCTCTTGGATGTGCATGTAAGGCAGCAAGTTCGCAAACTGGGCTGGGTATTTTTCCGCATAGCGAAATGCGTAAGTTCCACCGCCAGGATGAATCAAACCACTGCGGGCAAACCAGCGTGGTGACAAGCTGGAGCCTTTACAGAGTGAACGAGTAAACACCAGAGGTTCAGTGATCAATGGGCTTAACGGCAACTTACCTGTACAACTCTGCGCCAATTTATAAAGCAGTTGAATATCTTTAAGCGGATATTCAGACGTTTGCGGCAACATGCTATCTGGCGTTAATAAGCGCGTGGGGAAATCGGTTTGAATCGATCGGATATCGTAAGACGTCGTCGCAGAATTATAATCAAAGAGCGAAACAAACAAGTCGATGCGCTCAGGAAGCGAATCGGCGTGAACTGGATTCGGTAACATGGCAAAACATAAGCTTACCAAGGTGAGATTAAGCGCTCTTATCAAGGGAATATTGGTTTTTTCTAACATGCAAAAACTATAACGCATTATCCGGTAAAGAGATATTCGAGTGTTATATTGATGTCAATAATGACAGTCCACAAAACAAAGAAGCCAGCATAATGCTGGCTCCTTAACGGCGTCGATTTTATAGAGCTTTGGCTATCGAGTCGACACTCTCTTTTGCATCACCAAACAACATCATGGTGTTCTCTTTAAAGAATAAGGGGTTCTGCACGCCTGCGTAGCCTGTATTCATTGAACGCTTAAAGACGATAACGTTTTTCGCGTTCCATACCTCTAACACTGGCATCCCCGCAATTGGACTATTGGGGTCCTCAAGTGCCGCAGGGTTTACGGTATCGTTAGCGCCAATAACCAGTACAGTATCGGTATCAGAGAAATCATCGTTGATTTCATCCATCTCCAATACGATGTCATAAGGTACTTTCGCTTCAGCGAGGAGTACGTTCATATGACCTGGCAAACGCCCAGCGACTGGGTGAATACCAAATCGTACCGTAACACCTTGAGCTCTAAGTTTTTCAGTAATTTCATAGACGGGATATTGCGCTTGCGCGACAGCCATACCGTATCCCGGTGTGATGATGACTGACTTCGAGTTTTTCAGCATTTCAGCCACTTCTTCAGCGCTGGTTTCACGATGCTCGCCCTGCTCTTCATCGCTACTGATCACGACTTCTTGGCCAAAACCGCCAGCAATCACACTAATGAATGAGCGGTTCATCGCCTTACACATGATGTAAGACAGAATTGCACCCGATGAACCAACCAACGCACCAGTCACAATCAATAGATCATTGGCTAACATGAAACCCGCCGCTGCCGCTGCCCAACCAGAATAGGAGTTAAGCATAGACACGACCACTGGCATATCTGCGCCACCGATCGAAGCTACCAAGTGATAACCAAAAGCAAAAGCGATTAACGTCATCACAATCAGCGCAAACACACTACCATCGACATTCACAAAGTGGATCAGCAATAAGCCTGAAACGACTAATGCCGCCAGATTGAGTTTGTGTTTGTGAGGAAGATTAAGTGGTGTGGACTTGATGATGCCACGCAGTTTACCAAACGCAACAATAGAACCAGTAAAGGTCACGGCACCGATAAAAATACCGAGAAATACTTCAACCAAGTGGATCACATGTTCCGCGTGGGTAGCGGCCTCAGGGGCATCAATGTAGCTGTTAAAACCTACCAGTACCGCGGCCATACCCACAAAGCTGTGCAGTATTGCAACCAGCTCTGGCATTTCCGTCATTTCCACTTTCTTTGCGTAATGGATACCAATACCGCCACCGATCACCATAGCCAATAAAACCCATGCGAGACCTTCAGCATTTGGGCTAAAAATGGTTGCCAGTAAGGCCATTGCCATACCAGCAATACCATAGTAGTTACCCATACGAGCTGACTCTTGTTTTGATAAACCCGCCAAACTCATGATGAAAAACACAGCAGCAACAATGTACGCTGCTTGTACCAATCCTGCAGACATTGCGTACTCCTTTAGTTTTTACGGAACATTTCAAGCATACGTTTGGTAACGGTAAAGCCACCAAAGATGTTGATGCTTGCAATTAAGACAGCGATGAAAGCCAAGAAAGTCACAATACCGCTGCCTTGACCAATTTGTAATAATGCCCCTACTACAATGATGCCAGAAATCGCGTTAGTCACTGACATTAAAGGTGTGTGAAGAGCATGAGTTACATTCCATACCACGTAGTAACCCACGACGCAGGCCAGTACAAACACAGTAAAGTGTCCTAAGAATGCGGCAGGTGCGACAGAAGCTACCCACGCAAACAGACCGACACCCACGGCTAAACCAACCAGTTTTTTAACAGGAGAAGTCGGTTCTGGCTCTTTCTTCTGCGCTTTGGTCGGTTGTACTTTGGCTTTTTGCTGAGGCTGTGCGGATACCTGAATGGGCGGCGCTGGCCAAGTAATCTCGCCGGCTTTAACTACGGTGACGCCACGCAGCACAACATCTTCGAAGTTGATGTCGATATTGCCATCTTTTTCTTTGCAGAGTAGTTTAAGCAAGTTAACTAGATTTGTTGCATACAGTTGCGATGATTGGGTCGGCAGACGCCCTACCATATCGGTATAACCGATCACTTTAACGCCATTGTCTGTGGTAATAACCTGATCTTTGACTGTGTATTCACAGTTACCGCCATTGGCTGCCGCCAGATCGACAATCACACTTCCCGCTTTCATGCTATCTACCATCTCTTTGGTAATCAGCTTTGGTGCAGGTTTTCCTGGAATCAGCGCGGTAGTAATAATGATATCGACATCTTTCGCTTGAGCGGCGTAAAGTTCAGCCGCTTTACGGTTGAATTCATCCGACATCTCTTTAGCATAACCATCGCCTGAGCCTGCAGTCTCTTGGAAGTTAACTTCCAAAAACTCAGCCCCCATAGACTGCACTTGCTCTTTTACTTCGGGACGAACGTCAAACGCGCGGATGATAGCGCCTAAACTACCCGCAGCACCGATTGCCGCTAAGCCAGCAACGCCAGCACCAGCAACAAAGACTTTCGCGGGCGGTACTTTACCTGCTGCAGTAATTTGACCAGTAAAGAAACGACCAAACTCATGAGCGGCTTCTACTACTGCACGGTAACCCGCAATGTTCGCCATCGACGAGAGTGCATCCAATGCTTGCGCACGAGAGATACGAGGCACTGCATCCATCGCCAGCACGTTGATGTTTTTACTTGAGAGTTTTTCCATCAAAGCAGGATTTTGGGCTGGCCAAATAAAACTTACGAGTGTCGCGCCTTCCTTAAGAAGAGCAATTTCGTCATCTGAAGGAGCATTGACTTTGAGGATAAGTGAGCAAGCCCAAATCTCTTCATGTGAGCCGATCGTAGCGCCGGCTGCGGTATAAGCGGCATCATCGAAACTGGCAAGCGCTCCGGCTTTTGATTCGATACAAACCTCAAATCCTAATTTAATAAGCTGTTCTACCGATGAGGGAGAAGCAGCGACTCGTGTTTCACCAGTGAGTTGTTCTCTTGGTACACCAATTTGCATAGCGGTTCCTTGACTATTGGCACAATGATTATCTGTTTTTATCGGACGATGACATGAACTGCAAGCTGTTTGTAATTCAATTACGAAGCTTGGTTACTTTTAATGTCAAGTTGAGACTGATTGTGTGAAGTCTGTTAGATAATTACAACGGATTTCACACAAAGCAGAGGTCAAACCAGTTGTAATTATCTTTTATAAAAACAGATAGTTAGATTATGCCAGTATTGAAAAGAGCCTAAGCATAGCCTCTGGCATAAGTGATATTCATGATATTTATCAATATCTGGGTGTGTTAGGAAAAGATTTGGCCGGACATTTGGTCGATAAATAGCTGCGCTTTCTTGAGCATCAACTCTTCCGCATCCGCTTTATTAGAAACCAAATCAGAGCGAATAAAACGATGGGTTTTCAACTCACCATTGATTTCTTGTGTGATTCGACCCGCAACCCGAAACTGTCCGTTTTCAGAAATGGGCTCTTGATAGATCATAAAACCTTTATATTCGATGGGTTCTACCTGAACCTGCTCTTGCTGCTTTGACTTACCAAAAAGGCGCGAAAATAATCCCACTTTGATTCCTTACTTATGGTGCTGAACTTGATTGACGATCGGAGTTTCAAACCACTCCAATTCGGCATCATCATCAAAACGCGCATGTGTGAAAATCACGGGCACATCACTGTCTCGATTACGACGCCGATCATTAACTATCATGGATTCAGCAGCTTGAACAGCGATCAGAGCATGATCTTTAAGAATAACCAGTTTGGCCTCTGGCAATGCAGAAAGAAAATCGATGTCATGGCGAATATAGATAGGTCGTAATTGGCACAAAGCCAAGCAGGCCAAATCAGCGAGCTGATCTTGGTCGTAAGTCTCTGAGTATTCAGGTTGCCCAAGCACTTGGCCAACCAGAGTTTCCATATAATTATGAACATCTTCGCTCAATTGCATCTTGTTTCTCCTGCTAAACCGTCAAAACAGCACTTTTCATCGATAGTGACCTTATTACTTGAAGTTGCACCAGTGTCGGCAAGCTGCAACGGCAAGTAGCTTGTGTATAGATTGTAGATTCTGCACGACGCCATGAGATCACTGTAGCCGAATCTACCAAACTTTATCTTTAATCAAGCCTATACTTGTCACAATATACTTACGCAATAAGCATAGTTTTCATCACTGAACTCGAGTAAAAAGCTTGGAAATTCACGAAATCAAAGTATCCTTGGTTACAATTTTTAATTGTAGAATTATCATTAATTCAATGTAGCACCTCAGGAATTCATGTCTTCTAGCTTTGTTACTTCACCTTGGTTCCGTTTCGGTTTTCCTCTATTGCTGCTGATCGCCATATGGCTAGGCCTGAGCAATGTGGTACTGGTGATAAAGTCTAACTTAGGCATGGCGGTCAACCTCCCCTACATTCTATTTTTGATTGCGCTAACCGTTGCTCACATTTTTAAACAAAGCAGAATCGCCATGGTAGCGATGACGATGTTACTGGCTTACTGGTTGATCCAAATTCGACTTCAAACGCCTTTAACCGTCAATTCCACCATGCTTGAACTCATTATGCTGAGCCTGCTTTTGCCTGTGGCCTGTTTTTTACCTTACGCCTACAAGAATGCTGGATTATTCAGTAAATCCTTCCTCAGTTACTTGGCTATTTTGTTGTTGTTCATCTTTTGGGCTTGGCTGACTCAGCTACACATAGGTGAAACAGACCATTCCAGCATGACCGAGGGAATATTTTTCGTTGTTCCGCAAATTTCTCGATTACCCTTGGTGGTTGTTGCCTATCTTGTCGCACTCGCAGGTATTGCTGCTATCTCGGTATTAACGCGCAATCAAATTCTTGACGTTGTGGTTTATAGTTCGATTGTGTTGAGCATGAATGCGTTTGTGCTGTTTCATGTGCCTTATATTTCCACCATCATGTTTACCTTATCTGGGCTGCTTATTCTGGTTTACCTCATTTCCGCGGGCTATGAGATGGCATTTAACGACCCACTCACCCAAATTCCTGGTCGGCAAGCGCTTGATCAGGATTTAAAACATATAGGTCGAAAATTTACCCTCGCTATGCTCGATGTCGACCATTTCAAGAAGTTTAACGATACTTACGGGCATGATACGGGGGACGATGTATTAAAACTGGTTGCCTCTCGATTACGTGAAATCAACGGTAAAGCACGGGTTTACCGCTATGGTGGTGAGGAGTTTTCGATTATTTACAAAGGAAAATTGGCAAAGGACGTTTTGCCTTTCATCGAAGCCTTACGGCAGGATATTGAGTCCTACGAGTTGGTGATTCGTGACACCAATCAGCGCCCGAAAAGTCATGCTGAAGGTGCGAAAAAACGCAGCCGAAAAAGTAATAATGACATTGTCACCATTACCATCAGCATTGGCGTGTGTGATTCTGAGCTGTACCGTCATCCCATTGAGGCACTCAAAGCAGCGGATGGGGCACTTTATAAAGCGAAGCAAGCTGGGCGCAATTGTGTCAAAGTCGCTAGTTAATCTTGGTTGAAAAACAGCACAATGCTCCCGCCCTTGAATGCACTACCATAGTTAAACGTCAGTCCTAAGCCAATATTGTCAACGAGTTCCATCTCAAAAGGCGGTGTCATTAACCAACCAAAACTCGCCTCATAATAATTGGATGTCCCTAACGGCTCTTGTGGTGTACTACCCACATCAACTCGCTTAATACTGCCATAAATTGATTGAACGGAACGGCCAAGCTGAGTGAAGTCATAAACCCCCGTTAATGTATTGGCGATATACCATCCTTCTGGATTACCAACTTCACCATTATTGGCTTTGCCCCAACCGTAGCCACCAAAATAGTGCCATGCCGATGAAGCTTTCCAATGACCCCAGCTTTTTTCTTCTTCGTACTGAATTTTAAGATTCGCCTCAACTAAGCTTGCCCAAGCATAAGTGTTAACCAGTAACCCATCCCACGGAGATAGGATTTGCTTATATATAGGGTTGTTATCGGTCAGAGTGTTACGGTAATAGAGCAGATGAGTTCCGATGCCCGGTGTCAGAGTCCAGTGATCGGTCAATCGATATTGATAACGATAAAACATCGCCCCACCTAACACCGATTGACGATAGCGCTCCGTTTCTCCGGGTATATTAGCAATACGCAATTCATCATCTATCACAGAAGCGGAAAGGCGTAATAAAAGCTGGTGCTGGTGATACTCTTCTTCATCACTTAAAGAAATCGAGAATGGCAATGTACTTGATTGATATTTCTTGCGGTTTTCAATTGATTCTGTCGTACCCAAGTTGTCATTGTCGGTGTTAAACCACTCGTTAGGGTCAAAATTGTTGAACCCCGCAGTAAAAACATCACTATCCGACAAAACCACACTTGATGAAAAAGCTTGCTCAAGATGTTCTTGAATAAAATCATAGCTTTTTGCCGTTGCAGAAAACGACATCATAAGCAAACATCCGCAGCTTAGGCGTAATGGTAACTTCATCAAATCTTGGTTCTCATGTTACTGTCGGGCTGTAAATAATAATCGACTTAACCGATATAATGTACTGTTTAAAGGAATTATTCCAGCCACAGTTGCAATGCTTCGCCATCACTGCGAGGATCGCTTGCGACTTCCAGGCTTGCATCAGTGCCAACAATAATCGCCCCTGCATGTCCCATCAGCTCAACGCCATCGGGAACCGAATTGAGTTGATGGCCACGTGCAGATAACTCAGTACCAAGTTGCCCAATCAAAGACGACTCCATTTGCAACTTTGTGGTGCTATCTCCCCACGTTCTCCCCAATAACCAACGTGGTTTTGCGATCGACTGCTCCAGTGAATCGCCTTGATATAGGTAACGACTGATCAAACACGCTTGAGTTTGTGGTTGGCCATCTCCTCCCATCGTTCCATAAACCATTCTTCGGCCATCTTTAAGCTCGGCATAAGCAGGATTCAAGGTATGAAAAGGCTTTTTACGGGGGGCCAGACAATTGATGTGTTCGGGATCCAAAGAAAAACTTTGACTACGGATGTTCCAGAGCACTCCACTAGAAGGTAGAACGACACCGCTACCAAACTCCCAGTAAATACTTTGAATAAAACTTACCATAGTGCCATATCGATCTACTGCGCCCATCCAGACAGTATCTCCAAGTTGCGTTTTTTGCGGCCAAGCTGCAGCTTGAGAGAGATTTACCTTCTCTGCAAGTTTATCGACTCGATCGGCAATGAGGTAATCTTGCAGCGCGATCGGAATATATTTTTCATCAGTAATCGCTCGATTACGGATATCAAACGCAATTTTGGTTGCTTCAATGAGCAGATGGACATGATCGGCTTGCGATCTCGCTTGATGCACCAGTCGATCATAAATTCCCAGAATCAATAACGAGGCTAATCCTTGAGTCGGAGCCCCCAGATTATAGAACTGACCGTGGGACGTATTATGAGTGAGCGGGGTAACTATGCTAGCTTGATGCTGGATAAAGTCAGCTAAACGTAGGGGGCTTCCCGCCTCTTCCAACTCTTTAGCCATTTGTTGAGCTAACTCGCCTTGGTAAAAGGCATCAAGCCCAAACTGGGATAAATGAGTTAAAGTATTAGCTAGCGCCGCTTGAGTGACAACGTCACCGGAATTGAGCTTTCCTAGGGAAGGGTTCAAATAGACCTGCGCAAAATGCTCTAACTTAGCCAATCGGTTCCACGTTTTCTGACTTGCCGCGGCCAGACTCGAAGTGGTAAGAATTCCCTGCTCTGCCGCTTGAATTGCAGGATTAAGCAGGGTTGAGAGAGAAATCCCTGATGAAAAGAGCTGCAACGCCGTTTGCCAGCCCGAAATGGTTCCCGCCATCGTCAGTGCTGCGGCACCACCTTGCTCTGGTAACCCTTGGGTTGGGTCATAATCCGTCAGAGCAACACTCTGCGCAGAAGCCCCACACGCATCGATAGCTACAGGAGGCTTATCTTTAGCGGCAATAAGCCAAAAGCCATCCCCTCCAATACTATTCATGTGTGGGTATTGTACTGCGATCATCGCCGCTGCTGCGACCATAGCCTCACAAGCCGTTCCTCCTTGGCAAAGGATATCTAAACCTGTTTCACTTGCTTTGTGATGGGGAGCCGTAAAGGCAATTCGAGCCATAATTTACCTCGTAACAAAATGCACGAAGTTAACTTAAGCTTTTTGATTTATTCAGGCTATTGTACGTTGGTAGATATGAGGTAACGTGCAGGATATTGGAGCGGGCAGCGGGAATCGAACCCGCATCATCAGCTTGGAAGGCTGAGGTAATAGCCATTATACGATGCCCGCGCATCGAAGAGACGTCGCTACTATGCCACACTCTTACGAAAAGAAAACCCCTTTTTAATCATTTGCATGCCGTTTGATTATGAGTTGCACAAATCATCCAATTTTCGACTAAAAAGAGTGCAGTTATGACCATGTGCGAAAGATAACTTGGTTCTTTCCATTGCGCTTACTTTCATACATCAAGCTATCAGCATCATGCAAACTGAATGGTTGAGTTGGGTGTAGGTAAAATGCACAACCAAGGCTGATGGTGAGCGAAAGAGAGTGTTGGGCATTCACAACCCACTTGTTTTCTGCTACTCGTTGGCAAATTCGCTCAGCTAAGTGTTGCGACTCTTCGGCATTTTTACCACGCGCTACAATAGCAAACTCTTCACCACCAATCCTTGCAAAGTAGGTATCCGATGCTAAAGCTTGTCGCACACACCCAACGACGAAACAGATGGCGTTATCTCCCTCGCCATGGCCAAACTGATCGTTAACCGTTTTGAAATCATCAATATCAAAGACCATCAGTGTTAAGCTGCCTGCTCGCGCTTGTTCTGCTTCAAGATATTCAAAAAACGAACGGCGGTTAGCAATATCCGTCAAGCTATCCGTTTTCGCTAAATAGGAGAGTTTTTGGTTGGCTTCTTCGAGTTGCTTCGTTCGTAATCGAACAGTACGTCTTAATTGAAAAGTATAGATGATGACGCTGAGCAAGATACCAGAAACCAAAATTGGCATTAAGTAGCGTGGATAAATGGTTTCAATATGAACCCAGCGGCTTAAAATACGGTTTTTCTCATTACTACTTAATTGTGCAAACCCCTGCTCCACTTGCTCTAATAAATCAGCATTACCTTTGGCCACAGCAGGACGTAATTCCTCTGAATAAAGAAATTTCACTGGTGTAAAATCTTTTGTTCCATTGGAAATCACTATGTAGAAATTGGCTACCTGAGTATCCGCGACAAACCCGTCTAATTCCTCACGTTTTGCAGCAGACATCATCAGTTCATTGTTGGCGTACTCAATCAATTTGAGCTGAGGATATTCTCGTTGCATAAACTCTTGTTCGAATCCCCCTTTTACTACACCAAATGAGACCTCGGCGGTTCCCGTTAGAAGCGTATCCAGTTCATCACCCAAGAGTTTGCGGTGTACGTAGAGTTGTGTATCGATTTTCAGTAAAGGTTCTGCAAAATCGAGATACACCAACCTCGAAGGAGAACGGATCAAACCAGCTTGAATATCGGCTTTGCCAAGCTTCACCGCTTCTAGGGAATCATTCCAATCCATCAGTTGGAATTCAATATCGACATGATTCGCTTCACCAAAAGCCAACCAAAAATCAATCAATATGCCAGAAGGCTGCCCCTGTTCATCTAAATAAGAATAGGGGTTCCATGCTTTTGAGTTGGCAATAGTCAAGGTTTGGCGCTCTACAGCCTCACTCATTGATCCAAATAAAAGCGGCCAAGCAATCATGAGAAACAGAAACAGTTTGGTCGAAAAGCGATGATCCATTCGCTCATATCCTTTGTAAGTCACATTATTGGGCGATGACGGTGGCCAGTATTGAATGAAAGCAGGTGAATAGAAAGTATGGCGCTGACAGCAGGGGAATACAAACGATCAGTATCGACTAAATGAAAGATTTTATTGCAACGTAAAAAGCAACCTTTTGATTATGGGTGATCTTTTTTCTCGCACATCCACTGGATATGAACCTTCCTTGGCTCTTAGTCATCATTTATTGCAGCAGATATACTGCGCGCGCTTTGGCTTCACGTATAACTTGCTCCAAACCATTTACTAATCAAATTTACTAATCAAATGATTAGATTTGACTTGCCTCGATATAAGCATTCAACTCTTGTTGGCTAACTACGGTAAAGAGTTCACCATCAAGATAAAAAGTGACCTCATCCAGACCTTTTTCGCCACGCAATACTTTATGAGTACCATCGACATAGGTCACTTCCATCTGCAACGTATGCGAATCCAGTTGCTGTAGCGTCGCTTTTTCGATCGGGCGCACTTGAGTTTGCAGTGGTGCTTCTGTCAAAGAACGATCCAACTGATCATTGACTTTGATAATCGCTTTAGCAGGAATATCAACAACCGCTGGCGATTTTCCTGAAATTGGGTTTTTACCGGTCCAGAACTCAATTGAGTTAAAAATAAACAGATCTGCTGTGCTGGTTAAACCATATACCGGTGAAAGTAGTAAAAACAGGCCTTCACGCGCGTAGCGGTTATCCACCACTTCTAAATTGAATTTATTGACCAGTCCAGTCGCAGCCATTTGCCCCATGCATCCTGTTAGGGAAGTTACGCCCAATCCGGCGATAAGCGCCATCTTTAATGCTTTCTGATTCATATTAATCTCCACTCATTTGAAATGGTGGGCGATAGTAGAGGCTTTTTCCCGATTTTGAAGGGGGCAAAAAGAGAATTAACTCTATTTTGACTGAGTACTTTATTTTTTGGTTAAACCATTTAATAAACATATAGTTATAAACAAACAGCTAACATCAATCCCGCTTAATATTAATCGATGATTCATTATGTTGAATGACTCGGTGACTCACCAAAAACCACCATGTTTATTCACAAATACAACAGTGGCGAAACAAGTAAAATTTATTTTTTATCTGCACTTAAAAAGTGATTCCAATCACAAGGCTATTGGTTATAATCCGCGCGCTTTGCCAGAATTGTTGAATTTTGCAAAGTTATTTTGAACAAATACCCCAGATAACGGGGTTGTCTATCCTAATTTTTACTGAGTATCACAAATAATGAGCAAGATTGATAAAGCTATGCGCATTCTGCTGGCGGGTTTCTGTATCAACCTTTGTCTTGGCATTCTTTATGCCTGGAGCGTTTTTAATAAAGCCCTAGTCACCGACTTTGGCTGGAGTGCAGCGGATGCCTCTTCCCCTTATGCTATTGCAACCATCGCTTTTTCTGTCTGTCTTTTAGTTGCTGGCATTCTGCAAGACCGCATGGGTCCACGTAATATCCTGATTTTAGGTACCACCTTAACGGGTTTAGGCATGATTGCCTCAGGTTTTGCTTCTTCTGTTTTGATGCTCAATCTCACCTTCGGCGTGATGACGGGGGCAGGTATCGGTTTTGGCTATGCTTGCCTCTCCCCATCCGCTATGAAGTGGTTCCACCCAAGTAAAAAAGGCATGGTAAATGGCCTGATTGCAGCGGGTTTTGGTCTGGCAGCGATTTATCTTGCACCACTGACATCAGCCTTGATTACTCACTTAGGCATTCAAACCAGCTTTATGATTCTGGGCGCGGGTGTACTGGTAATTGCGGTACCGCTCGCCTGTACGATTAACAACCCTTCAGCGGGTTATGTGCCGGCTGAGCCGAAACTGAAAGCCGGTCAAGAAGCAAAAGTAGTTGCCAAAGTCGCCAACTTAAGCTGGAAAGCCATGCTGAAAACACCTCAGTTTTATGCATTGTGGCTGATGTATGCTCTTGCCGCTTCTGTTGGTTTGATGATCATCGGTAACATCACGAACATCGCTAGCGTGCAAGCAAACCTACCGAACGCGGTATACCTTGCTTCAATCTTGGCGATTTTCAACTCAGGCGGCCGCGTTGCTGCGGGTATCTTGTCAGATAAAATTGGTGGCGTGCGTACTTTGCTGCTGGCATTTTTGCTGCAAGGTGGAAACATGGTGTTGTTCGCCACATTTGACTCAGAATTCACCTTAATCATCGGCACGGCGATTGCCGCGGTTGGTTACGGTACGCTACTGGCGGTGTTCCCATCGATCACGGCAGAATTCTATGGTTTGAAAAATTACGGCACCAACTATGGCGTACTCTACACTTCATGGGGCATTGGTGGCGCGATTGGTGCGGCAGTCGTGGGTTACTCAATGACTCATGGTGGCGGCTACAACTTGGCATACACCATTTCCGCAGCAATGATGGCCGTGTGTATCCTTCTTGCTCTGATCACCAAGCCTATTTCAGCGGAGAAAGTGGCTCAGTTGCAAACCGCCTAAGCAGCGTTAGCTTTTATATAAATAGCCTGACCCAGTCAGGCTATTTGCATTTCTATCCCCTTCCGACTTGAAGCGCAGCGGTGTTGGCTACGTTCGTTCACCCCAATCACATAGTTTGCCTATGCTCATGGGGATTATGAGAGCCATCCTTGGCTCTCACCAAAGGCCAGCCGATGGCTGTGCAAATTTGTTCCAGACAAATTTGTCACTCACTTGCAGCTACCTGCAACTCCAAGTGGTTTGGGTATACACTTGTTTCTTTAAAGCAAGCGGAATGAAAGTGCACCGTGAGTTGGACATCTCCCCTCTTCCTTTGCTTTAATTCACCCATTCTCTTCTTGAACTTTGTCATTATGAATTTCAAATCTTCGATTCTGTTGCTGCTGGCTACGATTTTCTCTGGTTGCGCCATGTACGCAGGCATCAACTATGATCAGCTCTTTGGAACAGAGCAGGTACGAGAGCGACAATTGCCCTTGCACTCTAGCCAAGCTCAGCATTTTTTAAACGAAGTAAAACCCATCTTAGATAACCGCTGTGTAGTCTGTCACGCCTGTTACGATGCCCCCTGTCAGCTCAAAATGACCTCGGCTGAAGGCATTAATCGCGGGGCGAGCAAAGCGTTGGTTTATCAGGGAACCCGGCTGACGGCAGCCACTCCAACTCGTCTCTACGAAGATGCTCAGTTAACCCAAGAGTGGCGAGCTGCTGGTTTTCATCCCGTGCTGAATGAACGAGATCAAACCGCGCAAGCCAATCTTGATGCTGGGGTGATGGCACGTTTGCTGATGCAGAAAGAGCGTCATCCACTGCCACAGCAAGATCAGTTACAAGGATTTGATTTTTCTATTGATCGTGAGCAAACCTGCCCAACGATCAACGAAATGGATCACTTCGAACAAGTGAATCCTAATTGGGGAATGCCCTTTGGTATGCCGAATTTATCACCCAAGGAGTACGCTACCCTGCTCTCTTGGCTACAAGAGGGAGCTGTGATGAATCAAGCGCTCCCGCTGAGTGCGCAAGAACAAGCTTTGGTTACGGAATACGAAGCCTTGTTGAATCACAGCTCGCGTAAAAATCAGCTCGCAGCACGCTATATCTACGAGCATCTATTCCTCTCACATCTGTACTTTTCAGAAATAGCGCAGGAGCGGCCTCGTTTCTTTAAACTCATCCGGTCCAGTACTCCGCCGGGTGAGCCTGTAAAACGAATCGTGACGCGTCGTCCGTACGATGACCCGAGCGTTGAGCGAGTCTATTATCGCCTTGTGCCAGAACAAGAGACGATTGTCGATAAAACCCACATGCCTTTCGCACTCCACAAGCAACGAATTGCCAACTGGAAACTCTGGTTTATTGATGCGGATTATGAGGTTGCCGAGCTTCCAAGTTATCGTCCGGATATTGCCGCAAACCCGATGTCCGCGTTCATCGACCTTCCCGTTAAAGCGCGCTTTAAGTTCTTGCTCGATAATGCGCAAAATACGGTGATGGCCTTTATCAAAGGCCCAGTGTGTCGAGGCCAGTTGGCGCTGAATGTGATTAACGATAGATTCTGGGTCTTCTTCCTCGATCCGGAGAAAGCCGATCTTCCAGAAGTAAACGAATTCTATCGCTCACAAGTCGACAATTTGAAGCTACCTGCAGAACAAGAGAATACGGCACTGCCGCTGAGTAACTGGGTACGTTATTCGCTACAACAAAGCCGTTATCTCGAAGCAAAATCTGAATTTATTAATCAATGGTTTAAAAATGGTACGCACCTTACCACGGACATCATTTGGGATGGAGCGGGCACAAACCCTAATGCCGCATTAACGATTTTCCGCCATTTCGATAGTGCATCTGTCGTGCAAGGATTGGTGGGTGAGCCTCCCAAAACCGCTTGGATAATGGATTATGCGCTGCTTGAGCGCATTCATTATCTGCTTGTTGCTGGTTTTGATGTGTATGGTAATTTCGGTCATCAGTTGATTACCCGTATGTTCATGGATTTTCTGCGCATGGAGGGTGAGAGTAATTTTGTTGCCCTGCTACCACGCGATATGCGCCATCAGGAGTTATCTAGTTGGTACCAAAATCAAAGTGTACAGTTTTCCGATTTCTTGCAACGTAACGTAAAACCCTTTGATCAGCCAACCAGCGTTAACTATGTGACTGATAACCCGAAACCGGAGCTGTTTGCTAAACTCCGCAAGCAAGTACAGCCGGTATTGAGTGATCGATACGTGATAACTCAAACGGGATTCAAAGCCGAACATGAGTTTGCTTTGCGCCAGATAGATCATCTGCGTGGTGAAGGTTTGCTGCCCATTCCGCAATTGATGATGTTGATGATTGAAAGTGAACAAGGTAAACCGCAACTGTTTACGCTCATCCACAACAATGCCCACACCAATATCTCGAGCTTGTTTGATGAACAGAACAATCGCGACCCCAAGAATGATAATTTGACTTTAGTGCGCGGAGTGGTCGGCAGTTATCCATCGGCGTACTTAACACTGAAAGAAAACCAGATCCCGGAGCTGTATCAACGCCTTGCGGCGATGAAGTCAGAGCAAGACTATGTTGCCCTATTGGATCGTTTTGCAGTACGCCGCAGCTCACCCGAGTTTTGGGCATTTAGCGATCTTGTGCATCAATGGTATCGCCAAGATCAACCCATTGAGTTTGGTTTGCTCGATTACAACCGTTTCGAAAACCGCTAACCCTTCTTTTCCCCTCAAGAAAATCAGACTTGAGGGGAAACTTTTTCACACCCAGCCTCGTATCAAGCAACACAACTTCTTTTTCTCATTATATCCGCATGCTGTGCAATGTCTGGTGAACTACACTTGCACTATACCCAAACAACTTGACGTTGCAGGTGGCGGCAAATAGTGAATCCCCATGAGCATAGATACACTATGTGATTGGGATGAGCGAATGTAGCCAACACCGCTACAGCTTGAAGTAGGAAGGGTATAGATGGGAGAAAAACCATCTTCGCATAGTCCTAATCACTGACATGCACTATGCAGAGAGCCATCACAGGAGGTATTGGATGAACATTCGTGATCGCATCGAAGCCATTGAGCAAGAAATTTATGTGGCTTGCTCAGAAGGAGATTTGTCAACGGTCAACTTACTCGAACAGCAATTGGAGCAGCTACGCGGTAAAGCGCAGCCTTGGTCTGATGAGCCTTACGCTCCTGAAGGACGAGATTACTGGGATAGTGACTGGCGTTGATGCCTAATAGACAGTTAAGGAGGCCGAACGTGAATCATTCGGCTTCCTTTTAATTATGTGCCCAGAATCAACAGCGGCAGGCTTAGCAACGTATCTCCTGTCGAAGCAAAACCTATGATGATGGCAATCAATCCACTGACTAAGGCAAAGTACCAGACGGTGGACACCATTTGTGCATAACGATTCAGGGGTAACAAATGGCTGTGATGGCGCTGACGCCACTCAAAAACAATATCTAGTGCGCCCATCAAAAGTAAGAAACCAAACAGGGTTAAGCCCAAGCTGTAACTTAACGCAATCCCACCAATAATCGCGAGCACGCAGAGGATTACCCCCATTTTACTGTTCATCGAAAAGCTCACGCTTTTGAGAATGTGCCCGCCATCCAGCGGTAAAACAGGCAATAAATTAAACAAATTAAGAAACGCATTAAATACTGCTAATGCCGCCCAGAAAGGGGAATCCGTCACCCAGTACACCCCAACGAGCAACAAGGACAATAGGAAACCAAAACACGGTCCCATGATCGAAATCACCACGTCTTGCCAACGGGTATTGATCTTTTCATCGCTGAGGGCGAGTCCGCCAAGGAATGGCACTAGATAGATGCCTTTGGTTTTCATGCCAAAATATTTCATGGCTCTTACATGGCCATACTCATGGAAAACCAAACAACCGATCAGGGCAAGCGCAAATTGAAACGAAAAAAGCCAAGAGTAGGCGGCCAAACTGGCCGATGCCATGACCACTTTGATCATTTTGGCACTTTTGAGTGCTTTCATCGCTAAAGAAACAAGGCCGATAACACTGAATTGACGTTCTACCTTAGGGGCTTCATGTGGCATTTGGCGTTCAATATCCTTTTCACTACGAACGCCTTGTGTCACAAGTTCACCGTTGAGTTTGGTTTGGTATTTTAACTGAAACGGCTGCCAAGTTAGTGCGATCTCTAGACCACAATCCAACACTTTATCCCCTTGAGTCAGTTGAAAATGATGTTGAATATCGCCTTCATACTGTTCTTGTGCTGGGCGTTGAGCAACCAGAATGTTGTTCCAAAACAGCTGCTGCCAACCCGCCATCGTTCCTTCAAGTCGTAGTGGTTTACCTAAGTAATCAATGCAAAGCAGTTCCAAGTTTTAATCCAGTCGTCAAAAAAATGATGCTCATTATACCGAATGCCTTGAAAAGAGGCAGAAATTTACTCTTTTTGATCCAAGTGATTGGCGCAGAAAAGCGGTGTTTTGCCGGAAATTACCGAATATCCCTTTAAATTCTGAGTTTAAAATGGATAATACGCGCTTACATTTATTTACAAGGTGGGTACTATGTCTACTGAAGCAACTTTACTTGAACGCTGTCAATCACAATGCGAGCTATGCGCGGCCTCTGCTCCTCTTTCTCCTTTTGTGGTTGCTCCGCATGCCCTCGTCACTGTCGATCATGCTGTGATGCTGTGTGACACCTGTAAAGGGCAAATCGAAAACCCAGAAACGGTGGATATGAACCATTGGCGTTGTTTGAATGACAGTATGTGGAGCCAAGTTCAACCTGTTCAGGTTCTCGCATGGCGCCAACTGAAACGTATTTCTGAAACGGAAGGCTGGGCTCGTGATCTGCTGGATATGATGTATCTCGATGAAGAGACCGCTAAGTGGGCAGAAATTGGCATGGACGATGATGCGGAAAAGCCACGCGATGTAAATGGTGTCGAGCTGAAAAAAGGTGACGATGTCACCGTCATCAAAGATCTACCAGTGAAAGGCTCAAGCATGGTCATCAAACAAGGTACTGCGGTACGCGGTATCGCGTTAACCGAAGATCCAAAGCACATTCAAGGTAAGGTGAACGGCCAAACCATGTACATCATTGCTGAGTATTGCCGTAAAAAATAATCGATGATTGAGCGAGTGAAAGCTTGATTAAGATAATAAGAAAAAGCGCTTTAGGCGCTTTTTCTTATTTGAAGCATATTCGTAGCAAACACTCTCTTCAAGAAACAAAAAAGTCGGCAAATGCCGACTTTTTAAATTCTATTTTTACGCTTAACGGTATAAACCCACATCTTTTTGGATGTGTGCTGACATTTCAGTCGCGTAGTAATGACGTGGCGCATTATCTACAAACAGAATATCGAGCAGATGAGCAATCAATCCTTTGAAGTTAACCGTGTAGGTTTTTTTATCCTTAGAGGTTGGGACTGTCATTGTTCCCATTTGCATTGCATGAGCCATGGTAGCCTCTCTTGAATCGGTAACTTACTTTGTTGAGGTGAATATTAGACAATGAATATCTGGTTAGAAAATGACTAATTTTGACGATTCAGATTACAAAAACTAATAAAACAAAGCATTAACATGCCACCATTTAGATATTCAGCAAGACATTCCAAAGTTCAAATTTTAAGCAACTTTCCAGCATAAGTATTACATCGAATTTTATAATGCAAAATTTTTTAACAATTTATTTACCAAAAATATTTTTTATCTCCCCGTGACCCAACATAGGGAGATAACTTTCGATATTTAAGAGACTTTTCCAGTGATCGGTTTGGACTGAGAGCGCTCACGGATCATAGAAGCGATCACCGCAATACTCATAGTGACAAGCAATACACAGAGTGAGATCGGCGTTGGAATTGCCCAAGCTGAATCGACTAACATCATCTTCACCCCGATGAACACCATAATGAAAGCCAAAGCCGGTTTAAGATAGAAAAATTTATCCATCATCCCCTGAAGCACAAAGTACAAAGAACGCAATCCTAATAATGCAAACACGTTCGCCGCCAACACTAAAAATGGCTCTTGGGTCACAGCAAAAATCGCAGGAATCGAATCTAGGGCAAACATCACATCCATAAATGCAATGACGCCAATCACAATAAACATCGGGGTTACCCACCACTGCCCATTTTGTTTGGTAATGAGCGCATTACCTTGATAATCGTCAGTCACTTTAAAACATCGACGAATCAAACGTTCAGGTAGCGGGTTAATCGAATCTTCACCTTTATCACGCGCCAATTGGATCCCTGTCCAAATAAGAAACAGAGCAAACACATATAAGATCCAGTGATATTGACTGAGCAGTTGCGCACCCACGGCAATCATGATCGCACGTAGAACCAACGCACCGATTACTCCCCAAAGCAGTGCGCGAGGGCGCAAGTATTCTGGCACTGAGTATTGATGAAAAATAATCGCAAACACGAATAAGTTATCGACACTTAACGATTTTTCGAGCAAATAGCCGGTGATAAAAGAGAGGGTGGCTTTCTCTGCACTGTAGCTACTATCAGGAGCGTACCATTGCCAGCCGTAGTAAAGGCTAAGCGCAAATACAAACGCGAGAAGAAACCAGAAGAGACTCCAGATGGCCGCTTTTTTGATCGTGACATTCCCACCACGGGTTTGCCAGAGATCGATAGCCACAAGAGTTAAGGTAAGTAGGCCAAAGCCAAGATAAGTGATTGGGGACATATTTTCCTCCGAAAACGGAAGATCTTGCTCCGTCGCTAGACCTCAAGACCTTCCGCATACCAATAATTACTGCAACAAATGCAGTATTGAATGCGTTGGTCTCGTCGAAGCGTTGAACTTGGATTCAAAGCTTATATCTGCCGGTTGAGTCAAACTCAACGTGATGACGACAAATAAACCTAAGGCGACTACTCCCCAAAACGCCGCCATTCTATGCCTGTGGTTTGACAGTGTCTAGTACAAAAAAAGGAGCCATATTCAATGACTCCTTCACGTTCGGCTTACCATTTTTCTATACACCATTGCGTGATGATTACACTCCCGCAAACGGCAATAGATAGATAAGGGCGGACCATATCCCCACCCAAGCCACTACCACTAATGTATCGAACCAATCTCGGCTTAACATGTTCTCCCTCCCCTTGCTCAGCAATATTGAGCAAAAACTAGGCAAAACAAAGCAAGCTGTATGCCAACCTACTTGATCAACTTGGTGTTGACGTAACATCCAAACCACTTGGAGTCACAGATAGGTAGCAAGGCAAAGGGATATCAGTTTTAATGATGGTGGCATTCACAAGCATCATGCGTATCAAAAGAGAGCAAGGACGGGCAGTCCGACAGCAGCTCAATAAAGGCATCGGCCATAGAAATCTGTGTCACCATACCCTCACCTTCCATATCAAGCAGCGCATCATACCCTTCTTTGCCTTTCATGGTATAAGCGGAAGAGGTTCCCCAGTACAAGGCTTCAGAATCCACCGCTTGCCACTCACCATCTAATTGGATCTGCAGTTGTGTAATGCGTTGACCTATGGGCTTATCCGCTAAGTATTGATAACGCAGGTGATGGCAATATGGATAGCTACCTGAGCCTGTTCCTTGCACGCCATTACTGAGCGCGTTATTGATCGCCCCTTCAAGAGCGCGTGCGATCACTTCACCTTTCACTTGGTAAACGCCGATCGGCACGGCAAATGGCAAAAGCTTTCCTGCCACATCGGCAACCGAGATGCTACCCGGCAAAATTGACGTACGGACACCACCCGCATTATGGATGGAAAACTGAACGTCTAAGCCACGCTTATTCAATGCATACACAAATGCTTTCGCGACCAAAGGGGCAATCTCACTGCCACCTTCAGCATCCGGTATGCGCAAATGGCGTAAAGTGCGATCCGCGTGAGCGATAATTTGTTGTTGCAATTGACGCACTTGGGGGATGTATTTCTCCTGCAATAGACTTTGCACCACAGGATCTTTTTTACACACCACCACATTCGGATGGTTATCCACTTCATCACGCGCTTGGCTATAACGCTCACTGATCTGCTCTTGGCTCATGCTGGCATCAACAAACATCCGACGCCCGAGCAGTAGCTCATTCCGCCCTTCAAATCGGGTCACCTCACCATTGGCGGCAAAATCAATC
The DNA here is from genome assembly GCF_002216685.1 of Vibrio tarriae. Taxonomy (NCBI): domain Bacteria; kingdom Pseudomonadati; phylum Pseudomonadota; class Gammaproteobacteria; order Vibrionales; family Vibrionaceae; genus Vibrio; species Vibrio tarriae. Next base: position 1,077,106 of record NZ_CP022352.1, on the reverse strand, counting down.
TGACAATGGCCAAGAGTAAGCGCGTAAAATCCAGCTTGAACGATATAGGTGTGATTGATTTTTAAGCCATATTCATCTTGACTGCCGAGGCCAAGGGCTGAGAAATCACCTTGTAGTACATGGCTATGCCCTCCCACAATCACACTGATCCCAGACACTTGTTCCGCTAATGCAATGTCACCGTCATAGCCTAAGTGACTCAGCAAAATGATCTTATTGATACCGTGTTGGTAGATTGCCGCAATCGTCTTTTTAGCCGTCTCGATGGCGTTCACAAACGGAGTATCACTGTCTGGGTTGGCAATATCGGCCATCTTATCAATCGACAGGCCAAAGATAGCAATTCTTTCACCCTGCGCCTTTTTCTCAATCCAGCGTGCATGGCCCTGAAGCGCATCATAACTGTAAATTTTAGGGTTGCTCCCCAAACGCAGTGATTTGCTGTCTCGTTCTTGTGATAAATCCCAGTTGCCTGCCAGCAAAGGAAACTGAATGCGCTGCGCGAATTGAGCAACGGGATAATTTCCCATATCCAATTCATGATTACCGATGGCCATCGCGTCTAACTTGAGTGCATTGAGCATGTCGGCATTCGCTTTACCTTTGAACAGCGAAAAGTAGAGTGTTCCTTGGAAACAGTCCCCCGCATGTAAAAACAGAAATTCGCGCTGCATGCGCTGCGCATCATCGCGTAATTGAGCAATACGGGTTGCAATTCGAGCAAAGCCCCCAGCACTGACAAAGGGTTTTAAAATGTCCGCATCATGTTCCAGCGTCAGTTGTAACGAGGTAGGTTCAAAGTAGGAATGGGTGTCATTAATGTGTGCCAGCGTGATCGACGCTGGCTGATTTTTTCTTCTCATAGGCATACGTCTTCTCTCTTTTCCACTCCTATCCTAGCCCGCCGATCATGACAGAATCGTGACTTTTATGAAACCTCTCTGAAATTTTAGTGACGCTAAATAACTTATGTCACATTTTCTTGGCCTTATTCATTACAAAAATGTGAACTCTGGTTTGAAAAACCAAGCTTAACACCCTGCTTATATTGGTTTTTTCCTTTATTCTTAAAGAAAACCTCATAAGATATGGGCTCTGGTGAGGAATCTAAGGAGCAGCCTATGCATTTAGAGCGAATTGAAATCGCTGGTTTCCGTGGCATCCGCCGCCTATCACTGACCTTTGATGAAATCACCACACTGATTGGAGAAAACACTTGGGGTAAATCGTCCCTGCTGGATGCCCTATCTGTGGTATTGCCGGCGGATGGCACTCTGTACCCATTCACCCTGCAAGATTTCCACGTTGATTACTCCATTGCCGATACGCAGACGCAAAATTTGCAGATCATCCTTGTTTTCGCCGCCAGCGACCTTCATGAGCCCAAGGCTGGGCGCTATCGCAAACTCAAACCGCTCTGGCAAACCGATGAACAAGGGGCGCAAAAAATCATTTATCGGATCAGCGCCTCAAGGGTCAAATATGACATCAGCACTCAATACGCTTTTCTAGATTTAGAGGGCAACTCACTCACTCTGCATCACTCAGAAAAATTGGCGCAAGAGTTGATGAGTTTACATCCAGTGATCCGCTTAAAAGATTCTCGACGTTTTGAAAAATCGCTCGCCAATGGCAACGGCAAGAATGCTCGTGTCGAGAAACGGATCAGCAATACGTGGCGACGTTTAATGGCGACGCCCGGACACGTTAATAAAGGCGAGATCCGCAGCAGTTTGAGTGCGATGAACTCTCTGGTTGAGCACTACTTTTCGTTCAAAAGTCAAAGCCGGAAAAATCCGCGCCGCGAACGCGACAGCTTACTGTATGCCGTCTCTCCGAGTGAAAAAAGCCTCAGCCAAATCATTCATGAAACCAAAAATAAGCAGACTAAGCTGCTACTTCTTGGTTTACTCAACGCGTATTTACAAGGCAAAGGGCCCAAAGAGCTGCGCCGCTGTGCTCGGCCGATTTTGATCATTGAAGATCCGGAAGGTCGTTTACACCCTACGCACCTTGCCCGAGCTTGGAGCTTTTTAGATTTGCTCCCCATGCAGAAAATTCTCACCACCAACAGCAGTGATTTACTGGGGGCAGTGCCTTTGCATTCGATTCGTCGTTTGGTGAGAAAATCCGATCGCACCATTGCGACCTCCGTTTCGCAGCGCAGTTTAAGTCGAGATGAGTTGCGCCGCATTGGTTTCCATATCCGTTTTCACCGCTCGGGAGCGCTCTTTGCTCGCTGCTGGCTGCTGGTTGAAGGTGAAACGGAAGTGTGGCTATTTAACGAGCTCGCCCATCAATGCGGATACAACTTAGCTGCAGAAGGTGTGCATATCATCGAATTTGCTCAATCAGGGCTAAAATCCTTAATCAAGGTTGCGCGGGCGTTTGGCATTGACTGGCATGTGGTGACCGATGGCGATCCTGCGGGAAAAAAATACTCGTCGACCGTGCGGGGATTATTGGGACATGATCAAGAGCGGCATCGCTTAACCGAATTGCCCGATCGAGATATTGAACACTTCCTCTACTCAAACGGATTTGAATACTTCTTCAAAGAGCTGGTTAAAATTCCTCATGACCACCCGATCCCCGCCAAAAAAGTGGTCTCTAAAGTTCTGAAAAAACACGCGAAACCGGATTTGGCTTTGGCGATCGTTTCACATTGTGAAAGCAACGGGACAGAGTGTATTCCTGTACTCCTACGCTGGACGTTAAAACGAGTCATCACAATGGCAAACGGCAATACCTAGGATTGGTAAAGGTTTTCATCTACACACGGATTGAATCCCCCCAACCTAGCTAGGGGCTCGTACAAAAAAGCCACACAAAATTGTGTGGCGGTATCTAAATTCTTTCGATACGAATTATCAGGGGTACTCTTTACCAATCGTTTTTTACTAATAGGTTTTTTCACCAATAGGTTCTTTCACCTATAGCTTTGACACCAATCGATTCTGAGAATAGTTTCACACTGACCTTCACGCTTAGCGAGAAGTCATTTCGCTCACGATGTGCGTTTGTTCAGCGCGAGGTTGCTTGAGCTTGTGATGTAACCAAAGACCGCTGGCTTTCATCAGATAACCAAACACACCACCGAGCATTAAAGACGGGATCACCAATTGCCAGTTTCCCGCAGCAGCAAAGGTTGCGCAGCAACCGATAAAGGTACCTGGGATATAAGCCAACCAGGATTTTTGCGCTTGGATACACATGATAAAAGCCACTAAAGCCGTCACAACGTAACCGATAATCTCAATGCCAACCCATTGACTGGCATGAATGATCACCATTGCCCAGAAAACACCCGTTAGGTTGGTTAATAAGCTCTGACCTAGCCCTTTCAAGCCATCTTTAGGGGACGCAAAGTAGCTCGTACAGCCAAGAAAACCAGCCCATGAGAGCAAGCCGAGTGAAACCGCAATCCATCCCCAAACACCAGAGAGAATTCCTGTGGTTAACGCAATAGCAAACAGAGTGCTCATACCCGCCTCATACATGCTGAAAAGTTTTCAGCTTTGGTGAATTAAGGCGACATGCTAACCTAAGAGAATAGGAATATTAGTGATAAAAGTCACAATGAAATGATAGTGAAATACTTTATTACATTCATTTGGTGACGCAACCGATAAATCAACAGGTTCAGGAAAAATGATACCCCTTATAAGATGCTCGGTTTCCCTTTCATCATGCGTAATCCTTCACGCTTAATGCACTCTGCCAGTGGGTTCTCCTCCATATCCGCACGCCAAATAAAAGAGAGAGTACGTTCCATATTAAGTTCCGGTACATTGAGCGCAACCAGTAATCCACTTTCGATAAAGCGTTCTACATCCAAATACGGTAGGCAAGTCAAATAAGGACCGTTGGCCACCAGCGTGCGTAACACAGGAACATGTTCATATTCGCGCCAAACATCTAAGTCTGGGATTAACGGATGGATCACACTATCAAAAATATTGCGAGTTCCTGCGCCTTGCTCGCGCAGAACCCATTTCGCCTGTTCAAGCTGAGCGAGGCTGACCGATTCACGTTTCGCAAATGGATGATGTGCCGAAGCAACAATGGTTAAGTGATCGCGACACCACACCTCTTGATAGATGCGGTTGTCATCACAACGCCCTTCGATAATGCCAAGATCGTATTTATAGTCGAGAACACCTTCGATCACCCCCTTGGTACTTTTCACGCCCAATGAGATGCGAATCTCAGGAAAGTCACTATCAATAATGCTGATGAGATCAGGCACCAAGTGTTCCGCAGGGGTTTGACTCGCTCCTAAGCGAATCTCACCACTTAAAAGATGTTGGTCATAAAAGCCCATTTCGATCTGCTGGGCATCTTGCAGTAAACGTTTTGCTTTAGGGCGTAACCACATGCCCCAATGCGTTAATGCCATCTGTTTACCTTGTCTTTCAAACAGAGGACGTCCGAGCATTTTTTCCAACTGAGCTAAAGACATGCTCGTTGCTGATTGAGTGAGCGCCAGTTTATCCGCAGCCTGGCTGACACTGCCACAATCGGCAACTGCATCAAATACCGCTAATTGCTTTAATGAATACCGCACTGCCTATCCTATTCTTTTCATTCATTGTTTTGCTCCATATGAGCAAGCGGTTTCATTTTACGCTTCATCCTTGCCATATCAATAGAATTGATGAGGTTTTTAAAAATTATCAATTTTACCTTTACTCCTTTGCCCCCCTAATCTGATGGCGTAGCAACGCATAAGGTGTTGTGTACTAAACGGAGGTAAACATGAAATTGAGTTTGGGGAGCGAATATGTCTGCAGCCTACTCTAAAAATCAAAACTGCTTTTCACCCACTGAAATGATGGCGGAAGCAGAAAAGTTCGCGCTGAGTAAAGCAAAAAAAACCAGCGGTATGATCTTAGGTCTTTCGGTCATGGCGGGCGCTTTTATCGGTTTGGCTTTTCTGTTCTACATTACCGTCACCACGGGCAGCGCTTCTGCCGGCTGGGGATTGAGCCGACTGGCGGGTGGTGTAGCGTTCAGTATGGGGCTGATTTTGATCGTCATCTGCGGTGGAGAGTTGTTCACAAGTTCTGTGCTATCTAGCATCTCATGGGCAAATCGCGAGATCAGTTTTGGAAAAATGCTCTCTATCTGGGGCAAGGTGTACGTCGGTAACTTTATCGGTGCCATTTTTCTATTGCTGTTGGTGACGGCGGCTGGCCTTTACCAGCTTGATGACGGCCAATGGGGTTTAAATGCCCTCAATATCGCGCAGCACAAACTTCATCACACCACAGTACAAGCTTTTGCCTTGGGAATTCTATGTAACCTACTGGTTTGTTTGGCTATTTGGCTGACGTTCAGTTCAGCGAATGCCATGACTAAAGCGGCCATGACCATCATGCCTGTCGCCATGTTTGTCTCTAGCGGTTTTGAGCACTGTGTGGCCAATATGTTCATGGTTCCACTAGGTATTGTCATTCAAAACTTCGCACCAGACAGTTTCTGGCAACAGGTCGGTGTGACAGCCAGCCAATACAGCGATTTGAATGTCACTCAATTTATTACGGCGAACTTAATACCCGTCACTCTCGGCAACATTGTGGGTGGTGCCGTGCTGGTTGGCCTCGCCAACTGGAGCATTTACCGCCGCCCTCAATTAAAAGCCGCCAATGTTGTCACGATTACGGAAACTCAAGCACTTACGTCAGTCAAGGAAACTCTTATGAAAAGCACAATTACAGTAAAAGATATGATGAACACTCAACCTGTTACTCTCAGCGTTGATATGACTACTCCAGCCGCGATCGACACCCTGCTCGACCATCATTTGTCCTCCGCTCCAGTTGTCGATATGCAAGGTCGCTTGGTTGGCGTACTTTCTTGCCATGATGTAATGGTGGATCTGTGGTGCCAAGACTACTTGCCAAGCCAAGACCAAAAAGTGGTAGATCTGATGACCCGCGATGTGATTGCGATTGACATCAATGACAAGCTGGTGGATGTGGCTGAGTTCTTCTGTATTGATAAAGAACAGCTATTCCCAACTACAAGCATGGGCATTGCCACTCGCTTCAACGCTCTGTCATTAGAAGAACGCGCGAAAAGTATGAAGGTAAACAAACCACATATGCTGCCTGTTCTACACAATGGTCAGTTAGTGGGAGTACTGGAGCGTAATGATGTGCTTGAAGCACTGCGCCCGATTTATGGTGAACGGGTAAGAATTGTCAAAGATAAAGCGTTGGCTCGCGCTTAGCTCTCGTTTTGGTTAGGAAATAAGTCGCTTAACCAAAAGCAAGCCCCCAAATTTTGGGGGCTTTTTCTACTCATCTAAGCCATGAATGAGTAAGGAATTAACATCGATTATTTTTGAACGCCTTCCACATGCAGTTCCATATCGACATAACTAGAAGCCCCCATAACTTGAATGCCGAAATCTTTCAGTTCAAGACGGGTAGTACCCACAAAACCAGCACGCTGACCACCCCATGGATCTTGCCCAGCGCCGATAAACTCAGCATTGATCACGATGGGTTTAGTTTGACCATGCAGAGTCAAATCACCTTTCACTTCAAGCTGACCATTGCCTTTATCAACTACTTCGGCGCTCTTGAAGGTCGCGGTCGAATATTTCGAAGCATCGATAAAATCTGCGCTGCGAATGTGCTTGTCACGCTCCGCATGGTTTGAATCTAGGCTGCGTGTATCCACATTCACCACAACACTCGAAGCAGCAATGTTGGCAGGGTCGTAAGAAAACTCACCATCAAATTTATTGAAACGTCCCTTAATGTAGCTATAACCCAAATGATTCACTTTGAAGTTGATTGAAGCATGCGCGCCTTTTGTATCAATCACATAGTCAGCGGCATTAGCTGCAAATGGGATGGACATGACTGCAGCAAGACCAACTGCCATTAGTGTTTTTTTCATTTTGATGCTCCTGTCAGCATTTTACGTAACGTGTTATCACGGTTAATAAAGTGGTGTTTAAGTGCGGCGACGGCATGCAGCCCCGCCAGTATGATTAAGCCCCAAGCAGTATAAAAATGGATGTTGCCTGCGATATCCGCTTGGTTTTCAAATAGAGCCCCCGCCCCAGGTACCGTAAACCAGTTGAACACCTCAATACCTCGACCATCTTCCGTTGAGATGAGATACCCAGAGACAAAAAGAACAAACAATCCAACGTACATCAAGTGATGAGCACTTTTAGCCGCTACGATTTCCCAGCGTGCGCCTTCAATTTTCGGAGATGAAGAAAGCGCTTTCCAAATCAGACGAAATAACGTCAAACCTGCCAGTAACAAACCTACCGACTTATGCCAGTGTGGTGCTGTGCGGTACCATTCACTGTAGTAAGAGAGATCCATCATCCAAGTGCCAACGGCAAACATACCGATAACGACCAAAGCAGAAATCCAATGGATACTGCGAGTGACCAAGTTATAGTGTTGGCTGTCTGAATTTTTCATTACGTCATTGCTCTTATCGTGTTTCAGTTACAGGGTTGTAGCTTATTGGTTAACAATTATTCACGAAAGAGTATTTACCATTTTTTACGTTGCGCATAGCCAACCGAGTTGAAGAAGTACATCAAAAAATTAGAACGAACTTTTGCCGAATATAGACAACACCCACCAAATCTGGCTTTCAACACCATTTAAAGACTCATTGGCACAAATGATGTTTCATCACTGACTTGTAACAAAATATAAATTAGCTAAAGCATAGAGAAATAAAAACCGAACAAGATTTATTCAACAGAAAAGCGCTAGAGATCAAGAAGTCCCCCTTTCTTGCTAGTGACAAAGTGTAACTGTGATAATCTTGCATTGCTTTTGTAAGGGAGAACAACATCTTGCTACTGGATATCGTCACGCAAAGTGTCAATGAGTTTCAGGTGGACTGCCTCAGATTATGTGAGAAGCATTATCCAACCATTCATAATCAAGGAATGAGTGAACACCACTTAGGTTTAGCGTTTGCAAGACGTCTTGCCAGAACCCTAAGTGAATTTGGCCATCCTTGTGAATACGCCCCCATCGAGTCGACATATCAACGCGATTTACCTCACCACTTCCGAGTATCCAGTGACGCAGGTACGGTGTGGATCTTAACTCATCATCTAATGAGCGCGGGTAAAGCTTGCCGAGCCAAGTTGATGCGAGACATTAGCCAGTGGAAACAAGAATATGCTTATGTGATTCAGCCTAATGATTTACTGCTGCTACTGAGCGATCACTGGATGGGACGCAGCCAAAAAAGCCGTGAGCTGCTCCATTGGTGGACTGGGCAGTTGCCAGATGAAATGGAGGAATACCATGCTCAAGGCATAGGGCTACAAGAAAGTGACTCTCAATTAACCCAAACGTTAGAACATTATTACCAGATCAGCCCTTGTTTCATAAAATTTGGGCACCCACTGAAACGCTCTAAGAATCAACAACTGGTTCGAAAATATGTACAACTTTATGCCGTTTTACAGTGGGGCTAATCGTTTGCTCCGCTGATTATTTAGATTTCACCCTACTTCTATCGCCACAAAAAGTGAGCTACGTCGATATTTGTAAAACCTTTTTGCGCACAATCTACAACCTTATTTATTGAGCACCGCAATATGACGGATTGATGTATTTTTTATGCATATTTATGTGAACCCCATCATCCATGCCTAACACAATGTAATTTAAGGTGTTACTTAAGCAATGCCTACTTTTGATTGAGACTGCATAAAGCTTAATTTAGCTCAAAAATTCATTTTTATGACTCATGCTATCGTGCTACAGCAAGATTGACAGTATGAACGTTTCGCCAATAACATGGCGTGCGTCAAAAGTCTTACTTCAGGGAAACATCACGCTGTATTTGCCTAAGGATGCTCAATTTGTATGGTTCTGACTGATAAAAAACAATTTCTCGACTGCATCCATTACGATGAAGATGGCGAGTATTACGCGAGATATAATGGATTAACCTTGCGCAGTGTCTTTCAACCCATTTTTGATAAGCAACATCAGGTTGTGGGCGCTGAAGCACTGGTTAGGATTTTTACACAGCATCACACACAAATCCGACCTGATCTGTTTTTTCATTCTGAGATTTTTGCTGATGATGACAAACTAAATGTTGAGCGCTTAAGCAGAGCTATTCATATCCGCAATTTCAGCCTTTCGCCTTATCGCGATACACGCTTGTTTCTTAATGTATTACCCGTTGCTGGTGAACAGTTTGCCAATTGCAACATCAGCACTACTTTACTTGCTCACAGGCTTGCCGAATTAAATATTCCTCATCAGAAAGTGGTGATGGAATTAGTTGAAATTGAATCTGGCGATGAAAAGACGCTACAACTCGCCACACAACAACTTGTTGCAAGCGGCTTTCAAATCGCGATCGATGATTTTGGTTGTAAAGCCTCCACTCCAGAACGAGTAGCGATGCTGCGTCCCAACATCATCAAGCTGGATAGACAATTACTGCTCGATTTTATGGCGGGTGATTGTTGTGGATTGCTGGCTGGAGTAAAGCTGGCACAGAAAACAGGCGCACATACGGTTATAGAGGGTATTGAAACAGCGGAACAACTCGCCGCGATGCAAAAACTCGATATCAATATGTATCAAGGTTACTACCTAGCGCTCCCAGAAGGCATTGCTCAAGCCGTTAAAGTTGTCAATTCAAATTAGTAATTTTTAGTTATTAATCAATATGATAAAGGGAGAAAACATCTCCCTTTATTCACTTTAACATCAAACTGACTAAACCTTAAATTTTCCTACTAGTTGATCGAGATGCTCACACTGATTACTCAAACTTTCGCAAGCTGACCTAGCCTGTCGAACCATATCCACCATCTGTTTTGAGCTGTCCGCTATATTTTGAATATTCAGATTTACTTCGGCACTCACCACGCTTTGTTGCTCTGAAGCAGACGCAATTTGGATATTCATATCATTCATGTGAGTAATAGACGTTTCAATTTGCTGCAGTGATTGCTGTGCTTTATCAGCATTTTCTAGAGTTTTATTACGACTTTCGGCACTACGCGACATAACATCAACCGCTTGTCTCGCTCCTTGTTGCAATTTTTCGATCATAGTTTGGATTTCACCAGTACTATCTTGGGTTCGACTCGCCAAAGAACGAACTTCATCTGCTACGACTGCAAACCCCCGCCCTTGCTCTCCTGCTCGGGCAGCTTCAATTGCCGCATTCAATGCCAATAAATTGGTTTGCTCTGCAATGCCACGGATCACATCCAAAACAGACGCAATATTATTTACTTCATGATCTAATTGGTGAATGACCGTGGTGGCACTTTGAATTTCTGTTGATAAATGCTCGATAGACGCCACTGTATGACGAACCGTTTGTTGCGTTTGCTCAACTTGTTGATCAGCCATCTGGCTAGATTGAGCCGCTTGGCTGGCACTATCACTGACCGACTGACTCGTTGCTTGCATTTCATTCACAGCTGCAGCAACAGCATCACTCTCTTGTTGTTGGCCTGATGCAAATGAATTTATCTGTTGGGTGGACTTGAGAATATGTTGCATCTCATGTCGTAAGTGAACTGTCACTCCAACCACTTCACTGATGGTATTGTGAATGCGGGACACAAAATGATTGAATTCTGCAGAGAGTTGCCCCAGTTCATCATTACTTGACATATCGAGGCGACGAGTTAAGTCACCATCTCCTTGAGCAATGTCCGCCATAGCACCTTCAATGCTTTTAATTGGCTTAACAACAAAACGTTGGATACCCCAAAAAGCAATCGTTGCACTGAGCAAAACAGCAAGAAGGCCAACAAATAAAACTTTATCATTAAAAGCTTCAATCGTTTTATATTCGCTATTCAATTCCTCAAGCAATTCATCAATAGATACGCTGAACTCTTTGAGCAATGCGCGAATAACAACAAATTCGTCATGGATTCTTTGTTGGTGAGCACGGTAATAAGCTTCAGCCTGTTCAGGCTTTTCGAACATAGGTCGATAAAGTTCGATCCAATTTTCTGTTTTGTCTAATAACTGGTTAAAAGAATAACTTTGCTCTTTTGCTAACAAACCACTATCAAGCAACGTTTTGACTTTTGCTAGGCGTTGTACAGTTTTTTCTGTATTGATCTTAAATTCGTTCTTAAGATACTCAACTTTATCTGCCGACCTAGCCAGAAGCAGCCCTTGCGCCGCATCACTTGTTTGATACAAATCTCGATAAGCATCTTCAAGACTCATCATGACTGGGTAGATTTTGTGATTGAGTGCATCTGCAATTTCACTTTGCTTACGTGATTGAGAAAGATTCACCAACGAAACTGCGAGAAAAGTAATTAAAATTGCGACAACAGGTATAGTGAGTTTGTATTGAATTTTCATCATCATTCCCAAGATAAAAGATAGAATGTCATTCTCTAAAAGAGAATCTAGAAATTCTTTGATGTATGCAATAATTTGTACTGATAACTCATGTTATTTGGGGCAATTTCAACCCAAACGTTCATTTTTCCCACAACGGAAAGAAATAAACATTCTGATTCAGTGCGCTTACAGTAAGGTATCAAATCTATAAGGTAAGATTCCCGCATCCTGCGTAAAGTGTTAGCATTGGCGCATTCTAATGACCATAGCGTCACAGAGTTGAGAGCGAGGTGGCTCCTGCTTACACCATGTTAAGCGCCATTCTTATCACTCAACTCATTTAAGACTGTATTAAAAGGCTAATTTTTCAAATGGTTAACAACTCAATCCAATGGTTTCCGGGACACATGCACAAAGCACGCAAGGAAATCGAAGAAGCGATTCCGCAAGTCGATGTGATTATCGAAGTGCTTGATGCGCGTATTCCTTTCAGTAGCGAAAACCCGCTGATTTCGCATATCCGTGGGGAAAAACCTTGTGTGAAGGTACTGAATAAGCGCGATCTTGCGGATCCTGAGTTAACCGAGCTGTGGATTGCTCATCTTGAGCAAGAAAAAGGGGTGAAAGCGATGGCGATCACCACATCCAATCCGCAAGAAGTGCATAAGATCTTAGAACTGTGCCGCAAGCTCGCTCCACAGCGTGAAGAGATCGGCAAAAACATTCGCACCATGATCATGGGCATTCCTAACGTAGGAAAATCCACCATTATCAATACATTAGCGGGTCGTGCGATTGCTCAAACCGGAAACCAACCCGCAGTGACTCGTCGTCAACAGCGGATCAATCTGCAAAACGGAATAGTGCTCTCTGATACTCCGGGAATTTTGTGGCCAAAAGTGGAAAACCCTCATAGCGGTTTTCGTTTAGCGGCAACCGGTGCAGTAAAAGACACCGCAATGGAATACGATGAAGTCGCGTTTTACACCGTCGAGTATCTGGCTAAGCACTACCCAGAAAGATTGAAAGAACGTTACCAAATCGATGAACTTCCAGAAACCGATGTTGAATTGATGGAAGAAATCGGTCGTAAGCGTGGCGCACTACGTGCGGGCGCGCGAGTGGATCTGCATAAAGCTTCTGAAATCCTACTGCATGAGCTGCGCCAAGGTGTACTTGGACAAATAACCTTAGAGCGTCCAGAAATGATCACCGAAGAGTTACAACAAGTTGAAATTGATGAAGCGATGAAAGCGGAAGAGAAAGCCAAACGCAAAGAAGAGCGCCGTAAGCGTTATCTGCGTAATAAACGCTAATATTTCCGCTCATAACAGAAAGGCGAGTTTTACTCGCCTTTTTCATGAATACAAATAAACGCCTGTGATTTACGCTTGTGGAATGCCCGCAATCTTAAGCAGTATGCTTTCTAAATCACTCCAAGGCATCAGTTGTGAATCAATCACTTCTAAGCGTGATTCAAAACCTTCTAGGCTCATTTCAGTCACAGAAACCACGCCATTCGCCACGTTGAAGGCGTAACAGCCACGATCAGTGTTTAGCACCCCTTTCACTCGCTCGGCGGTTAAATCATTGAGCAGCTGAAACAACAAATCAAAGTTGAATTGATACTCCGCGCCAAACAGCCAACCACAGCTAAAATAACCTTGGCCACGATTTTCTTTACGCAAAAACGACTGCTGTGGTGCAAGCTGGAATTGCGGCTCTTTAGCAGCGTGATGATGGTGATGGGAATGAATATGAGTCGAGGCATGGCCGACTAAACGCGGCATATCCAGTAACTCAATAGGGAATTGCCCTTGCTTGATGAGCTGACTAAACGTTTTTGCTGGCATCTGGTCAGTGATCCAAGCATTAAAGGTATCAATGTCACTACTGCTGCACTGATCGACTTTGTTACCCAAAACAATATCCGCGCTCGCCAGTTGGTCATTGAAATTTTGGTTACTGCGGTATTTATCCATGCTCAAGTGGCGTGGATCCATCAACGCAATCGTGGCTTTTAAATCCACATAAGGCTGATACTGCTCAGAAATTAACGTGGCGACTACTTGCTTAGGATGCCCTAATCCTGTGGGTTCGATGATTAAACGATCGGGCTTTTGACGCAACAAGGCGTTAATGCCAACGGACATTGGAACCCCAGCCGTGCAGCACAGACATCCCCCGGTACTTCTTTGATCATCGCACCCTGCTCGCTCATGATGGCACCATCAATGCCAATCTCACCAAACTCATTAACGAGCACAGCCCATTTTTCATGCGCAGGTTTCGTGGCTAGCAGGTGCAAAATCGCGGTGGTTTTTCCAACGCCCAGAAAACCCGTAATAATATTGGTCGGAACTCGATTGATCATGCTGATTCTCCTTTTGGCCGCAGTATATCCAAAAGCTTTTAAAGAAGCAGTTTCAATTTTCATGGACAGCGTAAAAGCTTAAATGCAAAAGGCGCACTGAAAAGCGCGCCTTTTTCCTCGTAGACTCAATCGTGAGTTTTTGCGAATTCGCTTGGCTATATATGCAAGCGTCTCTTAGCCGAGGTACTGATATGAACGTTTTGATTCCATCCAAATTGTCTGTAAGGTTCCATATCCTCCATCAGAAATGTTCTCACTAACCTTACGCTTTAACTATGGTACATAACGCTGGATTTTCCAGAAAAGTTACTCATTTTTTGGTATAGATCTCAATTTTTTCAGAATGATCCATTAAATCAATTATATATGGAAATCAATATTTCAACTTTGTCGCTATAGTTGAACCTTATGCAGCGTATAATTCCGGCACATCTTTTCCTCCAATTCATCAGTAGGTGTCATTCGTATGTCAACAAGAGAGACGTTTAAGATCAGTTTGCTGGCCAAAATGCCTAAAGATGTGATTAATCAATTTCTCTCAAAAGATAAGGCGCCCTTCTCAGTTTTGTTTTTATCATTGCTGGTTGGCATTTTGGCTGGCTTGGTCGCCACCTATTTTGAACAGGCGGTACATTTAGTCTCAGAAACTCGTACCGATTGGCTAAAAAGTGAAATTGGTAGCTTTTTACCACTCTGGTTGGCTGCTTTTCTGATCAGCGCATTTCTCGCTTTCATCGGTTATTTTCTTGTCCACCGCTTTGCTCCTGAAGCTGCGGGATCTGGTATTCCAGAAATTGAAGGGGCGATGGATGGCATGCGCCCCGTGCGTTGGTGGCGAGTATTACCGGTGAAATTTTTTGGCGGCATGGGCGCGTTGGGCTCAGGTATGGTGCTCGGCCGCGAAGGTCCTACAGTACAAATGGGCGGCGCCGTTGGGCGGATGATCTCCGATATTTTCCGTGTCAAAAATGAAGATACGCGCCACTCATTGCTGGCCGCGGGTGCGGCAGGAGGTCTTGCTGCCGCATTTAACGCGCCTCTTGCTGGCATTATGTTTGTGATCGAAGAGATGCGACCGCAGTTTCGCTATACCCTGATCTCGGTACGTGCGGTGATTATCTCTGCAGTAGCGGCCAACATTGTGTTTCGCGTGATCAACGGACAAGATGCGGTGATCACGATGCCACAATACGATGCGCCGGAATTGTCGACGCTAGGGTTATTCTTACTTCTTGGTGCACTATTTGGCGTATTTGGCGTGCTGTTTAACTATTTAATTACCCTTGCCCAAGATCTGTTCGTTAAATTTCATCGCAATGACCGTAAACGCTATTTATTAACGGGTTCAATGATCGGTGGCTGTTTCGGGTTATTGCTGCTCTATGTGCCAGAGTTAACGGGTGGCGGTATCAGCTTAATTCCCACTATCACGAATGGCGGCTACGGAGCGGGTATTTTATTGCTGCTGTTTGTTGGCCGAATTTTTACCACTTTACTTTGCTTTGGCTCAGGTGCGCCCGGGGGGATTTTTGCTCCTATGCTCGCACTAGGTACCCTGTTTGGTTATGCCTTCGGCTTGATCGCTAAAGTGTGGTTCCCAGAACTGAATATTGAACCTGGGATGTTTGCAATTGCTGGTATGGGTGCGTTATTCGCCGCAACCGTGCGGGCACCTATCACGGGTATTTTATTGGTGATCGAAATGACCAATAACTATCACCTGATCCTCCCACTGATTATTACCAGCTTAGGCGCGGTAATTTTTGCCCAATTACTGGGTGGACAACCCATCTATAGCCAACTATTACATCGCACTCTGAAAAACCAAAAATTACAGCAACAAGATTTACCACCGCAGAGCCCCAACTCATAAAAGTCAATTTGCCTAAAGTAAAGGGAACCCAGATAATAGCCGCTCGCAAAACAAGCGGCTTTTTATCATTTTAAAATCAGGATTTTTATACCTAAACGACTTGGCGTTGCAGCATCAAGTAGGAAGGGGATACTAAGGAGTAGCAATTGAATTGGCATAGATTTACCCAAGTACAAAACGTGCCCCCTTCACAAGCAGCATTAGCGTTAGGCATGATTGGGCTCGGCCATGCTTGGGTGCTCTATTATCCCGCCGTTGGCATGGCGATTCGCCCCTACTTAGCGTTCAGCGGAGCCTTGCTACTGCTCCCTGTGCTGCTCAAATATCTTCATTGGCGTACTTTCATTAACGATCTTAGGCACCCCGTATCAGGGAGTTTAATGGCGCCGATGAGTATGGCTTTACTCATCCTATGCGACTATCTCGCGATTCTATCCCCTTTCATTGCCTATCCGATCTGGGCGGCAGCCCTATTACTGCATTTAACCATGATGACACTGTTCTTCTATTTTCAGCTACGTCAATTCAAGCTCGCAAACATTGTGCCTAGCTGGTTTTTGTATCCGGTCGGCGTCATCAGCAGTTCACTTGCAGGCACCCAATTTGGACACACCCTGTTTTCGGAAACCATGGTTAACGTCTGTATCGCTATCTATTTCGTCATGCTGCCTCTCGTGCTTTACCGGTTGGTGTTTGCGGGCACGTTACCGAAAAGAGCGCGTCCAACACTGGCGATTATGGCCGCGCCCATTAATCTGACCTTAGCAACTTATCTGGTCAATTTTGCGCAGCCAGACCCGATTCTGACAGGGGCTTTAGCGGGCATTGCCATCACCATGACCTTACTTATCTACCTCTGTTATCTGCGTTTACTACGTCTGCAATTTCAACCTTCCATTGCAGCGGTCACATTCCCATCGGTGATCAGTGCAGTTGCCATGCAACGTTTAACGGAGTTTTTCGCCACCGATCATCCACACTGGTATTGGTTACATTATTTTGGCTTTTTAGAAATCACTATTGCGACTATTTTGGTTATCTGGGTATCTTGGGGATACATTAAAATGTATTGGCCTGAGCTATTTAAAAATAATTCAGCTAGAACTTAAAATATTTTTAATATCAGAATATTCTTCGGGGTAGAGTCCCTACCCCTAATGATTTCCCCTCCTCTCACCATCGATAATTATCAATTCTTCTATACCACTAATAAAATTGATTTTTCCTAGATGACAGATTTTTTTAATTACGCAATATATCACCCGTCAGCTGGCGTTAAATTATTAAGAATTAGGACATATTGCGATGAATAAACCACAACTTCCTGATTTTATTCAGGATAAGATAAATCACTATATTGAAAATTATTTCGATATAAACAAAAACGGTAAACATCTAGTATTAGGCAAACAAGCCAGCTCAGATGACATTATTTTGCAAAGTAATGACTATTTGGCGCTAGCAAATCATCCATTGATTAAAGCTCGCTTAGCTAAATCATTACTGGAAGATCAACAAAGTTTATTTATGTCAGCCTCATTTCTACAAAATGACTATGACAAACCCATGATTGAGAAACGTTTGGCCAAGTTCACTGGCTTTGATGAATGCCTATTATCTCAATCTGGTTGGAACGCAAACGTCGGTTTGTTACAAACCATCTGCCAGCCCAATACCAATGTTTACATTGATTTTTTCGCGCACATGTCGTTATGGGAAGGGGCACGCTACGCCAATGCTCAGGCGCATCCTTTTATGCATAATAACTGTGACCATTTACGTATGCTGATTCAACGTCATGGTCCTGGGATCATTGTCGTAGACTCGATTTACAGCACTTTAGGTACGATTGCACCGCTAGCGGAACTAGTCAATATCAGCAAAGAGTTTGGCTGCGCCTTATTAGTCGATGAATCCCACTCTTTGGGCACACATGGCCCTAATGGTGCAGGTTTATTGTCAGAATTAGGCCTCACTCGTGAAGTGCATTTTATGACCGCAAGTTTGGCCAAAACCTTTGCTTATCGCGCAGGAGCCATTTGGTGTAACAATGAAGTGAATCGTTGCGTTCCTTTCATTAGTTATCCGGCTATTTTTAGCTCTACTTTGCTACCTTATGAAGCGGCAGGATTGGAAACTACATTAGAAATTATTGAGTCTGCGGACAATCGACGTCAGCATTTAGATCGTATGGCGAAAAAATTGCGTATCGGATTAACCCAACTGGGATTAACCATTCGTAGTGAAAGCCAAATTATTGGTTTAGAAACGGGAGATGAACGGAATACCGAAAAAGTACGTGATTATTTAGAAAGTAATGGATTGTTTGGCTCAGTATTCTGTCGCCCTGCGACTTCAAAGAATAAAAATATTATTCGTTTATCACTCAATAGTGATGTGAATGATGAGCAAATCACCAAAATAATTGAGGTTTGCTCCAATGCGATCAAATGTGGTGATTTTTATTTTCGATAGTAAATAAAAAATCTATTTCATTTTTACAGTGGGAGGTTTACTCCCACTTTATACCCACGATGCCACTTTATTTAGCAATACATCTCGGTCGGCAGGCTTCACAATAAAATCATTCATGCCCGAAGTTTGTACCAAAGCCAAGGTTTTAGGGCTGTTATCACCAGTGTAACCAATAATCGGAATATTTTTGTAATCATGCTCAGAACCACGAATTAAGCGAGTCGCTTCCAATCCCCCCACATTTGGCATTTCAATGTCCATCAACACTAAGTCGATGTTTTGGCTATTCATATGCTTGAGTACTTCACTGCCATCATTGGCTTGCACTACTTCATAACCTTGCTGTTCAAGCAAAATAGCCGTAAAAGTTCGGATCGATTGATTATCATCAACCACCAAGATGCGACGTTCGTGTCGACTCTTTTTCAGAGGAATCACGTTACGATTCATCGCTAAAGACTCTTGCTCAAACAACAAGCGTTCGATGATTTTCCGCGGCTTTCTCAGAATAGAGTTAATACTGATCGGTTGAATGCGCAGATAACGGTTGATGTTTACCGCGTACGTTTTACCTGGGTCATACACATAACCGATGCAGCCTTGTGTAAAACTCAATGTCCCCTCCAATTTCGGCAGTATTTCCCCCTGTGTTGTCGCGTCATCAAGATCGAGCAAAATAAGATCAAACTCAAATTCATAGTCTTGACGTCTTACTGCTTGCTGTGCAGAAATGGCGGTAAAGCCAAACTCATCTTCCACTGCGAGCTGATTTAACTCTCGAACAATGGTTTGGTTTGAACCGATATAAATAAGCGATTTGGTTTTCAGCAGTTCTGTTTTTATCTCGTCGACTGTGTCGGAATCGTAACGAGGAAAGGTCAATATAAACTCTGTCCATTGACCTTGTTGAGACGCACAGCGAATCGCGCCGCCAAATGCTGTCATCACTTTGCGGCAAAATGGCAAGCCTAGCCCATAGCTGCCATTTTTACCGAAGGTATAGAAATCACGGAAAATGTCTTCCAACATCTCAGGGGCAATACCCACTCCGTTATCACGGACTCGAATGAAGTTGTGTTCACGAGTTTGACCGATTTCAATACGGACAGATAAATGCTCTTTTTGGTAATAAAAGGCATTTTTCAACAGGTTAAATAGCGCATAAGTAAGCAGAGTATCACTTCCAAAGAACTCAAACGGCTGGTGTACTGCAAGTTGTACCGAATGCTGATCCGCAGCATTTTTATACGGAAAAGTTTTCACCGCTTTTTCAATCACATCTACCACTGAGTGTTTTTTAAAACTCGCCGGAGAGACACGGTTTTCATCAATCGAGGTGAGCAGTAAATCAATCGCGTTATTGCCAGAGTAGATGACATCATCAGCTTCATTCAAAATTTGATGCAGCAGATCCAGCTCTTGCGCATCCAAGGAATAATCCGCATGCGCCGCGACTTGCGGTTTAGGGATCATGGTTCGTACAACATCAATCGACGTTTTTAGTGCACTAAGTGGATTACGCATCTCATGAGCAATCCCAGCACCAAAGGTTTTAGCAATCGAGACTTTGGTTTCGTGAGAAATCTGGTTACGGAAAAAACACAAATTCCCAAACACATAAGTGAACAAAAAAATCGGTACGTATTGCCACTCAATCAAAGTGGTCGGACGAAAATCTGTCAAACCATATACCGCGAGATAAGCCATTAACACCGAGAATAGGGCTTGTAACGCCATCACTCTCGTATCGTGCACTAAGAGAATATGAAGGAAAATGGACGCCATAAACGACATCGCCCAAATTGTCGACCAGTCGTTCATCAACATCATGAAACAGAAGAAAAAAGGTAAGCAGAAACCTATGGTGAATAAAAAGTAATCCGGCATGTACCGTTGCCACTTTTTAGGCAGCGAATCACGAAACACCAGTCCAGCGAATAGCACCGCCGCCGCACAGCGCAACCCTAAATTTTCGTAAGGTTGCGGAAACCAATATTCCCAGACGAAGTAGTAGGCAGGAAAGCCGAGCATGCCCATCCATCCAACTAAGGACAGATTGGGTTCTGCGTATTGATACACTCTCTTTATTACATCCATGCTCACTATCACTACCAGTGCATTCTTTTGCTAATCATCAACATGCGCATACTTTAACGTTTCGCTAATTCGAGGTCAGTGATAACCATCAAATCCCCTATCTTTTATCTTATGTGATTAAACGCAGCGTGCTACCCATTCTTGTCGCCAACACATCCAATCTTAGACCGATCTGCTCTTTAAGCTCGGTAACATGAGAGATGATTCCTATCGTCCGGCCACCTTGCTGAAGATCGATCAGGGTTTGGATCGCTAAATCTAAAGATTCCGGATCCAAACTACCAAAACCTTCATCAATAAACAGAGTATCAAGACGGATACCGCCGCTGTAAGACTGCACCACATCGGACAAACCAAGCGCAAGCGATAAGGCGGCCATGAACGACTCACCACCGGACAAGGTTGCCACATCGCGCCATTTACCGCTGTAGCTATCTTCGACCATCAAATCCAGCCCTGAGCCTACATTACCTTTAGCGCGTTCCTCTTTACGTTTGAGTAAATAGCGGCCTCGGCTCATTTTCATCAGTCGTTGCGAAGCTTGTAGCAAGACATCATCCAGCAAAACGCCAAGCACAAAGCGGTGTAAGCTGACTTTAGCGCCCGTTTTGCCATTCGCAATATCACTTAAGGTACCCACAACCTGATATTCGGCTTCTAGTGCACGATTTTTCTGATACAGATCAGCCAGTTGCTTGGCGACACGTTGCAAACCGTCCATACGCGATTGATGTTGCGTAAACACCTGCAACGCCAGTGCCATTGATTCTTCAGCTTGAGTTACTTTGACAATAAGTGGGGCCAGCTCTGGGCGACTTTTCTCTGCTAATTTACGTGATAAGGCTTGCTGCTCACCACTGAGCATCGCACTGCGCTCTTCATACTGGGCGATTTGGCGCTCAATATTGACGATAGCCTCATCGGTTAAACGAGCGGCAAGATAGGTTGACTCATCGCTAAATCCAGAATGGAGTAACCCTTGCTGCCATGCGCTTGTGGTTTCCTCCTGTTGACTCTGAGACTCACGGTGCGCTTCAATCGCCGCCTGATGAGCCGCCTGCACACTGGCAAACTGCTTTTGCGCCTGCACCCACTGTTCACGAGCCGTATGCTCCGCTTTTTGTAAGATTTCTATTTGGTTCTGCACACGCCCAATCGCGCTTCGTAAAGTATCAAGATCGGGAAGCTCCGGCGGGATTTCTTGGCGCAAACTCGCCAATTCCGCCTGTAACTGAGCCAAAGTCTGCCAAGCTTGTTGCTGGTTTTGATTCTGTTTTTCGAGTGTCATTTTGGTGTGCGCTAACCGCTGCTCCCCCTCTTCAATCTGCCGTTTCAGCAAATCAGGGTTAAGCTGTTGTAGCGCAGCAATGTCACTGTGAAGTATCTGTTGCTGTTCAATTAGCTCGTTCAATAACGCCACTTGCTGCAAAGCTAGCTCACTCGATAAAGTCGTGAGATTTTGCGCTATCTGCTCGGTTTTAAACCCTTGTTGTTGCCAAACATGGAATGCCTCTTGCTGACGCTGCACCCAATCTTGTTGCTGCTGTCTGGCTTGTTCAACTTGAACCTTGGTGACAACGTCACCCGAATATTGCGCTTTATTGGGATGCTCTAAACTGCCGCACACCGGACAAGGTTCATTTTGTGTGAGTGCGAGAGCAAGCTCCGCAGCCCTCTGGGTATGCCAGGCGAACTCCCGTTTATCCGCGGTCAGTTTCGCTTGTTCGGCCTGAGTTTGGATGTGGCGATGTTGCTGTTCAAAGCGCAACACAGCTTGTTGAGCGGTTTGTAATTCATTGAGTAGCGATTGTTCTCGCTCGCGAGCCTGAACTTGCTGCACCAACTGATTCATTCGCGCTTTTTGAACTTCTAAGCGCGTTAATTGGCGCTGTTGCTGTTCCCATTCGAGGCGTTGGTTTTGTAGCTCTTGCTCTAGCTTTTCGCTCGCTTGCTGCAAATTAAGCGCATTTTGTGTCGCCAGTTGCAGTTCACGCTCAGCCTTGGCCACCGCTTGCTGAACATTTTCTTGTGCCAACAATTTTTGCTCAGCACGCTGCCACGTGATGCGTTGCTCGTTTAATTTGGGTACTTCTTCACAGGCTAAACTGGCTTGCTGACTGGCCTGTTGAGCCTGTTGCTGCTGAGCTTTCGCCTGTTGCAACAGAGTCTGCTGCTGCTCAACCTTAAGCTTAGCTTGCTGTAGGTTTTTTTGAGCTTGGTGCCACTGTTGATGGGCGGCGGTTAAACGCGCTGCTTTTTGGGCTTGCTGGCGTTGCTGACGCAGTGTTTCGATGTGCGTGGCCTGCTCTTGGTGAGTAGCGATTTCTACCACCAATTGCTGCTTGCGGATAAATTGCTGTTCTAACTCAAGCGCAGCTTGATAGTGCGCTTTTGTTTCATCCCACTGCTGTTGCTCAACTTTGAGTTGTGATTGCGCATGGGTTAATACTGGGGCCAGTTCGGTCAACTCGGTTTGTAACTGCTCTTCACTTTCCAGTCCGACGACACTTAACGTACCTTTGATCTGCTGATCAAACTCTTCTTTCTCTTTACGAATGCCCGCTGCTCGCTCAAACAGCGCCCGTTCAATTTGGCTGTAGAGCTGGGTTTGAAAAAGCTGACCAAAAATCTGCTCACGCTCTTTTGAATTGGCGGTTAAAAGCTCACGAAACTTGCCTTGAGGCAACACCATGACTTGGCGAAATTGCTTAACATCAAGTCCCATCAATTCGACCACCGCCTTCGCGACAGGATTGGGCTTGTTGGCAATCAGCTCGTTTCCATCCGCTTTCAGTGCAACCAAAGTGGCGGAATGGGATTTCTTCGTCATCCCGTCCCCCCGTTTTTTCGGGATCTCTTGATCGGGCTGACGGGTGATTTGGTAACGCGCCCCCGCCAGCTCAAACTCAAAACTGACTTCGGTGAGACACTCAGGATCCGCGTAATCGCAGCGCATTTGGTCGCCGGTACGCTCACTGCCCGTGGTTTCGCCATACAAGGCGTAGCAAATCGCATCCAGAATCGAGCTTTTACCTGCACCGGTTGCCCCATTGATCAAAAACAGTGGAGCATCACCCAACTTCGTAAAGTCAATCTCTTCTCGTCCCGCAAAAGGGCCGAAAGCTTGTAGAATAAGTTTTAACGGACGCATGTTACATGCCCTCCGCTTTCAGGCGCGCAATCACCTCAATCACCACTTTCTCTTGCTGTTCACTCAGAGGTTCACGTTTCGCCTCAAGGAAAAAATCACGAAACATATCCAATTCCCCTCGTGCCAATCGTGCCTTGCCCATCTCTTGGTCCACACCAATCAACATGCCCGGCTTTTCAAGATGCAGCACATTCGGATAAACCTGACGCAGCTTTTCCATCGGGTCGAGAATGGCATGCTTATCCAAAAGACGTACTAGCAGGTAATCGTCTGCCTGCGGATCGGTGGCTCCCGCCGCAAGAATCGCCTCCAACTCTCCCTCAATAATGCGCATTTGATGAGGCGCGGTGAGAGGAATATGCGTTGCGCTGATAAAACCTTGCGGCCCCAGCTCTACCAAGGTAGCGCCTTTGCTTTGGTGCTGCTCACCGAAGCTGTATTTCATCAATGAGCCAGAGTAACGAATGTGTTCCGCCCCTTTCATCTGCGGCTGGTGTAAATGCCCGAGTGCGACGTAGTCAAAAGGCAAAAAATGGCGATGGTCAACACGATCTGATCCACCAATCGATAACGGCCGCTCAGATTCCGACTCCATCGCGCCATCGACAAAACAGTGGCTGATTAATACGTGACGTTGTGATGGATTGCGCTGAGCAAGAATACTCTCGCACAAAAATTGGTGTGCAGCGTCATGCGTGGTGATGTCGTTGTGATAGTAGTGGCGCACTAACTCTGGGTCGTGATACGGCATTCCCCAGAAAGCGACCTCGCCCGCTTGCGGTGAATGCAGCACAAGTGGCTGCATCATCTGTTCAAAATCAGCAAAGATATGTAAGCCCGAATTTTTCATCTGCTTCGCGGCAAAGCCTAAACGCTTCGCACCATCGTGATTGCCCGGGATCATCAATAAAGGTGTCTTCAACTCGCCACAGATCACGCTGACCACTTCATCCAATAAATCAATCGCCGCCGTGGGTGGAATCGACCGATCATAAATATCACCGGCGACAATCACGGCATCCACCGGATTGTCGCGCAGAAAGTCGATCAGTTGTGCGAGAACGGCGCTTTGATCATCTAATAATGAGACTTGATGAAATTGGCGACCAAGATGCCAATCCGAAGTATGTAGAAACTTCATGCCTTGCCTGTGGGAGGAAACGAAAACTGGCGCATATCATACCTTTATTTTGTTTAAGTGCGCACCTTTAACTGACGTGGAATGAGCTCGATCCCCGTTTGATAACGTTTCGCCGACGCGTTCAGCGCCAAGGCTAATGCGCTATCGGCAATCAATTCAAATTGCTGAGGCAGAGAATTCACTCGGATGGGTAAAAAGTCGAGTAAGCGGTTATCACCAAAGGTCGCTAAGCGAACTTTTTGCATCAATTCTGGCTGCTCAAGCAAAACATCAAGAATGCCTTCAAGGAGCGTATAAGATGTCGCCACCACCGCATCAGGCAACTGATCATTCGCCACCCACTTGGCAAATACTTTACGCCCCTCTTCACGGTTAAAATGCTCACCATAACCTAGCGTGGTTGGTAAACCGCGCTGCTTAACCGCCATGGCAAACCCTTGTTCCCGTTCACGCGACACATTCAGTTCGGGCAGCGCACCCACCAAGCCTACACTGTGTACATCATGAGTGAGCACGGAAGACGTTAATTCAAATGCAGCGCCAAAGTCTTCACTGATCACGCAGGAGAAATACTCATCATCCAAAGCACGGTCAATCGCAATTACAGGCGTTCCGGATTGTTGCAACTTGAGGTAATACTCACTGGCATTCGGAATACCGCTCGCCACAAACAGAGCGTCGATTCGGCGAGAGACTAACGCTTCAGCCGCTGCCATTTCAATTTGTGGATCATCATCCGAACAAGCGATCAAAATTTGGTAGCCAGCTTGCCGCGAGTTCTGTTCAAGTAATTTTGCCAAACGCGCATAACTGGTGTTTTCCAGATCCGGAATGATTAAACCAAACGAGCGGCTATTGCCTGCACGCAATGCCGATGCGGCATGATCCGGCCGGAAATTATACTGCTGCACCACAGCCATCACTTTATGCTGCGTTTTCTCACTGATCCGATATTTCTGCGCCTTGCCGTTGATCACATAACTGGCGGTGGTTTTCGATACGCCAGCTAATTTCGCGATTTCATCCAGTGTCATAAGTGGGTCTCTTTTATGTGCGTCTGATCATAGAACGCGATTTTTGATCCTAGCCTAGTGTTGAATTATAAGCTGAATCGATTCAGTATTAAAGCTGAAAGGATTCAGCAAAAGTACTGTTGATTCACAATCTCACCCACTACACAGGCCAGATTGTGTCGAGTATCCAGCAGCAAGATCGTGAGTATTCGAGGTTTTGCTGAATTTTTTTGCCCTTTGTGCTGAACCGATTCAGCCCAAAGGAAAACGAGACGGGATGAATGACAAGGTATTGCTTCAACTGAAAACCTGCAGCGATACACCACATCCCGCCTATAGAGGCAGACAGGGGTTAAGAATGTTAGAACTCACCACACAAGATATTCAATTGCAGCAACACTTTGCGAATAAGCAAGCTGCGATTCAAGGACTGGCTCACGCATTAACCGCGAAAGGCTTAGTGGCAGAAGGCTATGCGCAAGGTATGCTCAATCGCGAAGCACAGCATTCCACCTATCTCGGTAATGGGATTGCGATTCCCCATGGCACAACCGATACCCGCGAACTGGTTAAACAGACAGGTGTCACCGCCATGCACTTCCCGCAAGGTTTGGATTGGGGAGACGGTAATCTGGTGTATGTAGCCATCGGTATCGCCGCGAAATCAGATGAACACTTGGGCATTCTAAAGCAGCTGACCAAAGTGCTGTCTGCCGATGGCGTTGAGCAAGCGCTCCAGCAAGCCAAAACAGCGCAACAAATCATTGCCATTATCAAAGGTGAAGCCCAGTTAACCGCAGATTTTGACGCTTCGTTGATCCAATTGCAGTTTCCAGCCAGTGATATGGTGCAAATGAGCGCTGTCGCGGGGGGGTTGTTGAAAAACACGGGCTGCGCAGACAATGAATTTGTTGCCGATCTAGTCACTAAAGCACCGACTCATCTGGGACGCGGTTTGTGGTTAGTAGCCAGCGATCGCGCAGTAAAACGGACTGGGATGTCGATTGTCACTACGGCCAACCATTGTGAATATGAGCAACAACCGGTGAAAGCGCTGATTGCGTTTTCGGTGTGTAATGACGTCCACCAGCCTCTGCTTAACACCATTACTCGGTGCGTGTTTGAGCAAAAACAAGATCAACTCTTGCAGGCCGATGTTCAGCAACTGCTTAATCTGTTTAGCGGCAATGCTGACCAAACCATCGCTCAGCAAACAATAGCTGGGGAAACGATAGCCGCAGAAACGGTGGAGGAGCCTGATTCTTCTCGCGCTCATACGGCGACTTTCCGCATTAAAAATAGCCATGGTTTGCACGCTCGTCCCGGTGCGATGTTAGTCGCCGAAGCCAAGAAGTTTGAATCGAATATCCGTGTGTCTAACCTGGATGGCGATGGTCAAGTCGTCAATGCCAAAAGCTTGATGAAAGTGATTGCGCTGGGCGTAAAACACAATCATCAGTTGCAGTTCACCGCAGAAGGCCCAGATGCAGAAGCCGCGCTGCAAGCGCTAGGCGCAGCGATCAATGCTGGCTTAGGCGAAGGTTAAGGGGCATCACATGACAAAAAAAGTGGTCACCATCACCTTAAATCCAGCGCTCGATTTAACGGGCAGTGTAAACCAGCTTAACGTTGGCTCAGTCAGCTTAGTTGGCCAAAGTTCACTGCATGCTGCGGGCAAAGGGGTAAACGTTGCCAAAGTACTCAGTGAACTTGGCGCACAAGTGACAGTCACGGGCTTTCTTGGCCGAGATAATCAAGAACTCTTCTGCCAACTGTTTGAGCAGTTGGGCGTACAGGATGCGTTTATTCGCATCGCGGGAGCGACGCGCATTAACGTCAAACTGGTTGAACAAAACGGCGCAGTCAGTGACATCAATTTTCCCGGTATTCAGGTGACGGAAGCGGATATTGAGGCTTTCGAAGCGACCTTACAGCGTCTAGCACAAGATCATGATTATTTCGTGCTCGCGGGCAGTTTGCCACAAGGTATCTCACCACAGCGCTGCGCTGGGTGGATTGCCCAACTGCGCAGCATGAATAAAAAGGTGCTGTTTGACAGCAGCCGCGATGCGCTGTTGGCAGGATTGGATGCCAAACCTTGGCTGATTAAACCCAATGATGAAGAGCTTTCTCAATGGTGTGGTCGTGAGCTCACTACCCTAACCGACTGCCAGCAAGCCGCCGCCGAACTTGCTCAAAAACAGATTGAAAACATTGTTATTTCGATGGGGGCCGAAGGCGTGATGTGGCTGCATGAAAACCAATGGTTGCATGCAAAACCACCCAAAATGCAGGTGGTGAGCACAGTCGGCGCAGGCGATACGCTGGTTGCTGGTCTATGCTGGGGACATATGCAACGTATGGAAAAAGAATCTTTGCTCCGTTTCGCAACGGCCTTGTCTGCACTTGCGGTAACCCAAGTCGGCGTTGGTCTTGGTGATTGGGAGCAACTCAATACCCTACAACAACAAATTCAAGTATCCGCACTCCATCCTACGATGGGTGCCTAAGGACAGAAGGTCGTGAAGATGAAAATAGCCATTGTAACCGCATGCCCAAGTGGCGTTGCCAATAGCATTATTGCAGCGGGTTTACTGCAGCAAGCCAGTAAAACGTTAGGGTGGGAAGCCTATATCGAATGTCACTCAACAGTGATTGCAGGCCACACCTTAAGCGAAGAGGAAATCAATAAAGCCGATCTGGTCATACTGGCCGCTAACGGCGAGATTGATATGCAGCGTTTTGTCGGTAAAAAAGTCTACCAAAGCCCTATTACTGCCTGTACTTCCGATCCCGTCGGTTACCTTAAGCAAGCCGCAGAACAAGCGACTGAACTCAGCTCCGAGCAGGCAACACGCTGTCACTCCCCCGCCACAGCGCCTGTTTCTGCCAAAAAAATCGTCGCCATTACTGCTTGCCCAACGGGGGTTGCACACACCTTTATGGCAGCGGAAGCATTAGAAGCGGAAGCAACACGTCAAGGCCATCAGATCAAAGTTGAAACGCGTGGTTCAGTCGGTGCTAAAAACCAACTGACGGAGCAAGAAATTGCTGCCGCCGATCTAGTGATCATCGCGGCCGATATTGATGTTCCTCTGGATCGCTTCAATGGTAAAAAACTCTACAAAACCAGTACTGGCCTCGCGTTGAAGAAAACCGCGCAGGAGCTCAGTAATGCCTTTGCGCAAGCGAAAACTTTCTCAGGCTCTGCCAACAGCGCGACTAACGAGAAAGCAGAAGAGAAAAAAGGCGTGTATAAACACTTGATGACGGGCGTATCGCACATGCTGCCTGTCGTGGTCGCTGGCGGTCTTATCATCGCGCTCTCTTTCGTATTTGGTATTGAAGCGTTCAAAGAAGAAGGCACTTTAGCTGCTGCTTTAATGCAGATTGGCGGAGGTTCAGCATTTGCGCTGATGATTCCGGTGCTTGCTGGCTACATTGCATTTTCTATTGCCGATCGTCCGGGACTGGCTCCGGGGTTGATTGGCGGTATGCTCGCAAGCTCAACGGGCGCCGGTTTCCTTGGCGGTATCGTTGCAGGTTTCCTCGCGGGTTACAGCGCCAAATTTATTGCCGATAAAGTGCAACTGCCTCAATCGATGGCCGCGCTAAAACCGATTTTGATCATCCCGTTTATTACCAGCTTATTTACCGGATTAGTGATGATTTACGTCGTGGGTGGCCCTATGTCGAGCATCATGAGCGGCATGACCAGCTTCCTAAACAACATGGGATCAACCAACGCGATTTTGCTCGGTATTGTGCTTGGTGCCATGATGTGTTTCGACTTAGGTGGCCCAGTGAACAAAGCCGCATACACCTTCGGCGTCGGCTTACTCGCCTCACAAACTTATGCGCCAATGGCCGCAATCATGGCGGCAGGCATGGTGCCAGCATTGGGTATGGGCTTAGCGACCTTTATCGCGAAAGACAAGTTTGAAGCGGGAGAGCGCGAAGCAGGAAAAGCCTCTTTTGTTCTGGGCCTATGCTTTATCTCTGAAGGTGCGATTCCTTTTGTCGCCAAAGATCCAATGCGTGTGATCCCAGCCTGTATGGTGGGTGGAGCCGTGACAGGCGCACTCTCGATGCTATTTGGCGCGAAATTGATGGCGCCACACGGCGGTCTGTTTGTGCTCTTGATCCCGAATGCGATAAACCCAGTGCTGCTGTACTTGGTCGCGATTGCTGTCGGTACGGCTATTACCGGTTTTGGCTACGCTATGCTGAAAAAGTCGGCACAAGCCAAAGCGGTCGCGGCTTAATCTGAGCGCGCGGTGAAAGGCGTACTTAGTGGCATAAATGCTCAGTGAAATGAAAAAGCCAGTGGAATTCCACTGGCTTTTTGTACCTAAAGAGCATTTTTATTCCTAAAGGACTTAGAATGGCGAACCTAAAATGGCTTCTCCATGAACGTAGATTCCCTATGTGCATGGGTGAGCGGAACATAGCCAACACCTTAACTGCCTCAAGTTAGGCGAGAACATTCGGACTATTTTTTAGGGCTTGGATGTTTGGGTTGAATATAGTGACGAGAGACATCCACCACCGCGACATCTTTAAAGAAGCTACGCCCCAGTAGCAGTGGATAAGTTAAGTGCGTGCGGTCGGTCAAAGTAAACTCCGTTTGTTCTTTCAAATCACCAATTTGGATCCATGCCACCACAACGGCTCTACGCTGTGCTTCCTCGGCACTCGATTGACGAATTCTCACCCAACGTTCGACAGGTAAACTAAGTTCCTCACTACGGACGTTGTCGTGCTCAATACGAAATTTCACCCAATCCTGTCCACCGCGTTCAAAAGGCACAATATCTACTGCGCTGATCGATGACGTCGTCGCGCCAGTATCAATTCGCGCTTTAAAACTCTCTTTTAAGCCTGGCAGATAGACCCACTCTTTATCGCCTAACACAATCTTGCCATCGGAGCTCTTGGTCGCCGTGGAGAAATCGTCTTTCTCTTCAAACGAGTGTGCAGGCTCAAGCAAGGGCAAAGTCTCGACCAGAGGAGCATTAGGATCGACGATCTCTTCAGGCACAGTTGCCGCTGGCTGAGTTTGTGTCTCCACCACCTCAGGCACTTGCACGGGTGTAGACACAGGATTGGTAGCGCAAGCCACCAATCCACTACTTAACATTAACGGTACTAACAACTTCAGTGGTTGACTCATACTTTCACCTAATCAAATACCACCCTTCCTGATTGGGCATATTGCTGTCATCTTCATTTACGACACATGAATAATAGCATTGGCCACATAAGGAATGTCTTTTTCGGTCAGCCCTGCGATATTAATTCGTCCATCTGCGACACCATAAATCGCAAACTCTTCACGCAGCCTTCCCATCTGCTCTGCACTGAATCCCAGTACAGTAAACATGCCTCTATGGCTCTCAATGAAGTCGAATTGTCGCGTATTGTGTTGATTTCTCAACTCATTACACAAATTTTTGCGCAGAGTTAACAAACGTTGCTGCATTTCACTCAACTCTTGTTTCCAAATTGCCGTGAGCTGCTCATCTCTTAACACCGTTTTGACGAGAGCAGCACCGTGATCGGGTGGCATAGTGTAAGTGGAACGCGCTAAGGTCAGCATTTTGCCTCGTGCATTGGTCACCTCTTGCTGATTTTTCCCGATCACAATCGCCGCTCCCGTACGCTCACGGTACAAGCCGAAATTCTTAGAGCAGGATGTCGTGATCAGCATCTCTTCCATGCGCTCAGCCATGTAACGCAAACCCTGTGCATCTTGCTCTAAGCCGTCACCAAAACCTTGATAGGCGATGTCGACGAAAGGAATAAAGCCGTTTTTCTGAGCCAACTCAGTGATCGCTTGCCACGCAGAAAAATCAATATCGGCACCTGTCGGGTTATGACAACAACCATGCAGTAACACCACATCTTTTGTTCCCGCTTGTGCCAGATCAGCCAACATTTGTTCGGTATCCACCATTTTGGTTTCACGACTGAAATAACGGTAGTAGCGTACTTTCAGACCAGCCGCTTCCATCACGGGCTTGTGGTTTACATAACTAGGATCGGTGATCCACACGGTAGTATCCGGTTGTGCCACGCGCATTAAATCCCCCAGCATACGCAGCGCGCCGCTGGCTCCCGGAGTCTGGATTGCAATCGTGCGCTCCTTATCCAAGGTTGAACCTAATACGAGCTGCATCATGCTCTGGTTGAACTCTTCACAACCAGCAAGGCCGACATAAGATTTGGTTTTTTGGCTTGCCACCACTTTATCTTGCGCCAGCGCAACGGCACGCATGATGGGCGTTTCGCCAAGACTGTTTTTATAAACGCCGATTCCTAGATCCACTTTTTGTGGACGAGGATCATTGCGAAAGGCGACGGAGAGAGAAAGTATTGGATCTAAAACTGGTGCTGGTAAATGAGTAAACATGAAAGTCACAACCCTTTGAAATTCAGGTAACAACTCACAAAGTAAACCAGATAAGAGAAAACCGAAAGGGATTTTTTGTTCTCAGTCGCACCTTAAACACTAGAGCGCTGAGAACAAGAATTTACAAGGTAAAACGGTGAATCACTTGATTAGCACTGCCCCGCCACTCTAGCCCCGGATCAGCCTGCTCTTGGATAAATTTGCCATCCACCAGCACATCAATGTATGGCAGTAAAGCTTGTTGGCTATCATCCAATTCCGCCAAGGTATATCCCGTCCACAGCCAAATATCTTTATCTGGGCACTCGGCTTTTACCCGCTGCACAAGCTGTAACACCGCTGATAAATTGGCAGGATGCATCGGGTCGCCACCCGAGAGCGATAGTCCACGGCGTTTGATGCGTGTGTCTTTCAAGTCCGCAATGATTTTATCTTCCATCTCTTGGGTATAGCGATGTCCAGACGACAGTGACCACGTGCTTTGGTTATAACATCCTTTACATTGATGAACGCAACCGGAGACAAACAGCGTGCAGCGTGTCCCCGGCCCGTTAACCACATCAATCGGATAATATTGATGGTAATTCATACTGTTACAGGTGTTTTACCCGACGTTTGACTTCTTCTTGCTTACCGACATTAAATGGACGTGCATCTGGGCTGCCCAAATAGCCACATACTCGACGCGTCACTGAGACTTTGGTCGGCTCATGATTGCCACATCGCGGGCAAACAAACCCTTTACTGGTACAGTCAAATTCGCCCGTAAATCCACATTCATAACATTCATCGATTGGCGTATTGGTCCCGTAATACGGCACGCGGTGATAACTGTAATCCCATACGTTTTCGAGCGCTTCTACGTTACGTTGCATGTTCGGAAATTCGCCGTAGCAGATAAATCCACCGCTCGAAATTTCCGGATACGGCATTTCAAAATCGATCTTGTCGTACGGATTCACCTTCTTCTGAACATCCAAATGGAAGCTGTTGGTGTAGTAACCTTTATCCGTCACCCCTTCCACCACGCCAAATTGCTTGGCATCAATCCGGCAGAATCGGCTACACAGGTTTTCACTTGGCGTGCCATACAGACTGAACGCGTAACCGGTCTCTTTTTTCCACTGCTCAACCGCGTTGCGCAGATGTTGAATGATTTTCACGGCTTCTTCGCGCAGTTGCACATCATCATAAACATGCTTTTGCTGGCCAAACAGCGCCATGATGGTTTCATGTACACCGATATAACCCAATGAAATAG
The DNA here is from genome assembly GCF_002216685.1 of Vibrio tarriae. Classification (NCBI taxonomy): domain Bacteria; kingdom Pseudomonadati; phylum Pseudomonadota; class Gammaproteobacteria; order Vibrionales; family Vibrionaceae; genus Vibrio; species Vibrio tarriae. Next base: position 1,043,964 of record NZ_CP022352.1, on the reverse strand, counting down.
AAGCACGGCCATGTTTGAAAATATCCGCAATCGAATCATTCGCTTTCAAACGTACACCACACGCACCTTCCATATATAGGATTGGCGCAACACGTGCTTTCACATTTTCCAAGCGGTTAATCCGAGTATCTAATGCGCGGCGAGCAAGTTTCAGTTTGTCATCCAACAGAGCATAGAATTTGTTTATATCGCCTTTCGCCTGCAAGGCAATGCGTGGCAGGTTCAAGCTTACAACGCCGAGATTATTACGCCCTTCATGGATCAACTCCCCATTTTCCTCATAAGGATTTAGGAAAGAGCGGCATCCCATCGGGGTTTTGAATGAACCCGTCACTTCAACCACTTTGTCGTAGTTGAGAATATCTGGGTACATGCGTTTAGAAGCACACTCTAACGCGAGCTGCTTAATGTCGTAATTAGGATCTTCTGCTTTATGGTTGAGTCCATCTTTAATAGCAAACACCAGTTTCGGGAATACCGCAGTTTTACGGTTTTTACCCAAACCTGCGATGCGATTTTTCAGGATAGATTGCTGGATCAAGCGCGATTCCCAGCTTGTGCCCAGACCAAATCCAAAAGTCACAAACGGTGTTTGCCCATTCGCGGTATGCAGCGTGTTGACTTCATACTCCAACGATTGGAAAGCGTCATAGCACTCTTTTTCCGTGCGCGCTTTAGCAAACGCTTCAGGGCTGTGAATATCCCATTCACGGGCAATCTCTAAATGCTTTTCGTAGCTTGCTGTCACATAAGGAGCCAGTACTTCATCAATCCGGTTGATGGTAGTGCCACCATAAATATGGCTCGCGACTTGAGCAATAATTTGCGCGGTAACTGCCGTTGCGGTTGAAATTGACTTAGGCGTGTCAATTTCAGCATTACCCATTTTAAACCCATGAGTCAGCATGCCTTTTAAGTCAATCAACATGCAGTTAAACATCGGGAAGAAAGGCGCGTAATCCAGATCATGATAATGAATATCGCCCGATTCATGAGCTTGCACCACATCGCGTGGCAAAATTCGCGTTTTGGCATAATGCTTGGCGACAATACCCGCCAACAAATCGCGCTGAGTCGGGATCACTTTGCCATCTTTATTGGCGTTTTCATTGAGCAGATCCGCATTGCTTTCTTGGATCAGACCTTCGATTTCTTTGGTCAGCTTGCTCTGCTTCTCACGCGCGACATCGCGATCATGGCGATATTCAATGTATGAACGAGCTAATGCTTTGTACGGGCCTTGCATTAGCTCGTTCTCTACTAAGGTTTGAATCTCGGCGATGTGTACCTCATCGTAATCACGCAGCTTGAGTTCAACGGCTAATGCCACATTGAGTGCGTAGATAGCGATTTCCTGATCGGCATATTCCGCAGCACTTTCTACAGCAGCTTGGATACGATCCCTGTTGAATGGCGCTTTTGAGCCATCACGTTTGATTACGATAGGTTTCACCTTCTCTCCTTACCCAGCATACTCACAGAGTTATCCACAAATACACTATATAGGGCTAATTTTTCTGCGACTGACACTATATGTTGTGGCGTATTTAACGAAATGCATCAAGTGAGAGTATTGATTTAGATCAATGAAAACCGACCAATGAACAAGATCAATGCGATCTTATTGGGGAAGATCTCAAACCAGAAAGAAACCTTGAAAATTACTATTTTTGTGATTTTAGTAACTGAACTAAAGAAAGTTTGAGCAGGCTTATTGCTGCTGTTGAGTTACCGCGGCAAATCGATTGTTAAACCAAGAATGCGTTCAGAGATTTAACGTCTTAGATACGGATTAACTTCTCAATTTTTTGGGACTTCATCTGAAATTTCTATCGACAGATAGTTTCAGATGAAAAAAGAGCGCCATTACAGCGCCCTCTCATTTCAAGCTTTTTTACAGTTGCACGTTGACTGCTGGGAAATCAATGTCTGTACCTGCTACGTGGTTTGCATAGTTTGTGAAGGTATTCGCACTGACTTGAGCTAATACTTCAAAGACGAGCCCTTCATCAACTCCTTGCTTACGCGCAGCTTCCAATTGTTCATCCGTAATCACGCCACGCTGTTTTACCAGAGAGACTGCCAATTGCACTAAGGCATTATCCAATCCATTCGCAGCTGTACCTTGACGAGCAGTGAGGATCTGCTCATCAGATAAACCTGTGCTACGGCTAATCATGGTATGTGCAGACAAGCAGTATTGGCACGCATTAGCTTGACCAACGGCTAGTGCAATGAGCTCGCGCTGCTTTGCGGTTAAGCGACCTTGGCTTAGCGCTTCGCTGAATGCCAAATAAGCATTCAATACCGTTGATGAGTGCGCCACCGTCGCATAAAGATTCGGGACCATACCGATTTTTTGTTTGATCGCATTCAATGTTACAGCGGCTTCACCTTGTGGCTGAGATACAGGGGTAATACGGCTCATGATAAGCTCCTTATTGATTTTGTGATTTGTGTTTCAGTGAATTAACGCTATCTATATTGACACAATGAAAAATACGAATTATCACTAAAAATCCACAAATTCATACACTACGTCTTATCTTATGGATGCTCTATCAACCCTAATTCAACATGCAGCGCCAAAAGCCAGCTTGTTTTTCTCTGGTAATCTTTGTCAAAGTACAGAAAGCGTAGATTACGGCAACGCAGGACAACTCCACTTATTACGCAGTGGCGAGTTGGCTCTTCATCAAACGGGTAGTTCCACCTTGCTACTTAGCGAACCCACACTGATCGTATACCCTCGCGGCAGGCATCATCGTTTACAACCTATGCATTTCAGTGGATGCGATTTGGTTTGTGCTCGCTTAACGTTTCGAGATTCCCCCCTATTTCGTGCGTTACCGGATGCATTAATTATTCCGCTTGCACAGCTTGATGGGTTAACCCCAACCATCAACCTGCTATTTGAAGAAGCATTTTCTCAACGTTACGCCCACACTGCAGTGGTGGCGAGTTTATTGGATCTCCTCCTCCTGCTGCTTTTGCGTCATCTGGTTGAACACCATTTATGTGAATCAGGCTTGTTGGCTGCAATGACAGATCCAAAGCTCGCCAAGTCCATTGAAGCCATTCACGCTAGCCTCGATACTCCGTGGACCATTGCGGAATTAGCCAACTTGGCTGGTATGTCTCGGGCTCAGTTCGCAGCACGGTTTCATCAAGTGATCGGCCAGCCACCGCTAAGTTACGTGACAGAGTCACGCTTATTACTGGCGAAACAGCTCTTGCTCGCAGGGCAACCGATAAAGTTTATTGCTTTAGAAGTGGGGTACAGCGGTGGCGTAGCATTTTCTCGCGCATTCGAGCGCCAGTTTGGTTTAACGCCAACACGTTGGCTACAACAGCACAAGCAAAATAGCAGCGAGGTTATTGAACCCGCAGAGTGAATCGCAGGTTCAATAACGAACGCCGAGAATATTAGAAACTACTGAATATCTAACTTATTGAGTAAAGAAGGGTAGCCCCAGCCATCATGGCCAACCTCAATACTTTCTCCTGTTAAATACTCATAAAGTGTAGGAGCCAAAGATCCATTTTGTTCCGATTGTAGTGCAATCGCATTAGGCCCAATCGGCTTACCCCAGAATCCCAAAAACGCATCTTTTTCTAAGTAGCTTTCACCAGCGTGTCGTCCCGGAACTTTGGTGTTGTATCCGACGCCCTGTTTAGGGAAGAGATTCATCGTGCCGGCACGATCTTCTTCATAAAGTGCCGCAAGCTGATTCACAGAGTCAGGACGAAGAGTGAAGCGGGTTAGCTGCCGCCATTCCTGCTCATCACACCAAGTCGCTATGTTCGCTTCTTCAGCACGATAGAGACATTTGTCCACCAACTGCGCGAACTCTTCAAGAGCCTTTGCTTGAGGCTTAGGTAAATATGGATTCAGTTGCTGTAGCTGTAATAGCTGAGGTTGGCCTTGCTGTGACGTGTAAAAACGCTTATTACCCACTAGGCGTATGATTTCATCCAAGCGCTGACCTTCACGCATGCCGATCACCCGCACAGCACAATCATCCACAGTGCAGGTTTTCTCTCTAACCACTAAGTAATCCAAGCTATCCCCTAAACGAACAAGGCTTTCACTGACAATATCAAGGGGTTTATCACTCCCTTTGGGTTGCCACTGGGTCAATTCTTGATAAATAGGTTGTGTTGCCCACCCTGCCGCTGAATTAAAGAAATCGAGCATGAAGTTACCTCCGGCAGTCGAGGCCACCACAACATCAATCTTCTGATAACTGGGCGCATTAAGAGCATTGGTTAATTTCGGCCCCTCTCCTTCATCGGAGGAAATTTTCTCCAGCGCAATCTTAATCCCCAGATCTTTTTGTAATGACTCAAAAATTTTACGTTCTGGATTTAAGGTGCCGTAAACGGGAGCTAAACCGTGATCGCCCGCCATTCCCCATAAAGTACGCTCATAAATTCCAGCTTTTTTGTATGCGGCTTCTGTTTCTCTCAACCAGTAATCTAAGCGATTCAATTCTCCCGTTGGCATGATCACCTCATCGCTAAACGGTCCAGCGAAATGGGCAAAATGATCGGGCCAAGGATTATAAATCAGCGTGTAATCTGGCATGCCAAAGATGTCCCACTCAGCATATTCAGCCAGTTGTTGCTCAAGGCGCTGCTTTAATGTCGCTCGCGCCAATAACATCCATTTCGACGAATTTTGGTAAGCGGTGATCTGCTCAATTAATTTCGCTCTTAATGCGGTAAGTTGACGTTCCACCTCCGCCCTTTCATTTAATTCTCGCAAACAACGTTTTTCACCGAAATCACGTAGAGCTTCGCCAGCACCAAGATTCACCAGTCCATCGTAGGTAGTGTGTGCATTCCAATCGTACTGAGCGTTACAGTTGAGTGTTTTCAAGTAATCTAGGCGATCGAACATTGTCTTCACACCTCGTTCATTGACCAAGCGATCGAGCTGCAAAGCATCGTTGCCAAAAAAGTAGTAAGCGCGATCTGCTTGACGATCAACGAAGTGAAAATTGGGAATACCAGTGCCACCAAGCCCAGAAACCTTAGCGCCGGTTTTGATGATAGGTAAATTACGCACACTGATTGTCGGTGTCGAAGAAATACCAACTTGCACAATGGTTGGACGATAATGTTGATAAAGCTGTTTGAAGAAGGGCAAATAGTAAGGATCTTGATAATTTTGCTCAGCCAAGGTAGAGAGGAAACGGATTTGTTGCTTATGCTCTAGCGGCTCAATCAGCGTTGAATGCTGGTCTTTTTCAGCTTGTTGATGTTCTGCATGGACTTGTTTGATAAAGGGGTTTTCTGGGTGAACAAGCCCTTCAATCAAGCCTTGCTGCAAACCATCCACTGTCACTTGTACCGCAAAACGGCGCTGCTGTTGTGAAGTTAAAAAAGTGACTAATTGCTCAGGGTCACTATCCAATGTTTTTTTTAACCACTCTTTTAAACGCGCTGTGCGCTCTTCCTGATAAAGAAATTGTCGATATCCTTTCAGTACATTCAAACGTACAAAATCAATTAGGCTAACCGTAATCGCTTGCGCTTTGTTGTTCACTTTATTGGCGTTTTCTGGTTTCGCATCTTCTAGAACCGACAGAAGTGCATGTTTCATCTCCCCCTCATCCATGCCGTTGGCGGTTTGACGCAGAATATCCACGACAAGTGGTTGAATTTTTGAGACTAAGGCTTTATCAGCAGGCGTATCCGACAAGTACTGGTAGTGGGAAGGCAGTTGTTTGAGATCACGCCACTCACCAATCTGTACTAAAGCGTCATACAAGGTCACCATAGTCGCGATAAATTGATTATCGACTTTAATTCCTTCTTGGTGAGCTTGATCTTTACTATGTTGCGTTTGTTCTGTGACAACAGACTTGCCAAGCTGAAACAAACTATGTTCAAACCCCTTTAAGGCTAGCTCATCATACACAGTGGATAAATAATTTTTGAATTGATCTTCCGTTGTCATGCCGGTGTAACGGTCATAATACTGATAAAGAAAATATCCTAACGGGATTGCATAACTGGGATCGGAAATTTGCTTTATGACTCGCGCTTTCGTTTTTACGTCCAATGGTAAGGTGAGGATATAACTATCCAAAGTGAGGCCAGCGATAGTAAACAGCGCGGTATCGCGTGTTAATCGAGTTGAATAACTCAACGAGTTGGTGATTTGATGCTTAAAAACATGCGCCGAGTTATATACGCCCCCCACGAGAGGTATTGATTCCACTGCTGCATTTACTGAAAAGGGCAAACATCCCAAAATAGCCATTATTGAGAGTCTTTTATATTGATGAGATGCGTACATAATCTTTCCTATTTCAGTTTGATAATGCATCAATTTAAAGGTTAAAGCGCTTGAAAAACCAACACTCTGCCTTCGATAACATAATGAATCAACACATGTTTCGTAATTCTGACTCTATATCTCTTTATTCTTGAAACATTTTCCGGTCACACCATTTTGTGCAGTAAGGCGAATTGAAATGCGTAAAGCGAGTGTGTTGATTGATGAAAACGGTGAACTTTTACTCAATGAATAAATAACGTTGCAAAGCAGCAATGCGCGTCACTGAACAACGGTTCGAAAACGACTATGAGATACAAACTATTTAATTAACTTCAAAATGGTGCTGAATTCACGAACTCGACAATCTTGCACCAATTCATAAAGGCACATCTCTACACCAGTTATGGCTACATCTTGCTGAATCAGTTTATTGATCGCTAATTCTTTATTGACTTGAGTTCGAGAGGATATGCAGTCAACGACCAAGTGCACATCGTAACCTATCAGCTTTAAATGGCTGGCGGTTTGATAAACGCAAATATGAGCTTCAATCCCCGCTACCAACCATGATTGGCAGCCCGACTCCTGAATCGCACGCATGAAATTGGATTCTACACAGGCATCAAACGTGTATTTTTTTATGCGCTTAACATTAGGGAGGAGCTCACGCAATTCTTCAACCGTTTCTCCGAGTTTCTCCGGATTCTGTTCTAACCAGAGTATTGGCATGTCTAAAGCCTGTGCACCTAAGATCAACGCCTGACAATGCTTTATGAGTAGATCACTCTCTGACACTATACGAGCCAGCTTACCTTGAATATCAATCAGAATAAGTCCTGTATCTTCTTTGCTGAGCATTTCGAATCCTTCTTTAACAAAAAAACGTCAAGCGACCATGTAAACAGTAAAACTCCGACGCCCATATCAAATACAACTTGATGAATAATCTACAATAAGACTTTTTAAAGTTCTGTGATCATCAAAATTCTATTCATTCATATTCACTACCATCATGGGGGTAACCTGATGAAGTTTATACCATTTGCCGTAGCCTGCTTGAGCGTAAGCTCACTCGTTCAAGCGTCAAGCCCAGCAAAACCGTTTGCACAAACCATTTATCTGGGTGGAGACATCATCACCGTTAATGAAGCAGCACTCACCGTTGAAGCTCTAGCCGAAAAAAATGGTCGCATTTTAGCTCTTGGTAATGAATCTGAAATTATGAAACTCCGTGATGCGAATACCAAGATCGTGAACTTAAATGGCAAAACCATGATACCGGGCTTTATCGATGGACACGGGCATGTTTTCAACACTGGGATTCAAGCCCTGTCTGCCAATTTGTTAGCTGCGCCAGATGGAGACGTAAAAGATGTTCAATCGTTGCAACAAGAGCTAAAAGCATGGATGAACAAAACCAATAATGCTAAACACGGTATTGTTATCGGTTTTGGTTATGACGATTCACAATTGGCAGAACAAAGACACCCTACCCGCCAAGAGTTAGATGAAGTATCCCAAGACCTTCCTATCCTGATCATTCATCAATCTGGACATTTGGCGACTTTAAATACGAAAGCATTACAACTCGCTGGAATTCAAACCGATAGCAAAGATCCTGAAGGGGGAAAAATCCGTCGTGAAGCGGATGGCAAAACGCCCAACGGCGTTTTAGAAGAGACCGCATTTTTTGGTATGCTGCTCCCACTTTTTTCTAAACTCAATGATCAGGAAAATGAGGTCATCTTCAAAGCAGGCATGAAGCTCTATTCCAGTTTTGGGTATACAACAGCTCAAGAAGGCCGCGCCTCCAGTTCCGCAGTAAAAACCATGTATAACCTAGCTCAAAGGAATAAGCTGCCGATTGATGTCGCGGCTTATCCAGATATTCAAATTGCGCAGGATGTGATCACTCCTCCCTACTACGCAAACCAATATGCCAATGGCTTTCGGGTTGCTGGAGCAAAACTCAATCTTGATGGTTCTCCACAGGGCAAAACAGCTTGGTTAACTCAGCCTTACTTAGTTCCCCCCGCAGGGCAGCCAGCAAACTACAAAGGCTACCCGAGCATGAGCGATGAAAAAGCGACGGAATACATTGAGTTAGCCCAAAAAAATGGTTGGCAATTATTAACCCACGTGAATGGTGATGCGGCAATTGATCAATTAATCAAAGGGATTGAAGCCAGCGAGAAAAAATACGGAAAACCAGACAGAGGATTTGTTGCCATACACGCTCAAACAGCACGTAAAGATCAAGTGGAAAGCTTCAAACGTTTAGGAATATTCCCTTCATTTTTCCCCATGCATACCTTTTATTGGGGGGACTGGCATATGGATTCAGTGCTTGGTGGAGTAAGAGCACAAAACATATCTCCCACCGGTTGGGCTCGTGATTTGGGGATGATCTACACCTCTCATCATGATGCACCTGTTGCTCTTCCCAATTCAATGCGTGTTTATTCTGCAACCGTAAATCGGATCAGTCGCACAGGAAGAGTGCTAGGGCCAAAACAGAAAGTCTCTACGCTTGATGGCCTAAAAGCTCAAACACTCTGGGCAGCAATTCAATATAAAGAAGAGAACAATAAAGGCTCACTCGAAGTAGGCAAATTGGCTGATCTGGTTATCCTGTCAGATAATCCACTAAACGTTGCCCCAGAAACACTAGCCGATATTCAGGTACTGGAAACGATAAAAGAAGGTAAAACAGTGTATAAACGCGATGAACAGACCAATGCTCTTGTTGGCAGTTGTGCAGACTCACCGCGTTGTCAGGCCATCGCAACAACGGCGATGATTTCAACCGGTATGCTGCACCACTCACATTAACTTTCAACTTTTCATCCGGCAGATAGAAGGTTTACCCTCTATCTGCCTACTGTTCATACAAAATGGTGGTTTGGGAGCTGAATTACATATCAAAGCCAGTTTATCCTTAAATAAAAGGCTATATATTTCATTTGTTCCCAGATAATCTTCACACTATAAATCTTGAATATAAATAAAATCCATAAAAATACATTCTTTATTTTTTCTATTTTTATCTATATCTACCACTAAGCCATTCAATCCATCAAAAAAATATAGATTTATTTGTTTTTTGTAAGGAAGCAGCTCAAGCTTTATGATTCTACCCCTTATTTTGTAGATTTTAACTCCTGACAAGTCAGTCCATAAAAATTTAATAACATTATCTCTAACACGATAAACAATCCCTTTTTTGTCTATAACTAGAACTGTTTTTCTTAAATAAAAAATACGTATTACGTTTATAAATAATACTATTAAAAACAATGCAACACTAAAGTTTTTTAGACTGATAACAAATTCATCACCCATGTCAACATTAATAACCATTGAGGTTAGATAAGCCCCAAAAGGCCAAAAAAGTGCAATAAAAAATGGCTCAGCTCCTTTTTTTAAAAGAAACTTCTTTGAAACATGGTACACCATAAACTACCTTACCATTTAAAATAATGAGCAATACTCTCGATAATTATTTTTTAGAAAAGTGAGTGTCATATCAATTCACTCACTTTTCCGATCTGGGTTACCTTCTGCTTCTTACAATTTGATAACGCCTTGATATGTATTCGAAGGGAATACTCCAAATATGAACTAATCTGCAGAATGGGAAAATAAGGAATATCGTCATTCCCAATATCATATGAATGCGAAATATAAAACTGACACCATCTAAGTTATTTGCCGCTCCAGATTGAAATGTCACGACATCTTGCGCCCAACCAACTAATTTCATCATTGCACTGCCATCCAAGTGCTGTGCAGAAAAAGGAATAGTCAATACACCTAAGCATGCTTGAATCACAAGCAGGGTAAGGATCAATATATCAGCAAAAGATGACGTTGCACGAACCCGAGCATTCGTCAAGCGTCGTCTAAGTAACATTGCGCCTCCTACTATGGTCATCATTCCGAACACACCACCAGCGATCATCGCAAGCAACTGTTTTGTGGTTAATGATAGGAATGATTCATAGACCCAATGAGGCGTTAACATTCCAAAAAAATGCCCGAGAAATATCCCTATAATACCGACATGAAAGAGCCCAGAAGCTAACCGCATATTAGTATTATCTAAAATTTGACTAGACCCTGCACGCCAAGTGTATTGGCCATAGTCATATCTTACCCAACTACCTATCAAGAATACGGAACCAGCGATATAGGGATAGATATTAAAAAAGAAACCATTTAAGAAACTCATTGCTGCACTCCATGAATATCACTAATGTTTAAATACTGTGGCGAAACATTATTTAAAAATCGCCTTTGATGCTGATTTTGTAATGCGGAGTTACAACCTTCTTCACCCAAAAATCGGACTTGCTCTTCTTCCCAAACAGCATCTAAGGCTTCATGTGTATAATCCTCATTTTCGTTGGATACTTGTTGATGCAATGCTGCTGAGTCTATATTTTCTTCCGAAAGCTCTAATAAAACCTCAAATAATTCAAAGTAATCACTGTTTCTTTTTTTTAATCGCTCAGATAAAAGCGCTAAAATTGGCACGATGTTTTTTAGGCTTTCTTTAGCATCTTTTATATTTAACTGAGATACATATTCCAAATATCTAGGCAAATAGTCAGGAAGTTCACCGACATTAATATGCAAACCTATTGCTTCATATTGATTCATCAAATCAATCATTGCTTGCCCTCTATCTCTTGACTCTCCATGTACATGTTCAAATAAGAGAAGGGATAGTGAACTACCTCGATCAAACAAATCAACATAATTAGATTGTGCATCCATTAGTTCTAAATCTAAAATTTTGCTGATAAATTTCACCAGTGTTTTCTTTTGATTAAAGTTTAATTCATCGCAATATTTTACGATACCGATCAATTCATGTGGATAATCCCAAGCGTCGCAGCTGGGATAATCTAATAAAACAGAAATTAATCTGAGAGATTTCAACTCCATTATTTATCTCCTATCGTCTTTGCGGTGATATCTATCGAATTGATGCGCTGACTATTGAATAGATTGATTCGGCTATCATCACCGCCATGACATCCATTACCAAAACTAAACCCACAGCTTTTGGCTTCTGGAAAAGCTTCACGCGCGAGTTCTCGATGACTCGACGGGATGACAAATCGATCTTCGTAATTGGCAATTGCCAGATAGCGATACATTTCTTCCGCTTGCTGTGCAGTTAAGCCAACCTGCTCCAAAGCGCTGGTGTCGATTTCTCCATCAACCGATTCAGCACGCTTGAAATGTCGCATCGCCAACATTCGTTTTAGCGCCCTCAATACTGGAGCTGTATCACCCGCAGTCAAAAGATTTGCAAGGTATTGCACTGGGATTCTTAAGCTTTCAATATCTGGCAGAACTCCATTTTTACCAACATATCCTGCATCCAACGCAGACTGAATTGGTGACAAAGGTGGCACATACCAAACCATTGGCAAAGTGCGATATTCAGGGTGTAGAGGTAGCGCAAGTTTCCAGTCAATTGCCATTTTATAAACGGGTGACTTCTGCGCTGCCTCCAATACATTTTCCGTAATACCTTGTTTGAGCGCCTCTTCAATAACCGCGGGGTCATTCGGGTTTAAAAAAATATCTAGCTGATTTTGGTAGAGATCCGTCGTTTCTTCCGCGGATGCTGCCTGCTCAATTTTATCTGCATCGTATAGAATCACACCTAAATACCGAATACGCCCTACGCAGGTTTCTGAGCACACGGTCGGCTGGCCTGATTCAATTCTTGGGTAACAGAAGATACATTTTTCTGATTTCCCGCTCTTCCAATTGAAGTAAATCTTTTTGTATGGACACCCTGTCAAACACATTCGCCATCCACGACATTTGTCTTGATCAATGAGCACAATGCCATCTTCTTCCCGTTTATATATCGCGCCACTTGGGCAAGTCGCTACACAAGCGGGGTTTAGACAGTGTTCGCATAAACGCGGTAAATACATCATGAATGTATTTTCAAACTGGCCATACATCTCCTTCTGCATATTATTGAAATTCTGATCGGCAGAGCGTTTTGAGAATTCACCACCCAGTATTTCTTCCCAGTTTGGTCCTTTCTCTACTTTATCCATTCGCTGCCCAGTGATCAGAGAACGAGGGCGAGCGATAGGCTGATGCTGACCTTGCGGCGCATTTTGTAAATGCTCGTAGTCGAAAGTGAACGGCTCATAGTAATCATCTATGGTTGGCATGTCGGGGTTATTAAACAGCTTCGCCAATACGCCAATTTTGCTACCCATTTGGGGTTCAAGTTTCCCTTTAATATTGCGAATCCATCCCCCTTTCCACTTCTCTTGGTTTTCCCAATCACTTGGATATCCTGTGCCAGGCTTGCTCTCAACGTTGTTAAACCACGCGTATTCCATACCTTCGCGGCTAGTCCAAACATTTTTGCAGGTAACTGAACAGGTATGACATCCGATGCATTTATCTAGGTTCAATACCATGCCGACTTGTGAACGAATTTTCATACTTATTTATCTCCCGCCGAACCGCTATACATGTTTGGTGCTTGTGTGTAATCGTTATTTTCACCGTCTAGCCATTTCACATCCTTCATTCGGCGCACTACAACAAATTCATCTCGGTTTGAACCGACCGTTCCATAGTAGTTAAAGCCATACGCCTGATGCACATAGCCGCCGATCATGTGTGTAGGTTTTGGACATACTCGAGTGACTGAATTATGAATTCCGCCTCGCTGGCCAGTAATTTCACCACCAGGTAAGTTCACAAGTCGCTCTTGCGCGTGATACATCATCACCATACCTTCTGGCACACGTTGGCTAACTACAGCGCGTGCAGTTAATGCACCATTTGTATTAAATGCTTCTATCCAATCGTTATCTTCAATTCCAAGATCTTTTGCATCAATCTCACTCATCCACACAATTGGGCCACCACGTGATAGCGTTAACATCAGCAAGTTTTCACTATATGTAGAGTGAATTCCCCATTTTTGGTGTGGAGTAATCCAATTCAAGGCTTTCTCTTTGTTGCCATTGCTCTTCTTACCCATAATGTCGTGAACAGTACGCGTGTTAATAGGTGGGCGATAAGCGATTAAGCTTTCACCAAAATCTCTCATCCATTGGTGATCTTGATATAACTGTTGCCGCCCTGTTACTGTTCGCCATGGAATCAACTCATGAACATTGGTATATCCAGCGTTGTAAGACACATGCTCATCTTCCAAGCCAGACCAAGTTGGGCTAGAAATGATTTTTCGCGGTTGCGCTTGAATATCGCGAAAGCGAATTTTTTCTTCTTCTTTATTGATGGCTAAATGGCGATGCTCACGCCCTGTGAACTCACTTAATGCATCCCATGCTTTTACTGCCACTTGCCCGTTGGTTTCTGGCGCTAAGGTTAAAATCACTTCGGCTGCATCAATCGCTGATTCAATTTTTGCTAACCCTTTTGCCACACCATCATGATGGACATAGTTAAGCTTTTTAAGCAGTTCAACTTCACTGTCGGTGTTCCAACTAATTCCTTTGCCACCATTACCTTGACTATTTAATAGAGGTCCTAGAGAAGTAAATCGCGCATAGGTATTGGGATAATCACGCTCCACCGTCACAATATGCGGCGCTGTTTTACCGGGGATCAGGTCACATTCACCAAGTTTCCAATCTTTCACATCAAATGCTTGAGCAATTTCCGCTGGAGAATCATGTTGAATAGGCAATGTAACGATGTCGGTTTCATTGCCTAAATGACCTTCACAAAGGTTAGAGAATACTTTTGTTATACCCTTGTATATTTCCCAGTCAGACTTTGCTTCCCAAGCAGGGTCAACTGCCGCAGAAAGCGGATGAATAAACGGATGCATATCCGAAGTATTCATGTCATCTTTTTCGTACCACGTAGCGGTAGGAAGAACGATATCGGAGAATAAACACGTGCTCGACATCCGGAAATCTAACGTGACAACAAGATCAAGCTTGCCTTGCGTTGGTTGGTCATTCCATTCCACTTCGCTCGGTTTTGCTTCATTAAACTCACCCAGATCTTTACCTTGAATGCCATGCTCGGTTCCAAGCAGATACTTGAGCATATATTCATGGCCTTTACCTGATGAGCCCAATAAGTTCGAACGCCAAATAAACATATTTCGTGGATAATGTTTTTCAGGCTGTTCTGATGCGAAGCGAATCTCACCTTCTTTCAACGCATTCACGACGTAATCCGTTGCTGATAGTCCTGCAAGATGTGCTTGTTTGGCGATATTGAGTGGGTTTACGTTAAGTTGAGGCGATGAAGGTAGCCACCCCATTCGTTCGGCTTTTACGTTCATATCGATCAAATGCTCGCTATAACGTGTTTTATCCGCCAATGGAGACAGTAGCTCATCGACTTTTAACTTCTCATATCGCCATTGACTCGAATGGTTGTAGAAGAAAGATGTGCCATTCATATGACGCGGTGGCTTCTGCCAATCCAAGCCAAACGCTAGGGGTTGCCATCCGGTCTGAGGGCGAAGTTTTTCTTGTCCGACATAGTGCGCCCAACCGCCACCACTTTGGCCAACACAGCCGCAGAAGACCAACATATTGATCAAGCCGCGATAGTTCATATCCATGTGATACCAGTGGTTTAAGCCTGCACCGACGATGATCATCGAACGGCCATGCGTTTTTTCAGCGTTGTCCGCAAATTCAGTGGCAATTCGAGTGATCTCGTCCGCCGATACTCCTGTGATTCGTTCAGCCCATGCTGGAGAGTAGGCTTTGATTTCAGAATATTCGGCCGCACAACTAGGATCGTTAAAACCTCGCTCTACACCATAGTTAGCGAGTGTTAAATCATAAACCGTCGTAACACATATTTCGGTTCCGCCTTTTAAAGTGATCCGCTTAACTGGCAATTTTCGATTAATGAGATCAGACAACGGTACATGAGTAAAGTGCTCATGTTCTAAACCGCCAAAATAAGGAAAGGCAACATCGACGATGTCATCCGCATCTTTGATGCCAAGTTGTAATTTCACATTATCCTGAGCATCTCCAGCTAACTGATCAAGATTCCATTTACCTTTCTCTCCCCAACGGAAACCAGCAGAACCATTAGGTGCAACGAACTCTCCATCGGCTTCATTAATGGCGATAGTTTTCCATTCAGGGTTATTGGACTCACCGAGGTTATTCACGAGCTCTGATGCCCGTAAAAATTGACCAGCACTGTAGCTACCATCAATTCTAGGATCCAATTTCACTAGCATTGGCATATCTGAATACTGTCGTAAGTAGTTCTGGAAATATTCAGACTGACGTTTCACATGGAATTCATTGAGTATTACATGCCCCATTGCTAATGCGACTGCACTGTCCGTGCCTTGCTTAGGGTTAAGCCAGTGATCGCAGAGTTTTGCCACTTCAGCGTAATCGGGGGTTATAGCGACCGTTTTCGTCCCCTTGTAGCGAACTTCTGTAAAGAAGTGAGCGTCAGGTGTGCGGGTTTGAGGGATATTTGATCCCCAAGCAATAATGTATGAAGAATTGTACCAATCTGCTGATTCAGGAACATCAGTTTGCTCCCCCCATGTCATCGGTGATGCAGGTGGTAAATCACAATACCAATCATAGAAACTCAGACAAGAGCCACCAATTAGTGATAAATATCTGGCACCAGCAGCATAGGACACCATAGACATTGCGGGGATCGGAGAAAATCCAACCACACGATCTGGACCATGTTCTTTAATGGTGTATATGTTGGAAGCAGCAATAATTTCATTAACTTCAGTCCAAGAGCTACGTACAAATCCTCCTCGCCCACGCGCTGTTTTATAAGCTGCCGTTGAATCAGAATTCGTGACGATAGATTCCCAAGCTTCTATCGGATCGGCAAAACGTCGCTTTGCTTCACGCCACAATTTTAATAAAGGCTTACGCACCATAGGGTATTTGAGCCGATTGGCGCTATACAAATACCAAGAATAACTTGCTCCACGTGGACATCCTCTAGGTTCATGATTAGGAAGGTCTGGGCGTGTTCGTGGATAATCAGTTTGCTGTGTTTCCCAAGTTACCAATCCATTTTTTACATAAATTTTCCAACTACAGGAGCCTGTACAGTTAACGCCGTGTGTCGAACGAACGATTTTGTCATGCTGCCAACGCGTTCTGTATCCATCTTCCCAATCACGGTTTGTATTAAGTGTTTGCCCGTGATCACCTGAAAATGAATCTCCGACTTGTTTAAAGTATCGAAATCGATCCAAAAACTTGCTCATTCAGTGTGTCTCCTATATTTAGGAATTAATTTTATTTATATTTAAATATCAATTAAAAGCTAATATTGATGGTGAAATAAATATTTATTAAAAGTATATGATTCATATTTTTGTTGCGTAACCATTCTCTATATTTCGTCCATAAACGAGCCACGTAATGATTGAACAAACGATATAGAAAAATAGAAATAACATTAAGGCACTTGAAGCTGTTCCTGTTAGAGAAAGCGATAAACCAAAAGCCTGAGGAATAAAGAAACCACCAAACGCGCCAATGGCTGATATAAATCCTAACGCTGCGGCCGTATCTGTTCCTGATTTCCGAGTGATAACATCCTCATTCAAACCAGCTTCTCTCGCTTGTTGTGTGACTATACGCCGGAACAACACCGCTATCATTTGAAATGTTGATCCACTACCAATACCTGAGCAGGCAAATAATCCCATAAAGATGATAAGAAAGAGAACAAAGCTACCTGATGCACTCTCAGATGGAACAGTGAAGAAGATAATAATTGTTAATAACGCCATTAGAACAAAATTTAAAAATGTTACTTTTATACCCCCATATTTATCCGACCACGCACCACCAACAGGCCGCATAAGCGCACCTATAAGTGGGCCAATAAACGCAAATTTCAAAACATCAACTTCGGGGAATTGAGTTTGAGACAACATAGCAAAACCGGCAGAAAACCCAATAAAAGAACCAAATGCAGACAAGTACAATAAACTCATCAACCATAAGTGCCCTTGTTTAAGCACTTTGACCTGTTCTTTGAATGACGCTTTTGCACTTTCTATATCGTTCATTCCATACCAAGAAATGACACTAAGAAGAAAAATAAAGGGAACCCAAATCCATGCAGCATTTTGTAGTTGTGGTCCATCAGATTGTGAATTAAACCATTGAATAGAAATGGCCATAGGAACCACCAATTGCATGACGCTCACACCAAGGTTTCCAAGCCCCCCATTTAAACCAAGCGTGCTTCCTTGCATTTCCTTTGGATAAAAGAAACTGATATTGGCCATACTCGACGCAAAGTTTGCACCGCCTAAACCACATAACAGCGCAATCATGACAAAAGTAGAGTATGAGGTATCAGGATTACTGATTGCGATACCTAACCAAACCATTGGTACAACTAGTATCAGAGTGCTAAATGCAGTCCAACGTCTACCGCCAAATATTGAAATTGTAAAAGAATAAGGAATACGACCTATCGCACCAGAGACAGAGGGTAATGCTGTTAGCAAAAAAAGCTGCTCAGTGTTAAATGAAAAGCCAACTTTAGGCAAATTAACTGCAACGGCACTGAAGATCATCCAGACACAAAAGGACAATAAAAGACAGGGTATCGAAATCCATAAGTTTCGCTTTGCAATATATTGCCCTTGAGATAGCCAAAACGCTTTATCCTCAGGAAACCATTGCTTAATTGAACGGTTACTTAATTGAGTGGTCGAATTCAGTTTTTTTGTATTTATATTTACTGGCATGATTAACACCATTGTTATTGGGAAAACCATTACATTTAGTTATAACCTCACTTGAAAATTGTTGATTTAGATCAAAGACATTATCTTAATAAAACAACCTAACTCAATGACGCTACTCATAGTGGTTACAATAAAAGATTGTAGGTTATTGATATACAAAAGAAAAATGAGATAAATATAAGTGAAAATTTCAAGCAACTATTAAGTAGTAACCCACAAGTAGTATGTTGTACAGCGTAGAAAAGCGATATGGTGTGTTATTAAACTTACACCAAACTTGTTGTTTACATGAGATAATGCACTTGTTAAATGTATCTATAACAAAAAAAATATCCTTCTTTATACTCATGCTCTGTACCATATCAACATCTGGCATGGTAACTTCATTAGTCATAGTCGATAACATCCAAGGTCGAACCCATATTGTTAATCAAATTGGGTCAATAAGGATGTTGATATATAAATCCATTTCATCAGCAAAAAATCAAACCCATTCAGAAGACATACAAACCATCAAATCAACACTGTCTGAGTATAAAATAAAAGAATACATGATAGAGAGCAAATTAAATATTGAATATAGTGACCTAATAAATTTTTTCCACACAAATATAGAAGATAAAGATATAAAATCAATGAAATTTAATTCAGAGGAATTTGTAAAAAAAACAAACAATCTAATTGATAAAGTCGAACACAACACTGAGAAAAACATTAAATCACTAGAAAATATTCAAAAACTATTCAGTATTCTCGTGATAATATTTGGACTTTATGCAATAAGAAACTTATATTCAAGATTATTCAAACCTTGGATGTCACTACTTGACATATCAAGATCAATTAAATCTGGTGACTTTAGCAAGAAATTTATCGTAC
Organism: Vibrio tarriae; assembly: GCF_002216685.1. Classification (NCBI taxonomy): domain Bacteria; kingdom Pseudomonadati; phylum Pseudomonadota; class Gammaproteobacteria; order Vibrionales; family Vibrionaceae; genus Vibrio; species Vibrio tarriae. Next base: position 1,025,038 of record NZ_CP022352.1, on the reverse strand, counting down.
AGAAAAATAAAGATGAAATGAATGAGCTGGGTGATTCAATTAATCTAATGTCAGACAGCCTAAAAGAAATATATCTAAACTTAGAACAATTAGTATACCAAAAAACTGAAGACCTTAATCAAAAGAACAAATACTTATATTTTCTTTATCGAGCATGCAAAATGTTTAATAATGAGCAATATAGTTGCGATATTTTAGCACCATTAATTAAAGAATTAATTGAATTAACAAGCATATGTAGCGTGACAATTTCAATTAAAGATTACCAAGAAAGTGAAAGTAATCAAATCTTTGATTTCGGCTCATTAAACAGACCGCTTTCTTGTAAAAATTCCAACTGCAATCTTTGCTTCGATGAAAACAAACGACCTATTGAAAATGTATTTGAAACTAGTATAAAACTAAAGGATTCTACTAATGATTATGGAGCAATTGTCATATCATCAAATTATGAATCACCTTTAAATATAGAAAATGAACAAATAATAGTTGCATTTTCAGAGTTGTTAACACAATCTCTTTCCGTTTATTATAAAGTTCAACAAGACCAACAAATATTAATTTTAAAAGAGAGAAATACAATTGCTAGAGAGCTGCATGATTCCATCGCTCAGTCTCTTTCTTGCCTTAAAATAAAATTGAGCATTTTACAGATGGACCAGTCTAAATTAAAAAATGAACAATCATTGATCATTGAGGAAATGCGGGAAGAAGTAAATGTTGCGTACAGCCAACTTAGAGAGTTGCTGACTACTTTCAGGTTGAAGTTAGATGGTCTAGGGTTTTTACCTGCACTAGAAAATACAATAAAAGAATATAATAAGAAATTAGGGATACAAATAAATTTTAGTTATAAAATTCCAGCCAATACGGTATCTATTCATCAATCCATACATTTGATACAAATCATTCGAGAATTATTAAACAATATTTATAAACACGCACAAGCCTCCAATGTAATATTGAACTTGTCCGTAAAAGGCAATGACATATCATTAGTTATGATCGATGACGGATGCGGATTTTCCATACCACAAGAAAGTTCTCATTACGGATTAAAAATTATTGGTGATAGAGCACAATCTTTATCAGGCAAATGGGACATTATTTCTTATCCTGACAAAGGCACTAAATTTTATCTGACTTTTCCTATTTATTCACGAGGTTGATATGATTAAAGAACAAACATTTACTAATGCTGATGCATCTACAATACTCTTAATAGATGATCACCCCATGCTAAGAAATGGTATTAAACAGTTACTCAATACCAGAAAGCACCTCACCGTTGTAGCAGAGGCAAGTAACGGGCATCAAGGGATTGAATACGCCATTGACTATGAGCCAGATTTAATCCTTTTAGATATTAATATGCCAGAATTAGATGGATTGAAAACACTGCAATTATTACGCAAAAAAAACATCTCCAGTAAAATTATAATTTTCACTGTTTCAAATTATAATGAAGATGTGTCAAAGGCAATAAAATTAGGAGCTGATGGGTATCTTTTAAAAGATATGGAACCTGAAGAATTACTATTTTCTATTGAAAATGCTTGCTTAGGTAAAACCGTCATTAGTCCTGAATTAACTGCTATTTTAGTAGATAACCTAAAGGAAAAGAAAAAGGAAAAGCTAACAAATCTAACCATTGATATTCTTAGTGCTCGAGAACAAGATATACTAAAAAACATTGCTATTGGTTTATCAAACAAAATGATTGCTAATAAACTTTTCATTTCGGAAAGTACAGTGAAAGTTCATGTAAAAAGTATCTTAAAAAAATTACAATTACGATCTCGAGTTGAAGCAGCAGTATGGGTTCATCAAGAAAATATTAGGTTTGAATAGTTATTGGTCTCTGCCTAAACATCTAGTTCAAGCAGAAACCCAACTTCAACTGCACTTATAATACCTCTCGCTTTGTCCACAATTTAACTGCTGAAATCAATAGTAGATAAACTAGTGTCAATATATTCAAGGTGATTGGCAGCTTTCTATTTTAGTGTCGATTACTCTCCAGTCCCACTCTCAATGAGATTTGAATGAATTAACCTTAACAAAGATAAACCATGATTTTTTCATTGGAATTTTTCACGGAACAATTCAATCAGTACTTTGACTTTCTGAGGAAGATAGAGTGCCGATGGATAGATCAAAGTCAAATGCTGCTGGGGATAACGTAGGTTGGGTAGCACCTCCACTAAGTTTCCTTCCTCTAATGCAGGTTTTGAGTGAACTTGTGGAATGAAAGCAATACCTTGCCCAGAAATTGCCATCGAACGCAGTAAATGCAAATCATCCGATTTCAATGCCAGCGGTAAACTGGAATCAAGCAAATCCACGTTATAGCGATTGGTGAGTAACCTATGTTGACGCAAATCTTTCACGCTATTAATCGGTGGGTGGTTTGCTAAGTATTCTTTAGATGCCACTAAATGTGAACGATAAGGCAATAGACTAAACTGCACATAACTGTCGTCACTCACTTTTACCATGTCAGGTAATAGTTGAAGATCAAAAGCTTGACGGCGCAGGTCAACACTTTGCTGATGGTTTTCGATTTCCAAAGCCACCGCAGGATAACGCCGACTAAATTCACTAATAATGGTGTTAAATGCCGCCGATGTCATCAACGCGGAAGGAATTGCCAAGCGCACTTTACCTTCAGACGATTGATTATGCTCAGACATAACTGCTAATCCTTGTTGGATGTGCATCATCGGCTGACCGACCAATTCAATTAAACGTTGGCCGTGTTCTGTTAATTCAATCGAACGAGTTGTGCGGATTAATAACTGACAACCTAACGCCTTTTCCAGCTCTTGCAAACGACGGCTTACTTTTGAGCGCTGTAACTGGTGTACTTGCGCTGCGGCACTGATACCACCGTGCATCACTGTTTGAGTAAAGAGATACAGATCATCAAGATTAACTTTCATTGTCCTATTTTTAGCTCACTAATGTCTTTTTTCACATTCTACTGCACTGTACCACTCTTCTCTATAATCCCGATCTTTCTTTATTTAAATGATTTTTTCCATGACAGCAGAATACAAATTTCGACTCTGGATGCGCACACTTATTGTCCTATTCATAGTGCTATTTTTCTACATCATCTTTGCAGATCAGCACGCTCCAATGACGACAGAGGGCCGTGTTCAAGGTTATGTTGTACAAATAGCGCCCGAAGTGTCAGGCAAAGTGACTCGAGTGCTGCTCCACAACAATCAGCACGTTCAACAAGGTGAGGTACTGTTCACCATTGATGAACGCAAATATCGTATCGCCTTAGAACAAGCAAAACTCTCGCTGCAATCTGCCTTAGAGAAAGAAGCGACTCTCTATTCACAACGTGAAGCCGCTTTGGCTAACATTGCTCGCACGCAAGCAACCTATGACAATGCTCACAATGAATATTTGCGCTTACAAAAACTCTCGACACAAAAAGTAATTTCACGCTCGACTCTCGATAATGCTTTTGCTCAAAATCAAGTAGCACATGCCAATTTAAAAGCCGAACAACAGAGCTTGAAAGTGATTGAAGCACAACTAGGAGAAGGCGAAGGGCAAAGTACTGCAGTACGCGTGGCGCAAAATGGCATTGAAAAAGCGCAGTTGGATCTGTCGAACACTCAGGTGCTCGCCCCTAACGACGGTGTCGTCACCAATTTGCAACTAGAAGTTGGCAGCATGGCCAATGCTAACCAACCAATGCTGAGCTTTATACCCACAGGATCCCTTTGGGTTACTGGGGATTTTCGCGAAAAGTCCGTCGCCAAGGTGGATACAAGCTATAAAGCAATGGTAGCTTTTGATGCCTACCCTGGCCAAGTTTTCGATTTTTCCCTATCCAGTCGGGATTATGGGGTTGCCGCCGCACAGCAAACACCAAATGGCTCTTTAACCAGTGTTGAAATCAACAACCGTTGGGTTCGTGATGCACAAAGAACTCGCGTCAATCTTGCCAGTAATGCCGCCTTGCCAAAAGCACTTTTTGTTGGCTCACGCGCCACGATTGTGCTCTATCCCCAAGAAGGGATGTTTTGGCGCTGGATGGCAACTTGGCAAATCAAAATCGTCAGCCTCTTCCATTACTTATACTAAGGCCAGTGATGAAAACTCAGAGAATTTGGTTTGGCTGCACCTGCGGCCTTGCCTTAAGCATGCTTTTTGGTTGGTCTTACGGTTTTTTTGCCATCATGTTGCCACTGTTTATTTTGAGTAGAGCTGAGCGTTTTCAGCTAAAGCCACTATTGATGGTACTGTTCTCTGCAGTGTGGACGACATTACAGGCCACCTTCTTGTTGGAATATCTCCAGTTTCACCCAGTACTGATGACGGTGGCTGTTGGGGTGTTTTTCCTATTCAAGTGCATCGCCATGATGAGCGCTAAGACTTACTTATTTGGCTATATGGGGCTTCTGGTAGGGTCTATCGTGTTCAATTTTGCCAGCTACGACTTTATCGACATCGAAGATTTTAACGTCAACTTATGGGTCATCTCCTTAGCCAATATTGCTATTTGTGCTTTGGCGTTTTGGTTATTCCCAGAACCCAAAAGGGACGAAATACAGCCCCCCATGACCACACCAGTAAAAAGTGACTTAGACTACATTAGTCAAGTCGCAATGGGATGGATTGTCGCCATGAGCGCTTTTTTGTTGTTTCAAGTGGCAGATCTCTATGATTCTCTCTCGGCGCAAGCCTCTATCATCATCATTCTGACCCCGATGACCTTGGCGGGCTCGATGGCGATGGCAAAAATTCGCGTGATCGGTACTGCACTTGGTTGTCTCGCAGGCTTAGCTGTTCAGTTGATTTTAGGTAGCTGGTATAGCAACGGTTTGTTGTTTTGGCTGGCTTTTACCATCGCCATGGGGCCATTTTGTTATTTACTCACTAGAGGCCCAATCAAAAGTGCCATTGCTTTTTCAGCGATGTCTGCACTGGCGGTTCCACTTACCGCGATTGTGCCTGAATCGAACGATGCCTTCTTTTCCATCTTGTACCGTTTTAGCTCCATCTTCATCACCGTCATCGCAACCGCAATGTTGATGTGGGCAGTACACCACTGGATACGCGTAATGTCATTGAAACATAAAAATTTTCTTGAAATAGCCATGAAGCCTTGATTGTAAACAATCACTCTTTCCATAAGGGATCTTGTTGGATAAACGCAAAAAGAGATGGCGTATGCCATCTCTTTTCTATTTTGATGGTGCCGTTTGTAGCATTTACTGCATCGAATGCAAACCAAACATATTGCCTTCGGTATCGACCGCTAAAGTAATGAAGCCATATTCGCCTATCGACATTTTCGGCGTATGAACTTGACCACCTGCTGCGACAATTCGCTCTTGTTCAACGGCACAGTCGTCGCTCGAAAAATAAATCAGTGTGCCGCCACCACCAGCGCAAATGCCTTCCATTTTGACCAACGCGCCGGATGCGCCGTACTTTTCCATATTGGAAGGAAATGCGAGCATTTTAATCGGCATCGACGTTGGATTAGGCATTTCTTCCAGAGAGACCTTCAAAACCGTCTCATAAAACGTTTTTGCACGTTCCAAATCATTTACATAAATTTCAAACCAACCTACCGGATTATTGAGCATGATGTCACCTTTATTTGGAGTGTCACAATCCCATAGAAAAACAGAGAATCCACGGGACCGAATTTATTCTCAATCACCATAGTCAAACTCTGCGGATTTTGCTGTCTTATCTTTGCTACGCAACTCAGCAAAGGTAATGCTGCGCCGCTTCCTTACCCATGTATTTAGACAACGTTTTCAGTGGTACTTGTTTTAGATTCACAACAATCAAACCATCCAAGGCATCGTTGAAGGCAGGGTCAACATTAAAGCAGACTAACTTACCATTCATACCGAGATATTGACGCAGCAACACGGGTAGTCCGTTGCCCTGTTCCATTCGTGCGATCACTTTAGAAAGCAAAGACACACTAGCGAGTGCGGATAATAGGCTTTTTTGCCAGAATACTTCCGCCCCAGCCCGTAATGGTGTCGACGGGTTAACCAATGCGGCTTTATTTTGATCATAGTGATGGATCGATAACGTCGCCGCCATCAATTGTCGAGCCGCAGGGCTGTAATCATTGCTAATACTGACTGGTCCGAACAAATGGGTATAACGCGGGTTCAGTTCTACGAAACGCGCAATGCCTTTCCAGAGTAAAAGCAACGAGTTGAGATTTCGTTGATACTGTTCTGCCACCACCGAGCGTCCAAGCTCAATCGAATTATCTAAGGTCGCCAAAAATGCGTGATCGTAATGAAACAAGCTACGCGAATAGAGGCCTTGTAACCCCTTTTCCGCCAAAATTCTATCCACAAGCCCCATGCGGTATGCACCCACTAGCTCGCTTTTATCTCGGTTCCAAACGAACAGTTGCCAATAATGTTGATCATACGTATCCACATCACAGGCATGCCCACTGCCTTCACCCACCGCGCGGAAACTGATTTCACGCACACGACCAATCTCTTGCATCATGCGGGGAATGTGCGTTGAAGGTACGCAGTACACCGTGAATTCGCCCTGCTCCAATAACTTGGCTTTCTTATCTAATTGAGCAAGCTCTGCGATGAGAGCTGTTTTAGGTACAGGCTCAATCACCGGAATCGTAAAAGAGACTTTTGCCGGTTCAGCTTGGCCATGCGGGCTCATCAAATAGGTATTGAGCCGCAAGTAATTGACCACATCTTCATCTTTGGTGAACTCTTTTAATTCCGCATAAGGAATCGGCTGACCAATGCAAAGGGAAATGGTGCTCGCGCTTTTATTCAAAAGCTCTCGACCTAACATGGCGGTGCGCAAGAGCGGATGAATTTTTCCAGCGCGATAAAACCACGCGCTGTTACGACCATGAATATAAATCGGCACGCACGTCGCTTGGCTACGCTGAATGAATTTCGCAACGGATTGACTCCAGTCAATATCACTCAACTGTCCGGTTTCTTTTTGCGGTGTCGAAACTTCACCGGCGGGAAATACGATCAGTACACCACCGTCCGCTAAATGTCGGTGTGCTTCTCGAATCCCTCTGGCATTGGTTTTACTCGCCTGCGCGCCATTAAACACATCCACACCAATGAACAGTGGTTCAATTTCAGGTAAGCGTTTAAGCAGTTGATTGGCAAGCACTTTGACATCTTTGCGTACTTGCCCAACCAAATCGGCCAAAATCACCCCTTCGATGGCACCAAGCGGATGGTTAGCTACGATCACTACCGGCCCTTGTGTGGGGATCTGTTCAACACGGCCTCTATCCACTTGGTAATGCACATTGAGCGCTTCAAGGGTGTAACGCATAAACTCAAAACCATCACGCGTGGTTGGCCTTTGTTGGTAATAGCGCTCTAGCTGACTAAGACCTGTCGCTAACTCTACCCCCTTTTCTATCACCCCAAATGGGGTGAAGCGCGGCAATCGAAATGGCTGGGTTTGCATCATTCGCTTGTCCCAATCAGCGCAGGCCAATTTTGGTCGCCTTGAGCGATATGATGCGCCCGATCTTTTTCCCACAATCCTTTAATCTTATTGTTGTAGTTCAGATAAAGCTTACCGTCCTCGATCGCCCAATATTGTGGATCACCAGGCGCGAAATCCTTCTTCTCAGACACCGCCCATGCACAGTAGCCACCATATTGCGGCGCGTATTTTTCAGGGTCAGCTAAAAACGCGTCGAGGTTTTGTTGAGAGGCAAACAACCATTCGGCACCTTGGTACTCAGTTTTAAACTGCGCGGCCCCTTTAACGGGTTTGCCTTCGGTGAAATAAGCGACCGTGTCATACCCATCCAGCGCTTTATTGCTAAACGTGCCAGTGTAAATCGGATCTTGCGCCATGGTGAATGTGCTGAAAAAGAACAGGATTAAACCAAACCAATATTTCATTACGAACTCCTTAAGAAACCAAAGATATTATTTGAGGAAATGGATACTGCGACTGATGCAATATCTGCTCTGTCAGTTGCGTTGGGCGACCAGAGAAATAACTCATTCCCAGTTGTCCATCACTGACCTTGATGTGAGTAAAACTCACGGTATGGGCATCGTCTCGCTGCATCGCCACCGAAAGATGCGGCCACTGTGGGTGTTGATGGCAGTGAAACGCCAACAACTTTTCCGGTGTTACTCCATCGGCAGTGAGGTGTTGATAGACCTGCGTGCGATAGCGCTGCACTTCGTCAAGCGCAACACCGGATGAAAAAAGGGGTGATGAAGTCACGCCTGAGCAAAATTGTTCGCCATCCCACGCATAAGCCAATACCTCACCTTGCTGTTGAGTAAGCAAAGGATCAAAAGCCAGCAGAGTGAAGGGAGCAAAACGAGACAACGCCAATTTTTCAAACGCAAGCGTGATTTGTTCAATCGAAGAGGATCCCGCAAGGGATTTGAGCAACAATCCGCGGCTGATCAGCGTTCCATCTGGCACTCGGCCTTGATAGTTATTGAGCAGACACAGCGATAACCCGAACTGATTAAGGCTAATCCAACTGCCCTGACCTTGCGGATCGAGCGGCATCATGACTGAAACTCCTTGTCGATCATAGATGGCTGGTGGTAGCGCTAAAGCTCGACTCTTCTGCTCATCGCGATTGAAAAACACCTGATAACCGGTGTCACTCAAAGACCAAGTGACGGAGCACATTAGGCATTGCCTCGTAAAAAAGTGGCGGTCGCGGGCGCTAAACCAAAATCACTCGGCGTTTGCACGTTCAGTAAACTGGTCACCACTTTTGCCATCGCAAAATGGTGATTCGCATGCAGCGCAGCGAAGGCCAATTCACGCTCTAAGGTTGAATGAAAAGTGCAGCTTTCGGTTTGCGATAAAGACACTTCCATCACCACATCAATGGCCATTTGAGGTGACTGTAGTAAATCAGACTCTAACCATGCGATGAGCGATTCAATCTCCTTAAGTGCCACTTGGCGAGACAACTCAACCGGATGCCCACGTCGACGCTGGTTGTAATCGACGGTGTTTGGCGCAGCGCACAGCGCATGGAAAATGTCTAACCAATGGCGAAAATGCTGGCCAATACTGCTGCTCACATGCGGCTTCGCCACGTAGGTGTAGTGATCGTCTCCAATCGTGTTTAAAAAATCGCGCCCTTGTTCTAGTGTCTCCAAACAGCCATGAATGGCGGCTGAGTATCGGTATGGTTGCGCTAAGGTTGTCACAGCAAGCATAAAATCCCCTTCAATGTCTTATTCAATATCCGGTCTTTGTAATATCTGGTTATGGTTATTCCAGAGCATTCGGCGCTCATGCGTTCCGCTAATCTGTCTCTGGATAGTGCTGGATCAATTGTTTTTCCTGCCGCCAAGCGCGTAATAAAGCGCGCAAACTTGGCGGTTTGTGGCCTCGCTTTTTCTGCTCAGCGCCAATCGCGTACAAAATCCGATATTGCTTAAGTAGCGTAGTGAAGATTTCACCGAGCCGCGTTTCGCGATCCCATATATGCGTCGCTTCGCTGCTCGCGCCATTGACCTCAAGAATGGTGAACGCGTCACCACGCATGAGCGCATCAATATGGCTGAATTTCACATCGAGTCGTCCATAGTGAAAACCGGGGAAATCGTCAAATATCGCATCCAGTTTTTCGACTAAAGCAGGCGTGATGTAGCGATTGCCATTACGAAAAATCGAACCCCGGCTGTGACTGCCCGCAAACGCTAATTGGAACTCTTGTTTATCCGGAACTACCCAGTCGAGCTTGTCAGGGTGGCGGGGTAAATAGAGGTGCGCCAGTTGTCCAGCTCGCGGGCAAGCGTGGATCAATTCACGCAGCGTACGCACGCCATCCCCCATCACACTCGGAGCGTATTTCAAGGTTATTGAGATGATTTGCCCCTGCGCGTCACCGGGAAAACGCACGTAGAAAATCCCCGCTTCAGCGCTATACGGCGCTTTTTGCTGCAAAAGAAAACGCGCTTGGACAGGAAAACGGCGTAGATACTCACTCAGTTGTTCCTGAGATTGGATGAGTTTTACCCCCACACCACGGCAACCGAGATCGGGCTTAGCCACTAAAGGAAAGCGCAAATCTGCGTCATGTAAACGTTGTTCAATGGTCTTTACCTGTTCGGTGAGCGGCAGATCGTTCACCGTGCAAGTGATAAACGGCGAGATCCAGCGCCGCGCTTGGTCGCCAGCTAGGCTCAAAATATCGTGCTTGGACTCACCGACCATGCCGCTTAAATAAACGGAGGGATTTGCTACCAAAGGCAGACGTAAATCACGGTAATAAAGCCCCAGCAGCACACTTTGCACCACCACAGGCGCGTAACAAAACCAGCTCGGCAGAAATTCAAAGGGCGAAATCGCCCGTTCGTTGGCGGCCTCAACCAATAGCGGCATACCCGCATTCACTTTATGCTCGGCAATACATGCCACGGGAGAAAGAACCGTCATGCGATTTCCTTAATCATTTTAGTACTGAAGACGCGATTAAAAACGAGTAACAACACAACCAATAAGCACAGCCACCACCAGCGGTATTCACTGGACTGAAACCAAGCCTGACTGCCTAATTGATAGATGGCGAAAAACACGACCATCGTCCACAAAGCGGTTGCCATCAATACCGCAACCGTAAATAGCCGCAGCGGCAAAGCGACATAACCACTTAACGTATAGCCGACCGTGCGAAGCCCCGGAATAAAACGAATCGTAAACAGGTTAATGAAAGGTCTGGCTAATAAGCGGCGACGGACCTGTCGAAAATATGGATTGGTCAATAATCGGTAGCGCATGGCGCGAAAATAACGGCTGTAACGCCCAAGGTAATAAAGCGCAATATCTCCTGTTGCGATGCCGATAAATATCGCCAGCAAAGCGAAAGGCATAGGCGTGAGCTGTTGACTGGCGAGCCCCGCCGCCATAACGATCGCTACATCTTCTAATAAATAAGAAAGCACAACGATGCCAAGAAACACCCAAAAGGGTGAGCTGCTATGCAAGGTGAGCCATTCGCTAAAAGCGGCTTCCATAAATCAATCCAAACCAATCATTCACTGTACTTATTACTCTAGACCGAATCGGTGGATTTAAAATTTCAGACACTCAACGCCACAAAGAAACGATTCAGAAAAGAAGACGGAGATCTTTAAGCTCCCCCGTCATGCTAAGTGACAGAATAAAAGAAGGCATTGGTGACAAAAGCAACGTTAAACGTGCTCTAAACGGCAATTTATCGCTGTTGTATTGACATTTTGGGATAAGTTTTTAGCATGGCGTTTTTTACTCTAATGAGAATTTTCCATGTCTGAGACAAACCAAACCGAAACACCAAAAGTGGATCTCGAATCCATCTCTCCTGAACTGCGTCAGGTTCTAGAGTTTGATCAGGTGCCTGAAGCGATGTTCCATATGGTGACTTCAATCCATGAAGTCTCTGAAGAAGTGGTTCGCGAAGCATGGGATTCACTGCCAGCGAGCGCGCAAAATATTCTGGATAACTTTGAGCAGTTCCACGCACTGATCTCGGTAAGCCAAGCATTTGCTGGTCTAAACGTGATGGAAGAGTTCCCAACGCTGAACCTTCCTAAAGAGATGAGCGAAGAAGATAAAGACGCGTACCGCGCTCAACTGCTTGATCAAGTGCTACACAACTGTGTGAAAGACATGGTTAAGCAGATCAAAAAAGCCCGCCGCGACCCGATTCTGAAGCGTGACTTCAAAGATGTGTTTGCTAAGTAAGTAAACCTAGCCCTCATGCACATTCGTGTTTGAAAGGCACGTGTTTAAAAGGCAAAAAGATAACTAAGGAGCGCCAAAGCGCTCCTTTCGTTTTTCTATCTTTCAGAGATTCACCTTGGTATTGAACTATCAAAAAAGCCCACTCAAAGAGTGGGCTGTGTAGCCAAGATAGGGGGAGGCAGTTACGCGGTGACCTGAGCCGCTTGTTTGGTTTTTTCACGCATCGCTAGCAGGACAGTCAACGCAAAGGCGGCCACAAATGAGATCGCCATACCCATGATGTAGTAACCAATTTGCTGTGGATTAATCGAAATGATCCCTGGCAAACCAGCCGCGCCTAGCGCTTGGGCTTTTACATTGAATAAGGTGATGAAAGCACTGGATAAAGCCGCACCACAGATGGCAGCAATAAACGGATAACGCAATTTCAAATTCACGCCAAACATGGCAGGTTCAGTGATCCCCAGCAGTGCGGTCACACCCGAAGGAATCGCAACCCCTTTGAGTTTGGTCTCTTTCGTCATCACACCCACAGCTAAAGCCGCGGCGCCCTGCGCAATGTTAGACATCGCAGCGATAGGGAAAATAAAGGTGCCACCTGTAGTCACGATATCGGCAAGTAGCTGAGTTTCTATCGCAATAAAGCTATGGTGCATCCCAGTGATCACAAAAGGAGCATAGATAAAGCCAAACAGTGCGCCACCGACAAAACCTGCGGAGTCATACAGCCAGTTCAGTGCATCGCCCAACATGAAGCCGACATCACGCGTTAGCGGTCCGACCAAAGTAAAGGTCAGAAAACCCGTGATAAAAATCGCCAGCATTGGGGTAAGCAAGTTATCCAGTACGGACGGTACGATTTTGCGTAAGCCATTTTCAATTTTGGCCAGAATGTAAGCGGAAACCAGCACGGGCAATACCGAGCCTTGATAACCGACTTTTTCGATTTCAAAACCGAGAATATTCCAAGTTGGAACGGTGCCAGATACGGATGCACTGCCAAAACCCCAGCCGTTCAAGAGATCGGGATGTACCATCAGCATACCCAGCGCAGCACCCAAAAAGGGGTTGCCGCCAAACTTGCGCGAGGCAGAAAAAGCCAACAATACGGGTAAATAGACAAAAGGGGCATTCGCGAAGGTGTTGATCATGCTCGCGAGATCAGCCAATCCCGGATTGGCATCAATCAAAGATTGGCCTTCAATAAACAGTCCCGGTGCAGTCAATACGTTGAACAGCCCCATCAATAAACCACCGGCCACGATCGCGGGGATGATAGGGACAAAAATATCGGACAATCCCTTTACTGCGCGCTGTGCCCAATTCTGTTTCTCGGCACCCACGGAAGCGACATCATTGGTTGACATCTCAACCAAACCGGTCAATTTCGCCATCTCAGCATAGACTTGGTTGACAATGCCTGAGCCGAAAATGATTTGATACTGTCCTGCGACCTTAAATTGTCCTTTGACACCTTGCAGTGATTCAATGGCGCTCTCATTAATTTGCGTTTCATCGTTAAGCACTAAGCGTAAACGAGTCGCGCAGTGCGCGAGTGCTTGGATATTACTTTTGCCACCTAAGCTCTCAAGAAGTTGTTTTGCTATGACTGGATAGTCCATAACTCACCCCGGTAGTTATCCCCTTTCAACTTGAAGCTGTATTACCTGCTGCTCCAAGTCGTTTGGATGTTGTTGTGTAATTGAATGATTCGTTGGTTTCGATATTAGTTTTGGGAACGTTTGCAAAATTGATTCTTGTCTTTTTCGGAGTGATGGTCAAAATCAACACAGTGAAAATGTGAATAGGATCGCCAAATTTCGTGAGGATAAACCTTAGAACGGGGTTAAAATCCGATCATTCGTTTGATTGCTGTACTGATTTCTGCAATCAATCCCAGTTTTTGAGCCTACAGGATACGTTATGGCCAGTTTGCATGATGTCGCCCGTTTAGCGGGTGTCTCTAAGTCCACCGTCTCACGCGTCATCAATGATGAATATGGCGTTAAAGAGTCTACAAAAATCAAAGTGTTAAAGGCAGTTGAGCAGTGTGGCTATATGGTCAATCAAGTTGCTAAAGACCTCAAATCACAAAAAACCAACTTAATTGGCGTGATTGTGCCGCGCGTCTCCTCTCACGCAACAGCGCAAGGTGTGGATGGACTTACCGCTATCTTTGAGCAAGCAGGTAAACATGTTTTACTGGCCAACACTCATCAAGTCCATGCAAAGGAAATTGAATATATTCAGATATTTAATCAAAAGCGGGTGGAAGGTATTGTGTTTTATGCCACTCACCTTGATCAGCCGCTGGTTCATGCGATTCAACACTCGGCGGTACCTGTGGTTTTGGTTGGCCAAGATGGCTCTTTGTATAACATTCCCAGTATTGTGCATGACGATCACCGTGTCGGCTTCGAAGCAGGACAACGCTTAGTCAAAGCAGGCTGCAAACAGATCGGCTTTATTGGGGTACAAAGTGATGACATTGCGGTTGATGTGCTGCGTTCACAAGGCTTGCAGCAAGCTCTGGGGTTCCATCAACAAACGTTGCTGTTTCATGCGCGCGGTGATTTTTCAATAGAATCGGGCTACCAAATGGCAAAACAAGCCTACCTTGACTATCCACAGCTCGATGGCCTTTTCTGTGCCACCGACAGGCTAGCGGTTGGCGCCATTAAAGCCTTGCAAGAGCTTGGGGTTCACGTTGGACAGCAAGTCAAACTGCTCGGTGTCGGTAATGATGAGTTGGCTTATGTCAGCAATCCCCCTCTCTCCACGTTTAACTATGCTTTTGATAAAGCAGGAGAAAACGCTGCAAAAATGCTATTAGAACGCATCGCCGGACGCGGACAAGAGATGAGCAAAGTGGTACTGACCTTCCAAAACATTCAACGTGAGACTTGCCCAGTCTAACCATGAAACACTTGCTTTACCGATTTTGCGGCGCTAAATTGAGAACGTTCCCGAATATAGTGGTTAGGTAAGTCCATGTTATTAGATACGCTGCTCGAACTCGCGGGTGGAATAAACAATGTCACGCGCATTTTAGCTCCACAGGGGCAAGTGGTTTTGGCACTGAAGCATCCCCCGCATACCCCTCACCTTCCTGATGATGTGAGTTTGCAATCGGTACTCGGAGAGTGGCAACTCTCTGTCCAACGCACTGCTGAAGTGTCCAATCAGCAACTCGCCGCGATAGGTAAAGCGATTGCCGAGCGCCAAAAGCTTGAAACTCTCCCTTATCAAACAGCCTTAGACTGCCCTTATCGGCCCCTGTGGCATATCTCACCACCACAGGGCTTACTCAACGACCCCAACGGCTTTATTTATCATCAGGGGGAATACCACCTCTTTTATCAATGGCATCCTTTCGCTTGCGAACACAAAGATAAATATTGGGTGCATCTCAAGAGCCTCGATTTAGTCGATTGGCAGTGGCAGTCGATCGCCCTGACACCTTCGGATTGGTTTGATAGCCACGGGGTATTCTCAGGTCATGCGGTCAGCCATCAACAAGATTTATGGCTTTTCTATACCGGCAACACGCGCTTAGGTACAAAGCGCCAACGCCAAACCATGCAGTGCGCCGCGCGCATGAACGCCAATGGTGAGTTTGAAAAATTAGGACCTGTGATTCGGTGTTTACCTGAAGGCGTGACCGAACATATCCGGGATCCTAAAGTGATTTACACCCAAGGAAAGTGGCACATGTTACTTGGCGCGCAAACGCTCGCTCATCAAGGGCGACTGGCGGTCTACCACTCAGATGACTTACTCCATTGGCATTTCGATAAGCTCTATGGCGATGAACTCGGCGATTACGGGTATATGTGGGAGTGTCCTGACTGGTTTGAACTGCAAGGTGAAGACTTTTTTGTGTTCGGGCCACAAGGCATCGCATCAGCGAATCCTCATCACACCATTGAACATCAAAATCGGATCTTTCGAGCGACCCAGAATGCACAAGGCGAAATAGCGTTACTGCAGGGTTGGCCACTGGATGAAGGCTTTGATTTTTATGCACCGCAAACCGCGCAAACTGCCGATGGACGGCGAGTATTGTGTGGCTGGATGGGGCTACCCGATGAAACGCAACACCCAAGCTGCGACCAAGGCTGGATTCATCAACTGACCGCACTCCGTGAACTAGAATGGCGTGAAGACAAGATTTATCAGCGCCCATTGCGTGAACTCGACACACTGCGAAGTGAACCGCACACCTTGCTTTTGAGTGACACCGTCACTGAGCTAGAGGCTAAAAGCTTTGATCTGCAAGTGACTCTGCCTTGGGGATGTGAGCTACGCTTGATGCAAAATGCGCAGTATCGCGTCACGCTAACGTTAGATGCAGAAAATCGACTATTACGCCTCGATCGCTCTGCGACTCAAATTCGCCAAGGGGACACCATTCGGGAGCTGAAGCTCGATAGCCCAACGGTTGAGCTGCACATCTTGGCTGATCAATCCTCATTAGAGATTTTCATCAATCAAGGCGAACATGTGATGACCAGCCGCATCTTTACCCCACTGGATGCAACCGGTATTTCATTGCATGGCGCGAGCGTAGACGCAAAGCTGTACTACATGGCTCCAGCTTCTGCGCCATTTAACCGAGAAGTGAATGTGCAGCCTTGAATAAACAACTTGGCGTGGCAGATATGCCGCTTCAAGTTGCAAGGGGATATATCTCAGAGAGATATATCCCACTATGCGAAGAGTCAATATGGCCAGAGTCAATCTTCACTCTGGCCATATTTCATTCTAAAAAGGCATGCAGCGCCGCTTGATTCGGAAGTGCGGTCATGGCTCCTTTCTGTGTGGTCGCTAAAGCGCCGCAGCCATTAGCCCATTTGACGGCATCTAAAATCGTGGCTTGGTTATGCCAATCTTGCGCCACGGATAATCGATAGAGCAAGCCGCCAACAAACGCATCTCCCGCGCCCGTTGTATCAATCGGTTTGACTGCCTTGCCCGACACAATTTGCTGCGAGTTTGGCGTGACCACCAGCGCCCCTTTCGCGCCTAATGTCACGACAACAAGAGGGATCTGGAAATCAGCTATCGCCTGTAATCCTTCTTCAATCGACTGAGTCCCGGTTAGCAACTGTAATTCCTCCTCCGAAAACTTCACCACATCCGCCAAACGAACGGCACACATGACAGTGGCCTGTAATTCTTGCGGCTCTGACCATACTTCTTCACGCAGATTAGGATCAAAGCTGACATATCCCCCCACCTCTTTCATTTGCGCAATTGCGGCAAAGGTCGAGCTGCGGCTCGGTTCATTGGCCAAAGCAATCGAACAGACATGCAACCACTCCCCTTTTTGAAAAGAGGGAATATCACTGAGTTGCAGGAATTGATCTGCGCTCGGTTTCACCATAAAGGTAAAACTGCGCTCTCCATGCTCATCAAGGTCAACGACCACAGTGGAAGTTCGATGTACGGGGTCGAAATACAAGTGCTGGCAATCCACTTGCTCGGCAGTGAGTGTCTGCTGCATAAATCGGCCAAAGGGATCGTTCCCGACTCGACCAAAAAAAGCACTGCGACCGGATAAGCGGGCGATCGCGACGGCAACATTAGCGGGTGCACCACCCGGACACTTTAAATAATGCTGTTGCCCATCTGGGATCAGATCGACCACGGCATCGCCTGTCAGCCATACTCTTGACATAGAATCACTCCTCAAAATGTGGTTTGAGCTGAGTCTAACCAAAGCGTTCAAGTGGGAAAACTGCCATATTCGAGTTCAGGTCAGGAATTGCTCATTTCTGTGAGCTTAAATAGAGATTGTGCTCTCTATAGTAAGTTTCTCTTTACTTTTTCGGGAACGTTACCTATTAGAAAAATCATCACGTCTCATCTCATACCCAAACGGATTGGTGCAGCAGCCACACACATACGGATCCGGTAAAAATGGAATATTCGAGCGCTCATTACACCCATTTCCCTCGTTCATTTATGATCAAGATCAAAATTCATAGTAGAAATATTGCGCATTTCTATGTTTTAATGCTTTCATACGAACATTAAAGAACAAAAACGAAAACATTTAGGCTCGGAGAAAGAAAATGAATGCTCGCTCAACACGTTTTACCCAAGATGAAGTGCTCGATTTGATAATTGTTGGTGGCGGCATTAATGGCGCTGGCATCGCCGCAGATGCAACAGGGCGAGGATTAAAAGTTGGCATATACGATGCCAAAGATTTTGCCAGTGCGACCTCTTCTGCCAGCTCAAAGCTGGTACACGGTGGTTTGCGCTATTTGGAACATTATGAATTTCGCTTAGTCAGTGAAGCACTGGCGGAGCGCGAAGTGCTGTTGAAAAAAGCGCCGCACATCGTGACGCCGATGCGTTTTCGTTTGCCACATCGTCCTTTCTTACGCCCAGCATGGATGATCCGCGCCGGTCTGTTTCTTTATGACAATTTGGGCAAACGCACATCCCTACCCGCAAGCCACAAAGTCACATTAAAAGCTGGCTCCGTGACTAAACCTGAAATGCAAATCGGTTTTGAGTATTCCGATTGCTGGGTTGATGATGCTCGTTTGGTGATCCTCAACGCCATGCAAGCTCAAGAACAAGGTGCAGAAGTGTTGAACTACTGCACCGTCGAAAAAGCTGAGCGTATCGGCGATTTATGGCATGTCACTTTGCTTGATGGACAAACTCAACAACGCTTTGAACGCCGTAGTCATGCACTTGTGAATGCTGCTGGCCCTTGGGTAAAGCAGTTTTTAAACGAGAATGCTCACGTCAGCTCCCCTTACGGCATTCGTTTAATCCAAGGCTCACACATTATCGTGCCGCGTATTCACGATGAGCCGCAGGCGTATATTCTGCAAAATGAAGATAAGCGCATTGTGTTTGTCATTCCTTATCTCGATCGCTATTCGATGATTGGTACAACCGATGTCGAATACAAAGGCGACCCAAGAAAAGTGGCAATCACGGATGCTGAACGTGACTATTTGATTTCGATTGTGAACAAGCATTTCATGCGCGAAATCACCCGCTCAGACATCATTGCTGAATTCAGTGGTGTACGCCCACTGTGTGATGACGAATCGAACTCGCCACAAGCCATTACTCGTGACTACACTCTGTCTCTGGATCAACACGCTGATGAAGCGCCGCTGCTGTCCATTTTTGGCGGTAAACTCACGACGTATCGCAAACTAGGCGAAGCGGCGATGAAACATCTCGCTCCTTTCTTCCCGAAAATGAAAGCCCCTTGGACAGCGGATGCTCCCCTTCCAGGTGGTGAAAACTTTGACTATGTAGCCTTAAAAAAACCAGCTGGTTGTGGCCTTTCCTTTTATCACTGAGTCAGTGATTGAGCGTTGGCTGCGCAGCTATGGCAGCCGCACCACGCAACTTTTGGCGGGAGTGACAGGCATTGAGGATCTCGGCATCGCGTTCAGCGGTGAGCTCTACCAAAAAGAGATCGATTATCTGTGCGAGAAAGAGTTTGCTCGTCATGCGCAAGATATTTTCTGGCGCAGAACCAAACTCGGCTTAAATCACGATACAAGTGTGGTTCAGGAAGTGGAGTCCTATTTACAGCAGAAATTCCACGCTGAGCAGCCGCTAAAAGCGACCGTTTAAAATCCAAGCACTCGCTAAAACTGAAATGGCCACATTCGTGGCCATTTCAGTTTTAGCTTTAATCATCAAGAACAGCAAAACGAGCAAACTGTCGAAAATTGATTTCAAATACTTCAAGCTAGTTTGAAGAAATAATGAATTGGATCTCTACTCGGCGGTTACAAGCACGGCCATTATTAGTGCTGTTGGTGCATGCGGGAACATTCTCACCAAATCCGCGGGTATAAATGGCATTTTGTGCCACTCGGCTCTGTACTAAAACCGCTTTGACTGAATTGGCGCGTCGCTCGGATAACTTGTCATTCAGTTTCTCTGTGCCCGTATTATCCGTATGCCCCTCTAGCACAATATCAATGCCAGATTCGGTGGCTAAAAATCGGGCAACTGTATCTAGCCACTGTTTGGAAGCCATGGATACTTTCGCGGAACCCGTTTCAAATCGAACGGTATTACTCAACTTAATCATCGGGTAATCCCCCGGTACCACTTCGTGCTGGATGCCGTTACTCAATAAATACTGACGTAACTCTTCGTAACCGGTTGAACGCGGCTGCGCCATCGAGCTTTGTGCAACACTCGTATTCTTTTGCGATGCATAGCCCCATTCTGGGTAGCGCACATCAAAATCGCCTTTCGGGGCGACATCGAGTAGGTTGTCGTTAAACATGCGATCTGTCGCCAACGAACCACACCCAGTGAGAAAAAATGCAATGCACAACATCCAGAATTTCATCTCAAACACTCAGTTATTGAACTTCTTATAGTTTATCGGCATGTTTCTAAAAACTTTATCTGCCATCAACAACATTTTACAAATGGGTTGCTTGCCATCACATAATCCGTGGTTAGAATGTTCGCCATTCTCTATTCCCTCATGAGTGGATCCAGCAACTGAACATGTCTGGTTCACGTTAAACGGGGAAGATCATCGCTGTTAAAGGACATCAAACGTTTTATGTCGAAAATTATTATCCCTTTAGTTGTTTTCTTGCTCGCAGGTTTCATGATTTACCGTACTTGGACCAATCATAAGGCGGCGGATGCCAATTTTTCTGCTGGACAGCAGTTTTTGGCCGAGAATGGACAACGCGAAAACGTCATCACTACCGATAGCGGTTTGCAATATGAAGTGCTGCAAGCTGGAACAGGAACTGAGCATCCAGGGCCGAAAAGCCGCGTGAAGGTGCATTACCACGGTGAATTACTTGATGGCACGGTGTTTGATAGCTCGGTTGAACGTGGTGAGCCAATCAGCTTTGGCTTAAATCAAGTCATCAAAGGTTGGCAAGAAGGGGTGCAACTCATGGTGGTGGGTGAAAAAACTCGCTTTTATATCCCGAGCAACTTAGGTTATGGCAAAAATGGCGCAGGCCCAATCCCACCATCTGCTGTGCTGATTTTTGACGTCGAGCTACTGGCGATTGAATAAGGTTCCGAGTTGAGCGAAGAGCGAGTGAAAACCATGCTTTCACTCGCTCTTTTGCCTAAAATGCACAAGCTCTGTCTAGGTCTATGTTTAGATTGCTATGCCAAGATTGAGCTACGAGCATTAACTCATAGTCCTTCTCTTCATAAACATAGACCGACTCTACGATTAAGAAAACACGTAACCAAGACTACATCCGCTTCAATGAGAGAGGGGGTAGAAGACCAAACCTTGTTCGGTCACTAACATGCAATCCATCCCACCCGCGTGCGCGGCCTGCAGTCCTAATTGGGTATCTTCAAACACCAAACACTGTTTAGGTTGTAAACCAATTAGCTCGCAAGCCATAAGGAAGGTTTCTGGGTGTGGTTTATGCTGTTGTACATCGCTAGCAGTCACAACAGCATCAAATTTATCCAACACTTGCGCATTACTTAATAAACGCAGCGCACTGTCACGTTGGCTCCCCGTACCTATTGCCATTTTTTTCTTACCCTGCCACTGGCACAGTAATTCATAAGTTGCGGGAATCACCTCCGCTTGCAGCCCCATGCTGGCAAACCAATCCATTTTGTAAGATGCGACTTGTTCGGGATTGAGCGCCAATCCTAATTTTTTATTGATGTGCGTTGTAATTTTCGCACTTGGCATCCCTCCTAATCCATAGAGCCACTGCGCATCAAATGGGAAGTCAAAGTGCTTTGCCGTCGCTTCCCAAGCGGCTAAATGGGCAGGCATGGTATCAAGTAGAGTTCCATCCATATCAAATATAAATCCGTCATACAGGCTAAAATTGACAACAGTCACGGTATCTCCAATTATTTGTAATAAATATGTCATTAATATTTCATATAAAGCTGAAAGTGATGAACAACACTAGTATTGATAGTTTAATTATTCTCAGTACACTGCTGCATACATTGCAGTCAGACGCCTATCTCGTTGATGGGATAAAAATAACATGTAGGTAACACCATGAATATTCGCAATAAACTTTATACTTTAGGCCTCATTGCGATTTTGGGCTCTATCGCGATTTTCTTTACTACCTCACAATTTGCCCATACCAACGATGAACTCAATCGAGCCATCAATCAAGTCGATAAACTGGAAGTTAGGTTACTTAATTTAAGGCGCAACGAGAAAGACTTTCTATTGCGCAGCGATGCCAAATACCTGGATACATTTCAAAAAAATAGCGATCTGTTCCTCAACTTACAAACTGAGCTTGACGCTATCATGCTCAAATATGAGCTGGGTGATTCCAATGCTTTACGCACCGATCTACTTGAATATAAAAAAGGTTTTGAGCGATTGGTGAGTGCCTATCAAACCCTAGGTCTTAATCCGGACAGTGGCCTGTGGAAAAGCTACTATCAGGCGCTAGAGCAAGCCAAACAACAAGCCTCCGCAGAGGAGTTGTTAGCCCTAGTGGATTTCCATCAGCAGGTATTAGCGGGCTCTGTTAACTCAACCCCTCTCAACCAATACCCAGAATTGATCAAAGCTGCCCAATCCGTTGTAGTTCAAACAAAAGTAATCGGCTTGAAATATAACGAAGGTTTGCTGGGTGCCACTCGCTCACAATCTCACGATGTCGAAGAGATGTTTAAGGCTTTCTCGAAAACACTGACGCAAGCGGTTGATGAAAAGCAGCAAACAATGACCACCATTAAACTTTCAGTGACCATCGCTGTGGTATTGATTATTTTGCTGGTGATTTTCCAAATCAGCCGCTCAATAAACCTACAAGTCAGCCAACTGTTGCAGGTGATTCAACGCATTGCGGAATCTAACGACATTTCTCTACGAGCCGAGCTTAAAGGGCAAGATGAAATTACCGCCGTGGCACGCTATTTCAATGGCTTGTTAGATAAATTTGAGCATTTGATCAGTGGTTCACAAACCAAATCGCACCAACTTTATACCAGCACATCCAGTATGCATGACGAGCTCGAACAAGTAATTGAACAATTTAATATTCAATCCGATCACATGGGCTTGATGGCAACTTCGGTACAGCAAATGGTATCAACCATTAGTGAAATCTCAGAAAGTACTAATATCGCAGTGGATGGAGTCAATCAAGCGGCTCGCAATGCGGAACATGGCCGTAGCGTAGTGGTGACTACCGTAAAGAATATCGATTTGCTCTCCTCAACCCTACAGAAAAGCCAACACTCGATAGACTCACTGAATGCCTTTGTCGAAAAAATTGGTGGTGCTGTAAGCATTATTCAAGGGATTGCTGAACAGACTAACCTTCTAGCCCTGAATGCAGCAATTGAAGCCGCTCGCGCTGGTGAACAAGGGCGTGGTTTTGCTGTAGTCGCGGATGAAGTGCGCTCACTAGCGACTCGAACTCATCAATCAACCGAAGAGATCACGAGAGTTGTCGCCAATATCCAGTCACAGATGAGCCAAGTAGTGGACGATATCGATTTGTGTAACAACCAAGGACAGGAAACCCTCAGCGCCTCTCGTCAACTGGATGAAAGCTTGCAGCAAATCCTACGCGATATGCACACGATTCAAGATAACTCCCAGCGCATTGCCGCCGCGATTGAAGAACAAGGCAGCGTAATGAACCACGTCAGTGAATCGATTTCGGAACTCAATACTATTTCTGAAAACAATATGCGTTCAGCGCAGCAATGTCTCATCGAAGTTGACACAGTGTCTAGCCAAGCACACGCGATGGATGCTGCCGTAGCGGAATTTCGCACCAATCGTCAAATCGATCGCCGCCAATAACTGGTTTCTTTGCTTCTTAAAGAAGGTTCCCATGTGGAGCCTTCTTTCTATCATCTTTACTCTTTTTGAAATTCTCTGCTACTTTGTGATGAACTTTCATTCACACAACAATAGTCAATACCAACCAAGTATCCATTTTCAGAATAAATAACCAATTTTTCATTTATTACAACACTAAGCAGTTATAAAAAAATTCTTAACAAGAATTAATCACTAAAAATAATTGATATTTTTATTGCTGTAGATCATGCAAAGTGCAAGTTGAACTCGTGCTACAAATTAATTTTCAGTAAATTCCTGACATACTATTTACAGTTTGAAATAAACGGAAATTTTTGGAGATTGCTATGCTTGAGCTTCTGATTGGCTTAGTCGTGACCTTTGCGGTTGGCTATTTCATCGTTAAAGGCTATAAGCCTGCGGGAATCCTACTCACCGCAGGGATTTTGCTACTCATTTTAACTGGTATCTTGGGTCACAAGGTGCTGCCCGGAAAAATGGTTTCAACCGGTAACCTACTCACCGATGCGATGGAGTATGTTAAATACATGCTGCAAAACCGTGGCGGTGGCTTAGGTATGCAAATCATGCTGTTGTGCGGTTTTGCTTCCTACATGACGCACATAGGTGCCAATAATGTGGTGGTAAAACAGTTTTCTAAACCACTCTCTTTTATCAAATCGCCTTACATCTTGTTGGTCGCAGCCTACATTGTTGCTTGTTTGATGTCTCTTGCGGTGAGCTCTGCAACCGGTCTTGGCGTGCTGTTAATGGCGACCCTATTCCCTATGATGACCGCGATGGGTATTTCTCGCCCTGCTGCGGTGGCGGTGTGTGCATCGCCTGCTGCAATCATTTTGTCTCCAACCTCTGGTGACGTGGTGATCGCTGCAGAAAAATCAGGCTTACCTCTGCACGTATTTGCGGTTGAAACCGTATTGCCAGTCTCGATCTGCGCCATCATTGTTATGGCGGCAGCAGCATACTTCTGGAATAAATACCTCGACCAGAAAGACAATACGCCAATGGAGAAAGTGGATCTTTCTGAGATGGAAGTGAAAGCGCCAGCGTATTATGCGATTCTGCCTTTCTTACCGATCATCGGTGTGTTCGTTTTCAACGGTGAAACTCTGCCTGGTATTACTCTAGACATCTACACCATCGTTGTTCTGTCTATCTTTATCGGCGTGGTAGTGGATTACATTACTAAACGCTTTAAAGGCAAAGAAACACTGGAAGATCTGGAAGCTTGCTATGCAGGTATGGCGGATGCGTTCAAAGGCGTGGTAATGCTGTTAGTCGCAGCGGGTGTGTTTGCACAAGGCTTGATGTCGATTGGAGCCATTGACAACCTACTGCACTTAGCAGAAGTCGCTGGTGCTGGCGGTATTGCTCTGATGTTGATTCTGACTGGTTTAACCGTCGCCGCTGCGATTGCCACCGGTTCAGGCAACGCGCCTTTCTATGCGTTTGTGGAATTGGCTCCGTCGCTGGCTGCGAAAATGGGACTCAACCCCGCATTCCTGATTATTCCTATGCTGCAAGCCTCAAACCTTGGCCGCACCATTTCTCCAGTTTCTGGCGTGGTGGTGGCAACCGCGGGTATGGGTAAAATCAGCCCATTCGAAGTGGTAAAACGTACTTCTGTGCCTGTGTTACTGGGCCTTGTTACGGTGATCATCGGCACTATGGTACTGGTACCCATGCACGCTTAACTGTCCGTGTTATGACCAACATTCAAAAGGGCGTGAAATCACGCCCTTTTCTTTTTGAGTCGTATAAGCAACTCGTAAAAACATTTCAAATTCTGGATTATTCACAAGGGGGCGCGAGGTGGATTAGCGCCAATCCTCCGAGCGAAGTTTCGCGATATTTCTTATTCATATCTTTTCCAGTCTGATACATGGTTTCAATCACCTTATCGAGTGAAATCAGACATTTGCTGGTACGTTTGAGCGCCATGCGCGAAGCATTGATCGCTTTCACTGCGCCCATCGCGTTACGCTCAATACAA
This sequence comes from Vibrio tarriae, assembly GCF_002216685.1. Classification (NCBI taxonomy): domain Bacteria; kingdom Pseudomonadati; phylum Pseudomonadota; class Gammaproteobacteria; order Vibrionales; family Vibrionaceae; genus Vibrio; species Vibrio tarriae. The sequence goes on along the minus strand of NZ_CP022352.1, from coordinate 999,494 downwards.
GGTACTTGCACCAAACCGCCTATCGGGTCGCAAGTCATCCCTAATGAGTGCTCCATAGCAATTTCTGCCGCCATGCAGATTTGCTCATTACTGCCACCACGCAAAGCCGTTAAGCCTGCGGCGGCCATAGAGGAAGAAACGCCTACTTCGCCCTGACAACCCACCTCAGCTCCGGAAATGGAGGCATTGGTTTTGTACAAGATACCGATCGCGCCAGACACGGCGAGAAAATCCTTAAGCTGCTTGGTATCAAGCGCCTTGATAAAACGGTGGTAATACATCAAAACCGCAGGGATCACGCCCGCGGCTCCATTGGTGGGCGATGTCACCACTTGCCCGCCAGCGGCATTCTCCTCACTCACCGCAAAAGCAAAGAGGTTAATCCAGTCCATCACTTCCATCGGATCATTTTCAATCGCCGCATTGGCTTCAAGTTTTTTCAGTAAACTCGGCGCACGGCGAGTGACATTTAATCCCCCTTCTAAAATGCCTTCGGTCGTAAAACCACGCTCCATACACTGACTCATCACTCGCCAGATTTGATCGGCTTTCGCATCAATCACCGCCATGTCTTGAAACGCCAATTCATTACGCAAAATCATTCCGCCTAAACTCAAACCATGTTTTTCAGCTTGGTCGAGCATTTCATCTGCGCTTCGGAAAGGATAAGTAACGGAAACATCGGCACTGGTAGTGCCATTTTTCAGCTGTTCAGCGGTGGCAACAAAACCACCACCTACTGAGTAATAGGTTTCAAAATCAAGCTGTTGCCCTTGATTATCAAACGCGCTCAGCGTCATACCATTTTCGTGCAGCGGCAGATTATCTTGATGAAAAAGAAGATCCTGATGGTAATCGAAGGTAATGTCATGCTGACCGTTGAGACGCAACTTACCCGTTTGCAACGCTTCACGAAGAGTCTGATTAGCTTCACCAATCTTGATGGTGGCAGGTTGATTTCCCATTAAGCCAAGTAAGGTAGCACGATCAGTGTGGTGCCCTTTTCCCGTTAAAGACAGCGAGCCATACAGATCCACTTGTATGCGAGCAACTTTATTCAGTTGTGGCAATAACTGCTGCACAAAACGGTAACCTGCAATCATCGGCCCATTGGTATGCGAGCTGGAAGGGCCAACCCCAATTTTGTAAATATCAAAGATTGAGAGCATAACTTTCCCCTTTGTATATACCCAAACGACTTGGCGTTGCAGGTAGGCGGCAAGTGAGTTCATCCCCATGAGCATAGATAAACAGTATGATTGGGGTGAACGAACGTAGCCAACACCGTTGCAGCTTCAAGTAGGAAGGGTTGAACACCTTAGGTCATCGTTACCCGTAAGTATATACCCGTTCAACGCTCTCGCTCAGGGGAAAGCTTTCACTATCAGTTAGCATACCGCTCTAGATAAAGAATCGTGGCGGCGGTGCGTGACGGCACATCGAGCTTTTTCAGTAAGCTTTTCATGTGCACTTTGACGGTAGATTCAGAAATAAACAGGCGGTCGGCGATTTGTCGATTGCGATAACCCTTTGCCACTTCTGACATAATTTGCATTTCGCGTTCCGTCAGTGCTTCAAAAGGATTACTCGTATGCTCGCGATTTAAAAGGTAGCGTTCGACCGACTCACTAAAAGCTTTTTCGCCTTGCATAGCTTGTTTAAGCAGCGCCACCAGTTGATCCGGCTCAGTATCTTTGAGGAGATAGCCATCAGCCCCCGCTTTGACTAATGCTTCAATATCTGCGGCGCTGTCTGAAACCGTGAGGATCACCACGTAAGCATCACACTCATCGGTGCGCAGCGCGGTCAGTGTATCCAATCCCGACATCCCTTTCATATTGAGATCGAGCAAGATTAAATCCGGTTGCAAATCGTGGGCTAACGCAATGGCTTCTGCGCCATTACCTGCTTCAGCCACTACGTCAAACTCCTTTTCAAAGCTCAATAACTGGTTAATACCGCGGCGCATCAGCGGGTGATCATCCACTAAAAGGACTCTACAACTCATTTTTATTTTTCTCCTCGCTTTGTTGGTAAGTCAGCACCACTTTGCAGCCTTTACCCGGAGCGGATTCAACCTTTAATTCGCCACGTAAACGGGCGGCGCGTTCTTGCATTATGCTCATACCATAATGGTTGAGCTTGTAATCTTGCGGATCGAAGCCAACCCCATCATCTTCAATCGTGACTTGGACTTGCCCCTGCTGCTCTTGGCAGTTGACATTAATTTTAGTGGCTTTAGCGTGCTTTATCGCGTTAATCGTTGCTTCACGAATCAACTGCACCAAATGCACTTGCTGATGAGCATCCAACGCAATCGAGGAAAGCGCGTTATTGAGTTCAATTTTCGCTTCCGTTTGCCCCGAAAGCTGGGTCAGCATGCCCAGTAGAGACTGACCAAAACTGCCTTCGGTTAAGGTTAGGCGAAAGGTGGTAAGTAGTTCACGCAGCTGTGTATAAGCATCCGACAGACCTTTATCAATCTCGCTGATGATGCTTTCAGTCTTACTCAAATCTCCACAAGGTTTTAGAGGCATAACTGAGCGTTTCAACAAGGTCAACTGGATCTTCAAATATGAGAGCGATTGCGCAAGCGAATCATGCAGTTCTCGCGCTATAGTGGCTCGCTCTTCCATTAACAGTAGTTGCTCTGCTTGGCGCTGCGCTTGATTGTAGTAAATCGCGCGCGACAATATCAGCGCAAAGTTATCAATCAGAGCCCGATCTGGCTCAGGCGAGCCCGCTTCCCAATACAAAAAGCCAAGATGGCGGCCATCTAAAGTGAGTGGCGTTTGTAACATCGCGGCGCCACTTGGCTTCCCTTCTTGCAAAATCAATGGCTTGCCGGCTTCCTCTTCAATTTCTAATCGAAGAGCACAAATCCCTTCCAACGCGACCCAATGACGCAAAATGGTTTGGAAGTTACTCGCCGTGATCCTTGAAGCCGTCAGTTCTTGCGAAGAGTGATACAAGAGCTGCAGCGATTGATTGGCCATTTGCAGCTTGTAGGTTTTCTCATTCACTGCGTGCTCTAGCCCACGATAAAGTTTGCCGAGATCGCCTGCCATACTGTTAAACGTTCGGCTGAGGATCCCCATTTCAGTGCTGCTGGTTTCCTCCAGCGTGACATCAAAATTTCGATTTTTGATCTTTTCGCTGGCATCGACCATGGCATTGAGCGGCCTGACCACTTGCTCGCGGATGTAATAAACCACAAATAGGGATACCGCAAAAATCCCACCTAAACCAAAACTGCCTACTGCGGCTAACGCAATCAATTTACGCTCAGAAAAGCGCTGTAACTTGAGTACAAAGCCATCTACTAAGCTGACAAAAGGCGCGACTTGGTCAAGATATTGCGCTTTTTGGTCACTATTGAGCACTTTTTTGAGCTCATGCCAGCGTTCAATTAATTGGTAGTAATCTTGTTGAATGTCACTGGGTACCGTCCAGTCCAGCAAAGCGAGCATGGAGGGTGAGTACAGTGAGTTTTCAAACAGAAAAATGTGCGCCTTGTAGTCATGGGATTGAGCTTGGATGTCATACGCCAAACGATAACTCTGCATGCGCATAGAGCCGGAAACGTTCACCGCTTCTGCATCATTCAAAGAAGACGCCAAAGTGACAATGGCAACCCCAGTCGTCAATGCCGAGAGAAACAAAATCAATAACATGGCTTTCGCCATAGTACGGGTTAATGAATGTCGTACTGAACTGAACAATGCAGTGTCTCTCTGATTGATAACCAAGCTTCCACCTCTTTAGGGCTACACACTATCCGAAACGAGCAGGTTAATTTATTGATCCAAAACAATCCACCACCCCATTTACCTCCTAAGAGGTATTTATACAAATATGTCAAAAACTACAATTTGTGTGTGGAAATATGGCAGGTTGTGAACAGGTGTGGAGAAAAACATGGTCGACTTAAATAAACGACGTTGGTTCACTCCGAATCGTCAGCCCAACCAAAGCCAAGTTCGGCTGCCTTGGTTAGCGCGTCCACACGCGTTTACCGATGAATGTACTCGCTGCGGCAAGTGCGTTACCGCGTGTGAAACTCACATTATCGAAAAAGGCGATGGCGGCTTTCCCACTGTTAATTTTTCGATGGATGAGTGCACGTTTTGTTACCAGTGCGCACAGATCTGTCCGGAGCCACTCTTCGTGGCGCAAAACGAAGCGCCATGGCAAGCAGAGGTGCACATTGCCCATCACTGTTTGGCTCAACAGCAAGTGGAGTGCCGCTCTTGCCAAGATGCCTGCCCAGAAGAGGCGATTCATTTTGCTTTGCAAATCGGCCGCACCGCAAGCCCGCAGGTTAACAACGACCTGTGCTCCGGTTGCGGAGCTTGCGTTTCGGTTTGTCCCAGTAACGCAATGACGGTTCACTACACCCAACACATCGCTTAAACAGCGTGGATAAATTGGAGAGCAAGATGTCACAACCCTCAGCTTCACTGCACGAAGTACACATTTCCAGCTTGGTGGTTCACACCTTGCCAGAGCATTTGCTCACAGTGAAACAGCAGATGAGCGAGCTGCGTGATGTGGAAATTTACGGCGAGGATCCGCAAGGCAAACTCGTCGTGGTGATTGAAACCGATCGTCAAGGCTTCATCACCGAAACCATAGAACATATCAATAATCTTCCCAATGTGCTCAACGCTTTTCTGGTGTTTCATCAGGTAGAGACGGTAACGGAAGACGAACTATTACACACTGGAAATACCTTTTCTGAACTCGAGGGTAATGTATGAAAATGACCAGACGTGCGTTTGTGAAAGCAAACGCAGCCGCCTCAGCTGCGGCGGTTGCAGGGATCACCCTCCCCGCTTCTGCCACCAACTTGATCGCTAGCTCCGATCAAACCGCGATTCATTGGGACAAAGCGCCTTGTCGTTTTTGTGGTACAGGTTGCTCTGTGCTGGTCGGTACCCAAGATGGTCGCGTTGTCGCAACTCAAGGTGACCCTGAAGCGCCAGTGAACAAAGGCCTTAACTGCATTAAAGGCTACTTCCTTTCCAAAATCATGTACGGCCAAGATCGCTTAAAAACGCCGCTGCTGCGCATGAAAGATGGCCAATACCACAAAGATGGTGACTTTACCCCTGTCTCTTGGGATACCGCATTTGATGTGATGGCGGAAAAATGGAAAGCCTCGCTTAAAGCCAAAGGCCCAACCAGCGTCGGCATGTTCGGCTCTGGCCAGTGGACAGTGATGGAAGGCTACGCGGCGGTGAAGCTGATGAAAGCGGGCTTTCGTTCTAACAACATTGACCCGAACGCGCGTCACTGTATGGCCTCTGCGGTTGTGGGTTTTATGCGTACCTTTGGTATTGATGAGCCGATGGGCTGTTATGACGACTTTGAACACGCCGATGCGTTTGTGCTTTGGGGCTCCAACATGGCGGAAATGCACCCAGTGCTCTGGACACGCATTACTGACCGTCGCCTAAGTCATCCTCATGTCAAAGTGAATGTGCTCTCAACGTATTACCACCGTTCTTTTGAGTTGGCGGATCATGGCTACATTTTCCACCCACAGTCTGACTTAGCGATTGCCAACTTCATCGCCAACTACATCATTCAAAACGATGCGGTGAACTGGGACTTTGTCAACAAGCACACCCATTTCAAACAAGCGGTCACGGACATCGGTTACGGTCTGCGTGACGATCACCCTCTACAGAAAAAGGCGAAAAACGCCAACTCCGGTGATGTCAGCGATATTTCGTTTGAAGAGTACAAAAAATCGGTTGCGCCTTACACGGTTGAAAAAGCGTCTGAAATTTCCGGAGTATCACCGGATAAACTGATCACGCTCGCAAAGCAGTATGCCGATCCAAACACCAAAGTGATGTCACTCTGGACCATGGGGATGAACCAACATACTCGCGGTGTTTGGATGCAAAGCTTGGTGTACAACCTGCACTTGCTTACTGGCAAAATCGCCACCCCAGGCAATAGCCCATTCTCACTGACGGGGCAGCCATCAGCCTGTGGTACGGCGCGTGAAGTGGGTACCTTTGCACACCGTCTGCCAGCCGACATGGTGGTCGCTAACCCTAAACACCGTGCGATTGCCGAAAAAGTGTGGAAATTGCCTGAAGGCACTATCCCACCAAAACCAGGCTTCCATGCGGTGCAGCAAGACCGCATGCTCAAAGACGGCGTACTGAACTGTTACTGGGTGCAATGTAATAACAACATGCAAGCCGGTCCAAACATCAATGAAGAGCGTTTACCGGGCTACCGCAACCCTGAAAACTTCATTGTGGTATCGGATGCTTACCCAACCGTAACGGCGCAAGCGGCTGACCTTGTTCTGCCAACCGCCATGTGGGTAGAAAAAGAAGGCGCGTACGGCAACGCCGAGCGTCGTACCCAAGTGTGGTATCAACAAGTGAAGACTATCGGTGAATCTCACTCAGATTCATGGCAAGTGATTGAGTTTTCAAAACGCTTCAAAGTCGAAGAAGTGTGGCCGGAAGAACTGCTGGCAAAAGCACCGCAATACCGTGGCAAAACCCTGTATGACGTGCTGTTCAAAAACGGTCAGGTGGACAAGTTCCCACTGAGCGAAGCACGTGAACTCAACGATGATGCCCACCACTTTGGTTTCTATATCCAAAAAGGTCTATTTGAAGAGTATGCCGAGTTCGGCCGAGGCCATGGTCACGATTTAGCGCCTTACGATGTTTACCACCAAGTACGCGGTCTGCGTTGGCCGGTTGTCGATGGCAAAGAAACTAAATGGCGCTTTAAAGAAGGCTCTGACCCTTATGCCAAAGCCGGTTCAGGTTGGGATTTCTACGGCAAACCGGATGGCAAAGCGTGGATCATCTCCTCGCCTTATGAAGCGCCGCCAGAAATGCCGAATGAAGAGTACGATTTATGGCTCTGTACTGGCCGTGTTCTTGAGCACTGGCACACAGGCACTATGACCCGTCGTGTTCCTGAGCTGTATAAAGCGGTACCAGATGCACTGTGCTTTATGCACCATGAAGACGCGCAAGCGCGCGGTTTACGCCGTGGCGATGAAGTGCTGATCTCCAACTCGCGTGGTGAAGTTCGAGTGCGCGTAGAAACTCGCGGTCGTAATAAGCCGCCAAAAGGCTTGGTGTTCGTGCCTTTCTTTGATGCTCGCATTTTGGTCAACAAGTTGATCCTCGATGCGACCGACCCACTCTCGAAGCAGACTGACTTCAAGAAGTGTCCGGTTAAGATCACCAAAGTCGCGTAACCCTGATTGCACTGGGCTGCCCGTCAGCCCAGACCAAGTATTAAGCCGCAAGGCGGAGAATTTACGATGAAAAAACAACTCATTGCCTTACTTTCAGTGTTTACCGTACTGGCTGGCATTGCTCATGCTGAGCTGAACAATCCAGGCGGTATCGGAGGTCTAGAATCACTGCGCGGAGCAACAGAAATTGAAGCGACTCGCGCCGCTGATCCAATGAAGAAATACCCACGCGAACAAGCGCTAGAGAGTGATTTTGTGTATCAACCACCACTCATCCCGCACAACATTCGCAACTATGAAGTATCGTTGAACGCCAACAAGTGCCTTGCTTGCCACAGTTGGAAAAACGCCAAAGAAATGGGCGCAACCAAGATCAGTGTCACTCACTTTGTGAACCGCGAAGATGCGGTACTGTCGGACGTCTCTCCACGCCGCTACTTCTGTTTACAGTGTCACGTCCCTCAGGCGGATGCAAAACCGCTGGTTGAGAACGATTTCGAACGCGTTGATTCACTTCGTTAACCGAAAAGAGGCCATTTATGAAATTTCTTAAAGCGTTTTGGCTTCGTTTATCGAGCCCAAGTAAAGCCGCCGTGGGTGTGGTTTTGCTGATGGGTTTTGTCGGCGGCCTGTTATTTTGGGGCGCCTTCAATACGGGAATGGAAGCGACCAACAGCGAAGAGTTTTGCTCGGGCTGTCACGCGCCGATTGTGGCCGAAATCCAAGAGACGATTCACTATTCCAACCGCTCTGGGGTTCGCGCCATCTGTTCTGACTGCCATGTTCCCCATGAATGGACGGATAAAATTGTGCGTAAAGTGCAAGCCTCCAAGGAATTGGTGGCACATTTTATCGGCACGATTGATACACCAGAAAAGTTTCAAGCACGCCGCGCACACTTAGCCGAACGCGAATGGGCACGCTTGAAAAAGAACGATTCGTTGGAATGTCGAAACTGTCACCAGTTCAACTACATGGATTTTTCTGAGCAAAGTAGCCGAGCAGCGAAGCAACACTCGACCGCACTCGCCTCTGGTGAAAAAACCTGTGTGGATTGCCATAAAGGCATCGCACACAACCTACCCGATATGCATGGTGTTGAAGGCTGGCAATAAGGAGAGCCACTATGAGTACTCTTGAATCGATTTTTTGGCACGTGCTCGGTTACAGCGCCATGCCAGTCATCATTCTGGCCGGTTTCCTTGGGGTTGCCGTCGTCTCAATTGGCTTGCTCGCCATGACGAAAGACAAATAGGAATGCAGAGAGAGAAAATCCGGTGCTATTCGCACCGGATTTTTTATGCCCATTCGGTTGGGCTTTCCGCTATCGAGAGCTGATAGTATTGCTGGCTATTGCGCACAATCACATCAAACACTTGGCTATCTAACCGACCACAACTCACTTCGTGACGCATGATATTCATCACCTCATTGAGCGACATGCTGCCGCGATATGGCCTTGCTTGAGTGAGCGCCTGAAACACATCCGCAATCGCAATGATCCGTGAAGGCAGATCAATCGCCGACCCTTGGAGTCCTCTTGGGTAACCCGAACCATCTAAACGCTCATGGTGGTTTCCTGCCCACTCACACACCACAGATTGGCCAAACACCATTTGCAAGGTATAGCGAGAGTCGGTCGAATGGCGTTGAATACAAAGATACTCGCTCTCGTTGAGTTTACCGGGTTTATGCAAGATCTCTTCTGGGGTGTGCAGCTTGCCGATATCGTGAACCAATCCTGTCAGGTAAAGGGCTTTTTGCATCTCCACGTTCAGCCCTAGCTCTTTCGCTAAGTGCTGACAGAGCTCTGCCACTTTTTGCGAATGCTGAAAAGTGAACTGACTTTTCGCATCCACCACGTTTGCCATCAACATCGCGATAGACATGATCTCTTCCACCCCCAACTTCTGCTCAAAAAATGGGGTGGATGGCAAATTGTGACCCATCGCTTCAATATGATGATGCTCCATTGAAAACCAGATGAACTCTTTACTCAGCAAATGTTGCATGGTGCGTACCAAGTCACGCTCGAACAAGCTTCCGCTTAATCGGCCAATTTCTAAACAGACTTGATTACGAGCTTCCTGAGTCACATTGCCATACTCATCTCTTGGATAGAGCTCTTTAAGGTAATCCACTCTATCCGCTAAAAAAATCAACGCCGCGAACCGTTTGTTTCGATCCGAAATAGCCATATTTTTCAGCTCATCCCAAGGTGTATGGTGGTACAAAATCGCATCCGCAAACGGCGCAAGCGGTGGACAATTCGACAGCAACTCATTGCCTCGCACGCAATGCTGCTGGGTATTGTCGGGTTGCATATTTTCGAGTAAACGATAGAAATCACGCTTCTGAGCCACGCCACAGTCATGGATCAAACCCAGCGCAAACACCAGTTGACACTCCTCTTCGCTCCACTCCATGGCTTGAGCACAAGAATAGGCCATATAACCGACACGATGCCCGTGATTGATATCATCCACACCGACCGAGTCGAGCGCTCTTGCGATACAAAAAAATGCCTGCCTTAGATTGACGTTCCATTCGATATTTACCGATTTCATAGTGCAGCCTGTTTATCATCATCTCATTGCTCATTCCATAATAAGAATGTAGTAGACCACCTCAATCTTGCCCAACGAAATGACCAACTCTGCCTGTCAGTGATGCTTCGTGCGTAAAAAATCTTAATGGAAATAATAAATCGGCAGGATATTTGACATCCTATACGAACTACTTGGCGTTGTAGTTAGTTAGGCGGGAAGTAGCTTCCTCTCCCATGAACACAGGCAATCAATGTGGTGAGCCTAAAGAACGTAACCAACACCGCTGCCGCTTCAGGTAGAACAAGTATTTTGAGCAAGAATAACGCCACCCCAAGGTGGCGTTACTTTTAAGCTTCTTGGATGGGTAACACCTGTTTTACATACTCACCCGGTGCACTGTACAACACCGGATAGTCGGCATTGCCTAATGGATAAGGTTCAACTTTGCTGCCATCTGCAAAGCCGTTTAACCACTCATTCCAATGCACCCACCATGAACCTTCTCGGTGCTGAGCCGTTTCCAGCCAATCTTCCGCAGAATCATCCAAGGTGTCGTTAACCCAGTAACCATACTTACGTTTGTCAGGATGGTTAACGATTCCCGCAATATGCCCAGATTCACCCAGCACAAAGGTTTTGTTACCCCCCGTACGCAATGCGCCGCGGTAAGTGCCTTGCCACAGAGCGATGTGATCTTCTTTGGTAGAAATGAAATAACTCGGCACTTTGATTTTATCTAAATCAATCCAGACACCACCGACTTTCACGCCCTTGCCCTGAACCAACTTGTTCTCAAGATAGAGCTCTCGTAACAAGAAGTTATGGCAAGCACCTGCCACGTTAGTGCTGTCGCTATTCCAGTACAGAAGATCAAAATCAACCGGACTCTGCCCTTTCAGGTAGTTGTCCACGTAGTAATTCCAGTACAGGCTATTTTCACGCAGCAAACTGAATGTCACGCTGAGTGAGCGGCCATCCATATAGCCTTTGGCATTATTTTGCAGCTCAATGGCTCGAATAATGGTGTCGTTGATGTAGGCTCCCACTTCTCCCGGTTGAGAGAAATCCAGCAAAGTGGTGAAAAAGCTCGCGGTTTTGATGCGTTTTTTCATGCGTTTAGCCGCGTAGTAAGCGATGGTTGTCGCTAATACTGTTCCACCAATGCAGTAACCTGCCGCGTTGATCTGCTCTTGCCCAGTGATCGATTCAATCGCATTCACCGCTTTAACAACGCCTTCGAGCACATAGTCTTCAAAATTGAGTTGAGCTTGCGCTGCTCCCGGATTACGCCATGAGATCATAAACACAGAGTGTCCTTGCTCGACTAGCCAGCGCACCATGGAGTTTTTCTCACGCAAATCAAGAATGTAGTATTTGTTGATAAAAGGCGGAACGATCAACAGTGGCGTTACTGCCACTTGCTCAGTCAGAGGTTTGTATTGAATAAGCTCAAACACCTCATTTTTGAACACCACTTCACCCGGCGTGTTAGCCACATCTTCACCAAGGCGGAAAGCATTATTGTTGGTCATGCGGATTTTGAGAATATCGGCACTGGACGCGACATCCTCTTTCAGTTGCTCAAGACCCGCAATCAAGTTTTCACCGTTTTTCTCTAAGGTTAGACGCAGCAACTCTGGGTTCGTCGCAATAAAATTGCTCGGAGAAAGCGCATTGATCATCTGACGAGAGAAGAACAAAATCCGCTCTTTGGCTTTTTCATCAAGACCTTCGATAGCATTGATCGTGTCAAGATAAGTCTTACTGAACAGCAGATAGGATTGTTTGATGAAGTTGAAGAAAGGATCTTGCTGCCACGCTTCATGGCTAAAACGCTTATCCCCTTTTTCGGCTTCCATGATGGATTGAATTTTCGACTCAAGCACCACTTTTTGCCAAATCTGGAGTTGCTGCTCCCACCATTGGGTTTGCACTTTCAGCAGAGCTGCAGGTTGATTGGCGGCTTGCTCAAAGAACTTGAGCGAGTCTTCCAGATTCACTTCTTGCATCGCTTTATTGAGTGGGGAATTCACGGCGGCTTTGCTCTGTTCGACCTCTTTCCACCAACGCTGATTCACTTGTTGTAATTGGACAAGGTAGTCCGTAAAGGCATGTTGGAACATACACTTACTCCTTAAAACAGAAAAAAGCGCCGCCCGTAGGCGGCGCGAAATACAGTGTTACGCAGGGGTCACTGTCTTAAGGTTTTCAGAGGCAAGTTTTTCTACATCATCTTTAAACTCTTTCGCGATGTTTTGCAGTTTTTTGCTGTCATCCATCATTTGCTGAGAGAGTTTATTCAGCACGCCTAACTGCTGTGAGTTAAATGCAGTTAAAGAGGTTACATCCTTGATTTCACTGGCAGCTTTCATCTGCGCCAGACCTAACTCGCTATAAGTGCGGATGGCATTGAGTTGTAGCTCAGTCAGCACTTCAACATTCTTGGTCACCAACTTGTTGAACTTGATATACGGTTCGAAGTTCTTCTCAGTTTGATCGCTGAATGTTTTAAAAAATTCCGTGTACATACGTTATCTCCTAGTGAATGAATCTAAAGTTAAACTGTTTTAATCACGATCGCGGTGCCCATGCCACCGCCGACGCAGAGTGAAGCAACGCCATAGTGTTTTTGGCGACGCTGTAATTCATGAATTAAAGTCACCAGAATGCGGTTACCCGATGCCCCTAGTGGATGCCCTAACGCAATGGCACCGCCATTAACGTTGGCTTTTTCTAAAATCGCCTCAGGTTGAATCGCGTGTTGCTCAGCTAAACCGTAAACGACACCTAATGCTTGAGCAGCAAACGCTTCGTTAAGTTCAAACAGATCAACCTGAGTGATAGATAATTCTGCTTTCGCTAATGCTTGAGTGACTGCACTCACAGGCCCTAAACCCATGACTTTCGGATCCAACCCTGTTTGTGCATAACTCATAATTTCTGCGATAGGGGTTAAGCCTAGTTTTTTTACCGCACTTTCACTGGCGATAATCACCGCACTGGCACCATCGTTAATTCCAGAAGCATTACCTGCGGTAACCGTACCTTGAGCATCGAACGCAGCGCGCAAGCCTTGCAATGCTGCCAACGTGGTCGTCGGTTTGGGGTATTCATCCGTATCAAACACGACGGTTTCACGGCGTTTTTTGACCGAAATAGGCACAATTTCTCGCTTGAAGTGTCCGGCCTCAATAGCCGCTGTCGCTTTCATTTGGCTTGCCAGCGCAAACTCATCTTGTGTTTGACGAGCGATGTCGAACTGTTTGGCGATATTTTCTGCCGTCACACCCATGTGATATTGATTGAAAACATCGGTCAAACCGTCATGAATGAGCAGATCTTTTACTTCAAACGCTCCCATTTTCTGCCCATCTCGTAAGCTGGCAGGCGTAACAAATGGGATTTGTGACATGACCTCAACACCAGCAGCCACAACGACAGAAGCATCCCCCGCTTTGATGTGCGCAACTGCATCCATCACCGATTTCATCCCACTGCCACACACCATATTGATGCTGTAAGCTGGAACCGACTGTGGAACGCCAGCTGCTAAAGCCGCTTGACGCCCAACACCCATGCCTTGTCCGGCACTCACAACGTTACCAACAATCACTTCATCAACAGCTTCAGGTTTGACTTGTGCGGCTTCAAGAGCGGCTTGGATGACTTGCCCTGCCAAAGCACCTGCCGAACACTCTTTAAGTGAACCACCAAAAGCTCCGATAGCTGAGCGCTTTGCGCCCACGATATAGATCTTTTCCATATTTCCTCCTACTTAGCGCATGTATAAGCCGCCGTTCACCGACAAGGTTTCCCCTGTGATATAGGCGGCGGCATCGCTGGCTAAGTAACTGACGGCATTGGCTATCTCTTCCGGCTTAGCCAAGCGTTTCATGGGCACTTGATCCACAATGGATTGCAAAACTTCAGCGCGCATTTGCTCAACCATTGGCGTCAGCGTATAGCCGGGTGCAATCACGTTAACCGTCACACCGTAGCGTGCGCCTTCTGCAGCTAATGCTTTAGAAAAACCAATCATCCCAGCTTTGGCAGCCGAATAGTTAGTTTGACCAAACTGACCTTTGAGACCATTAACCGAGGAGATATTGATGATTCGACCAAACCCTTTTTCACACATAGCGGCAAACAAAGGCTGGGTGACATTGAATACGCTATTGAGGTTAGTATCTATGACCTCTTTCCATGCTTGATGGGGCATTTTCTTGAACACACTGTCACGCGTGATACCTGCGTTATTAACCACCACATCAATGGTGCCTTCTTCTTCAAGCAGTTGGGCTAAACGCTCAGCACACTCTTCGGTATTGGTGACGTCTAGCTCTAAGAGGCGTACTTGATCCTCGGTAAATTGTTTTTCATTAAACCAATCTAACGCACATTGGTAATTGCCCGTGTAGTAAGTGGCAATGACTCGATAACCTTCACTGACCAACTGGGTTGAAATTGCAGAACCAATCCCGCCTTTCGATCCTGTGATCAAAGCGATTTTTCTCATTCAAGACTCCATTCTCAACAGCAATACTAACTCGTGCCTGTTCGACTAAAGCGGCAGATAAATTAACTACATCATCAATAGTCGCAGGCATATTACGCTCAAAATTAAAAACTAATGTGTAATAACAAGTCATCGCCTTCTTTAAATTATTTATTAAACAATCAATTAGATAGGCTAATTCAATTTACTTGTTATCTTTAAACCTAATCCAGGTTTATGACATTTCAAATTCAGTTCTGTGTATTTTTTAAAAAGTTGATCTAAATCTACATTTCAATGAAATGGCAATAAACACCAAAGTAAATATATAACCATGAAAGTAAAGGAATATGAATTAATGACATTGTCATACCTAATGAAATGCATAACGTTTTCAGTAAGATACAAAAGTTAATCTGTTCTCATAAGTTTTTATTAGCAACAAGATTGAGATCAAAAATAAATATCAAAACTATCGATTACATGATTCAGAATTCCAATAAGAATTTTTAATTAAGAATCTACTTAACTAAATAATTTTATCAGCTCTATATAATCCAAAGCTTATAATTTCCTATCTATAAAACTACCCTTTCTACGTTTAACAGAATAAAAACAAAGCCAGCTTAGGGGGAACTAAGCTGGCTATTCCTACGCGCAATAATGCTTATTGAGGAATGTATTCCGTTCGACTGCTTCGACCAGAAGCAGTTACCGACCGAACTTGCACTTTCGCGACATGGTTGACATCGACAGGTCCATAGTAAGGAATCCATGTTTGCCCATCATCCAATGAATACTGCGTTGTTAAACCAGGGAAACGGTTATTGATTTTCAGTTTGCCTTGTTCAATCACAGCACCAGGTAAAGGAACACGATAATTCACACCATGTGTGCTCGGCACTTGATTATAAATATCAACAACTTGGATGTATTCAAGTTTATCCAATGCATATTGCCCAAGCGTATTAGAGAATGTATCCCACGCTCGATCCATAGACGTTTTGCCTGTTGCATCCGGTGCATCTTCAATCGGCATATCTGTCACCCAAGCACGCTCTGCAACACCAAGCAGTTTAGGGAATGTCAGATATTCCATGATTTCTGGCGATTTTAAGTTCTCACCAAAAAGCTGCCCTTGAAGGCCCACCACATTTTTCTTACCTTCCTCGGTGAGATGAACCCAATCAGGATTCCACGCCACTGGGTTGCCTAACTTATCGGTTTTACCGTTGGCATAGATATTAAATGGTCTGTATTCGAAAGCCTTTTTCGTATCTGTATATCCCGCCCAGTGGTACCCGACTTCGTCAGGGTGTTTGGTGTAAGCAAGATCGAAGTAAAGGTTGGTTGCATGTGAAAGAACAACTTTATAGCCTTTATTGGCGAACACATAAGATTGGTGTTCATTCCCCCAACCCCAAACGTTATTCCAGAATAATGGGAATAGTTCACCATAGTTAGCGTTACCCGTGCCGTTGTGGGTTAACACATCACCCCAGCTTGCGACTTGGAAACCATTTTGACGAATAATGGATGCCCAGCGTGTAAAGAAATAGTCGAACAACTCGGCATCCGATTTACCCGCTGTCACTGGGTTTTGCTGCACTAATGGAGATTTCGCCCACCATTCATTTGGCCCAAGATGTGGAAGCTCATCACCACCACCGTGTAAACGTGTCACTTCAGCCTCAGGCACGGAATCATACATCTTCTTGGTTTCACTAATCACTTTTTCCAAGAAAGTGAATGTGCTTTCAAGAGCCGGGTTCACCATATTGTCGGTGTAAAATTGTGGTGTGTAATAACGTGATTCGTTCAATGGGTCGATCAAACGATAGCGATTAGCTTCCACAGGATCGGTGTCTTTATATTTGTTGTATCTGTACTCCATGGCTTTGATTGCAGCTCGCGCATGTGCTGGAAAATCATATTCAAGGATAATATCAATATGGCGATCCGCCGCGTATTTCAGGATTTCTTTAAAGTCTTGAACCGTATAATAGCCCCAGCCTTCTCCTAAAAAGTTTTGCTGAGCTACTTCAAACCCTTGATACTTTGGTGGAACACCCTTATTTGCAACCGTCACATTTTCAGGTTTACCTTGAATGCCATCACCGACTGCAAAACCGTTACTTGCGCCCATAAAGGTGTGCAGCATCTGCTCTTCTTCAAGATCATAGCCACGCTTCGCACCAAACTCTGTTAATTCAGGAATCCCTGGAATTTCAAGTCGCCAGCCTTCATCATTCGCAACGTTTAATTCAAATTTATTGATCTTATAGTAGGCCAAGAGATCAATGAGTTTGAAAATGGTTTCCTTGCTCTGGAAGTTTCTTGATACATCCAGCATCATACCGCGATATTCGAAACGAGGGGCATCTTTTGCACTAAACGCAGATAACACCGCATTTTTTTCTTTATAGGCCGTAGTGGAGTTTTTATATACATCCGATGGGATCAACTGACGTAACGTTTGAATTCCATAGAAAACCCCAGCTTCATCTTTCCCTTCAATAGTAATGCCATTGAATGGATCAATGGTGAGTTTATAACCTTCATTATCAGCACTTCCGTCACCATCGGTATCGAGGTTAGGATTTAGCTTCAAAGTAATTTGTTGGTCTGGATACTGATTCACGGTGTTAATGAGAAAGTCACCTTGAATTAGATCTTTCAGAGCACTTTGTAAGTACAGCGCTTCATTTTTCAAGTTATCTGGTGCATTAATTGTGGCCAACCAGCCTAAGAGGTTCAAAAATGATCCATCTGTCGGTTCAACCGATTGCAACTGTGGCACAACTTGATTCTTAATTGAGACCACTTGCTTGTCCGAGGTATTTTCAGCAAAGCGCAGTGCTGCTGTTTCAACAGGCTTAATGTCATGGATACTTTGTCGCGTATGCTTTGGATTTGAGGGATCCATGAACACATCCACCATCACCGCTTGAGGAGCAGTACCGTTGAATGAAATATGGAAACCAGACGGCGAATCATTTTTCAGCATTTGCCAATATTGTGCTGTGATCATTATTTCGCGAGATTCACCAGGATAAATAGGTGCGAAACCTCTCGTTGGTTCAAGAACGAAATAATCTCCGCTTTTGGCGACATCTGCATTACGGATAGAAACATGTTGGGATGCTAATTGTTGTCGCGCGTTGACCCATTAGGATCACTATCAGGCAGCACTGAGGCTGGTGGTCGAACTGAGTTGAAATACAAAGACCAACCCTGATCACTCAACGCTTCCGTCCCATTATTAGTAATAGTTAGACTTCCAAGAAATATATTCTCGCCAATATCATGATCGACGACTTTCCAAAGCAAATCTAATTTATCAGCTTGAGGATGCGGCGTTGTAGCATAAGCAAGTGAAGAAAAAGAAAATTGGGAAACCAATGCTAGTGTTAATAATTTAAGTGGAAACTTAACTTTATTCATAAATATAAATCCTATCGTAAATCACATAGAAGAATCCCTCGCGATCTAAACTACAGATACGAGAATCATAAAAATATGAATGTTGACGGATAAGTGTCTCCACATTATCCGTCAATAGTTACATGAAATTGAATGAATTAACGTCTGTTAGCCATGCGCTTATATTGATGGCGACGACCACGTAAAGTAATACCAAGTTTCATGATATTTTCTGGGGAGCAATACCGCTGTAACCACCATCACCAATATGAACAATATCAGCACCAGCAGCTTTTGCAGCCAAAGCAACTTGCTGAATGTAAGACTCATCAGCACCTTCTTGAGAAGTACCAATGGCGAGCATTCCAAGCATTCCGGCATTGTGTACGGCTTGAATCATTTCACGCGCTAGACTTGGATCAACACCGGGGGTGGTGTATGGTGCAGGAAACATCATTATGTCAGCACCCGCTTCAGCAAAGGCAGGCACTATACTCAGGTTGTAGTCATTACCTACACCACCAGCATGCATTTTCCCTGCGACGATAATGATATCTTGCGAAACACTACGTACCAGTGAAATAGCTTCCAGAATAGTTTCCTGAGTCACGCAGTTACCTGGATTACCAGTCAACATAAGATAATCGAGACCTAATTCGATAGCTCGCTCGACTGTTTCTTTCGTCACCGTTCGACCAATATCAACGTGATTAACGTTATCAGGAATCGGTTCAAGGTTACATCCAATCAGACGCCCCGTTGCCCGTTTAATCTCAGCAATTGACATCACTTCTTCAGGATCATTGGTAAGCACTTTTATTGCTGGATTCATTACGTCTAAGCAGTTCAACGTAATCATATCAGCCCCGAAAGCGGCAGCTATTTCCGCACCGGACACAACATCAATTGGCGGAGTAATAGCAACAACGTTTTCCACCATGATAGTTCGACCTTCAGAATTTCGAATACTCTCAACGATCTGTGTGCGAGAAGCATTTCGAAAATCCTCGGAGGTATAATCAAATATGCGCTTTTTCATACTGAACGACCTTTTCTAGCTTTTTGTGAATAGCAATGACTTCTTCTGCCATTTCCCTGCATAACATGGTTGTCATGATGTGATCCTGAATATGGGTCAGAATCAATGTCATTGGAACTTTACCAGCTCCCTCATCAAAGGAAATAAGGGAAGTTTGTGACTTATGCACAGCAATCAGAGCTTTATCAGCAACACCTAACATTTCCTGCGCTTGAGCAAACTGTTCTTTGCGAGCTAAGGCCATCGCTTCCATACAAGAAGAGCGTGCTTCACCGACCTGACATAACAGCATCATTAGAAATTCTTCGGTTATATCCTGCGGGCTATTAATTTCGACATTCATCTAATTTCCTCTTGGCTTTATCAGAATTTGCAGCTGCAGCTTCACTGAGTGCATTTTCCTCTTTCAGTAGTTGTCGTTCATGAATTTTAAGGAATGGGTAGAAAACTAAGGCACTGACAATCACACTACTTAGTACGACTAATGCGGCCGTGCCCGAATTCGTGGCAATAATTGCTCCGATTGGCGCTGGCATTGTCCATGGTGGAATAGCGATGATTTTTGCAACAAATCCTGTTTTAAATGCAAGCCATACGATGGTTGTATTAATTGTTGGTGCCAGTAACCATGGGATGAAATAAATTGGGTTCATCACGATTGGCGTACCGAAAATAACAGGTTCGTTGATATTAAATGTTCCGGGAACAATCGACATTTTACCGATTGTTTTAAGCTGAGTAGCTTTAGAGCGCATCATTAGTACAACCAGACCCCAAGTACCACCTGCACCACCAACGAAGATAAAGAAGTCCATAACAGGGTTAATAAATATTGCTGGCAGAGGCTCACCTGCAGCAAGTGCCGATTGGTTAAGACCTAGGTTGATCAGGAGCATTGGTCCGATGATACCGCCCACAACCGAACCACCGTGAATACCACTAAACCACAGAATCTGAACAATAAGTACTGCAATTAAACAAGCAATATAACTATCCGATGCCATCACTAAAGGTTGGAATAACTGCATAATTGCTGATGGAATTTTGAGGTTATATTGGGCCAAGAATACGTTGATTGACATAATAATGATCGAGATAAACACAATCGGAATTAATAGGTCAAATGACGCAGAAATTTTTGGTGGTACCGCATCTGGCATCTTGATACGGATATTGTATTTGATCAGTAAGCGTTGCATTTCAGGAACTAAAAGACCACAAAGAATTGCAGTAAAAGCACCTGTACCGCCAAGGAATGCCCCCGGTAATACTCCACCAATTTCGACGTTAACCATAGGGGCAACAGCAAGTAAAAATGCGAAGATGGCCAACATACCAGTGTTCATCGCGCGCAGTTTGTAAGATTCAGCCAAGCTGAATGCAATACCAAACGTTGCATAGAGTGCGAAGATACCCATGCTTAATTGGAACGGCGCCATGATGTTATCTTTTCCGATAACGTCAATGAGTCCATGCCAGCCGTCAAAGAAAAAATTACCTTCAGAAGGAGGGAAAGCAAGTACAAGCAATAGCGACCCCACAATCAAAAATGGCATTGTTGATACAAAGCCATCCTTAATCGCATTGACGTGTCTTTGTGCAGAGATTTTACCTGCTATAGGTGCCACTACTTCTTCTATAAATTTTAAAATTTTGTCGAAAAATGCCATGACTTAGATCTCCGCTGTAATACGTTGTGCATTAAAAAGTGCTATCGCTTGCTCAAGTACTGCTTCACCATTCAATAAGCCATAGTTCATCATGTCTATAAGCCCGCAGCCTTTACCCTGCTCATTCGCTGCGCGCTTAAATTCTTCATATTTGAATCTCACCTGTGGAGCGACTAAACAGACATCACTCCATTGCAAGCAGTCCTCAAACTCCGCAATAGAATGTGCAGAAATCTCACAATCGATCCCTTTTTCTTTTGCTGAGAGCTCCATCTTACTGACGAGCATGCTTGTCGACATGCCAGCTGCACAACATAAAAATATTTTCATACTGTTAACCCCTATACACATCACCAAAAACAATACATACAACTAAATAATCAATAACACTTATACTCCAATCGAACGTAAACGGGTGATATGAATATGAAATCTGTTACACAAGTCTACTTTTTAACCAGTGTGAATTAAGTCGATAATTTGAACATTTATCTTTTGATAAATTGGTAAATAATGAATTTTTGTGAATGAAAAACGCATAAAACCCTTATTCCATGTACGATTTTTTGAGGTCTTTTGCTGTATTCGGTAGGATTTGAGATCACTTTTTTATTGAAATGAAACATCCCATTTACAGAGCGATATTCTTTAAATGGGATGTTTTTATTACGGATTCGTGATTTGAAAGGTGCTATTGAGAACTCTAAGGAGCTGCATCTAACTCGACAGGAAGATAATGTTTAGGCTCTAGCCCTAACCACTCAGGTAACACAGTACCAATAGAAATCGATGACCAAGTCCCTGAAATTACGCCGATAAACATGGCGATGGCGAAACCTTGTAACGGAGCACCGCCCATTAGCCAAAGTGCCGAAATGGTCATCAAAGTGGTACCGGATGTCACCATAGTACGTGAGAAGGTGGCAATAATGGCTTGGTCATTAATATCTGCGGTTGGCGTCTGCTGCTTCGCTAGCAGTAATTCTCGGATACGATCCGAAATAATGATCGAGTCGTTCAATGAATAGCCGAGCACCGCTAAGACTGCAGCAAATACCGTCAAGTTGAATTCCATTTGCGTTATCGCAAAGAAACCCAGTACCAAAATCACGTCGTGTAGCAGGGCTAGTAGGGCTCCGCTCGCTAAACGCCATTCAAAACGAAAGCTCAAGTAACCCAGTATTGAGAGCAGACAAATCAACAAAGCGAGTCCGCCTTGATCGATCAACTCTTGTCCAACTTGCGATCCCACCATGCTGTTACTGACAATTTGCACTTGATCTGAGATGTGATGCAGCTCTGTCGCAATGTCTACAGGCGTAGCATCTTCAGCGGGTAGTGGATAACGGATCACCCAACGCCCTTCTTCTCCCGAAGGCGTGGCAGAAACCGACTCCCCCAGTACCGGCTGTAATTGATCCATCAGCTGAGACTTGGTCACCGAGTGATTAATGATCGCTTCCGTGACCATCCCGCCGGTGAAATCTAAGCCCATATTCAAGCCTTTGATTGCAAAAGCCCCTAGCGAGATCACCATCAATAAGACTGAAATAATGCCAGTGATGTAGCGAATCGGACGGATTCGAGATTTTAAATAGTCAACCATGGCTTATACCCTCACATCACGACGCGTATCGCGTCCCCAAACCAAATTAATCAATGCTCGTGAAGCGAATACACCACTGAACATGCTGGTGAGTAGGCCTAAGCCCAAAGTCAAAGCAAAGCCTTGGATAGGACCATTACCAATCGAATACAGAATGACTGCCGTGATCATGGTGGTAATGTTGGCGTCTAAAATCGTGCTGAAAGCACTGTCAAAACCGGTATCAATAGCTTGTGCGAAGTTACGCCCTTCACTGAGTTTGTCGCGAATACGTTCAAAGATCAGCACGTTAGTATCCACCGCCATACCCACGGTTAACACCAAACCTGCAATACCTGGTAGGGTCAATACTGCCCCTGGCAATAAAGCAATCAGACCCAACAAGCAAGCCATGTTGACCAACAAAGCGACGTTTGCCACCCAACCCAAACGGCGATACCAAAGCGCCATGAAAGTCAGCGTCATTGCCATACCAAGCGCCAAAGCAGCAAAAACCGTTGGCAATATTTTCTTCACCCAAAGAAGCACCGATGGTGCGCTCTTCAACAATGGTGACAGGTGCCGTCAGCGAGCCTGCACGCAACAGTAGGGCGAGCTGCTGTGCTTCTTCCATTGAACCTGCGCCCGTAATACGAAATTGGCTCCCCAATTGAGATTGAATGGTGGCAACGCTGATCACTTTCTCACTGCGAACGGTTTCGCCACGCGCATTGGTTTTATATTCGCGATAGACGGTCGCCATCGGTTTACCAATGTGTTTACCGGAAAAATCACTCATGATTTTGCCGCCTGCGTGATCCAGTGAAATGTTCACCTCAGACATACCCATGTTGTCCACACCCGCACGGGCATTGACGATATGCTCGCCACTCAACACTGGACGTTTGGCCAGAATCACAGGACGTCCATTGCCATCTTCTAGGATTAAATCGTCGTAACTGCGCGCATCCGTTGGAGATTTTGCTTCATAAAACGCCAAACTTGCGGTCGCACCAATCACATTCTTCGCCTGTGAGGGGTCTTGCACACCGGGCAGCTCGATACGGATCGCATGTTCACCTTGACGTTGAACCAGAGCTTCTGTAATCCCAAGTTCTTCAATCCGATCACGCATGATTTTCAAGTTCTGTTGAATCGTCGCGGTTTGAAACTCTGATTTATTTTGTTGTGATGGCTGAACCTGCAACTGATCTGAGCCTTGACGAATCTCCCAGCCTCGATAATTTTCTTGCAAGTATTTGCGTACATGGCTCAAGGCTTGCGGCTGTTCAGTTTTGACCTCAAAAGCATCATTACCCATCGCTTGTACTGCAACACCGCGCAAACGCTTTGTACGCAGCGAGTCTTTTACTGCATCCATCATACTGTCGCGCTGTTCTTGGAAGGCCTTATCGACATCCACATTCAGCAGAAACTGTACGCCCCCGCGTAAATCCAAGCCTAATTTGATGGGTGAAAAACCCAAATTGCCTAGCCACTTTGGCGCAACAGACACATAAGAATAGGTGATGGTATCCCCTTCTTTCACAAGCGCATCCAGTGCATTTCTGGCTTGTGACTGCTGCGTTTCGTTGGCAAAAACCAAGGTGGTGTTATCCCCTTGTTGGGTAATTTCATCGGCCTGAATATTTTGCTTATTGAGCAGTTGCGCCAGCTCAGGAACGTTGCGTAATACACTCGTTGCATCTTTAGATTGCAACTGAATAGAAGGTTGTTCGCCATACCAAGTAGGAATAGCACTTAAGGTTAGAATGATGATGGTGGTCACCAGAACCACATACTTCCAAGCGGAATAGTGGTTGATCAGGCGTTTTGCAGCCTGATTTTGTGTTTTTTTCTTCATAGTTCCCTCTCAGCCTAAACTGAGTGATTCAACAAGTGACAATGTCACACTAAAAAATGAATATGGGAACGTTAGAATTGGCTGTTGAGCGCTACATACATAGCGTTACTCTCTTTCCAACCCGCAAGTCGGTGAGAGGAGGTGAAAAAGTCGTAACTTCGGTTGCAGTAGTTGGTTGTTGTAACAAAAAGCGGCCGACTGTGAGAAGTGCCTAATTGGGGCTCATCAAAATCAGCGTCCAACGGCAGATCAGAGCCACACCCTACGAGAAGACGTTGTGTCGGGGCATGACGCGAATGATTTAAAATGGCATAAGCACTATGACTAACATGCGACTGCGAACTCGGTATGGCAGGCTGTGGTGCTGAACTCAAAAGCCAATCAGAGTCAAGGGTCGGATTTGTCGAAATGCTGGCTTCTGGGCATGTGGAGCTTGCTTCACTTTCCAGCGCATAAGCAAAAACCTGCGAAGGAAGTACCATCGCAAGTAAAGCAAACCAACACTGGATCAGGACACGCAAGTACATGACTTCAGCTCTCGCCTCTTAGACAAGAAGGCAGTTTAGGCCGATGCTCAGTGAAGCTCAAGTGAAAAAATGTGATCTAGCGATAGAAAATTTGGCCAGTTTGCACGTTCAGGTAGATCTTATGTGCCTGACTCAAGCCTCCACAATAGATAAAATACACCGGCTGCTCTCCGAAAGTGACTGAGCGCACCCAGCCTCCGAGCTCTTCAAAATCTTTGGGCGAGCAATTTCCCTCTTTTAATAAGGTATCGGTTGTAGTCAGGAACTTTTCTTGATGCAAAAGAAAATCATCCGAATTTTCGATGTAGCCGGTTAAGGTTTTAGTGCGCTCTTCTGGCGTAATCACCGGTGGTTCGACGGTCAATCCTTCTAAGGGGATCCACTCTGCCACTTCAGGCCCCCCTTCCTCATACACGTAATAATCCGAAATACGCCCCCATCCCCCTTTTTTTTCAAGCAAATGAACCTTGTCACCACGATAGAGTTGCTTATCAACATCCGGATAAGCATTGGGATCGGGTTGCTCACGAATGCTTAATGTCACCGCATCGACATAAAAATCCATAATCTCAGGTTTAGCTTCCATAGCAGGAGTTGGCTCTGCAGGAGCCTCAGGCGCAGTTTCAGGTACTTCATTGGCTTTAGCCGCTTCCGCATCCATCTGCGGTTTGAGATAAAACAGATAAAATCCCGCACCTGCTCCACCTAATCCGAGTATCAGCACGAGTAGCATGAGTATTTTTTTCATTTTCCCCCGCTCGTAAAATTTCTCTAGCGCAACGTCATTGACATGAAAATGCGACGAATCTTACTTTCTTATCAATATAGCGGGATATTTGAACAAAGCTTGACCAGAAATCTTCTGATAAAAAGATTTTTTGAAGTAAAGACACACTTCATGGTGATCTCATGCTCAATCACAACTCACAGAACTTCTTTCCAATCGACTATCTGAGTGAATATGAGATTTACAATGTAAATGACGCTTGCATAGCTTTATTGAAACTCTTTATTGTAATTTCTGCTGAAAAATTGAACGCCGTTCGTTTATTGGCTGATGCAAACCATGATCAAGCGCACGAAGTGATTTTTTGGAAGCGAAATCTCATTTAATTCGTTCTATAGTATGCACTCAACGACTTATACATCGAATTATGTACTCTTCTGCCCGTAAATATTTCATACAATTTGCCATTGTTGCGTTTGTACTTGGTTTCATTCCTACACTGTATTTCATACATGCCGCTAGCCAGCTTGAGACTCAAGCGGTCAGCAGCGTTGAAAAACAGACTCGCTTACAGCTTGAGTTCAGTCAGCATGACTTGTTACGAATGCTGGAAAGCACACACCAAGCCACCCAACTGTTAGCCAAAAACGACCTTTTATTCACGGCTGTCACCACACCAACCAAAGAAGCACTCAGTCAACTCAAAACATTGTGGGATGTGACGTTAAGATCGCAAGCGATTTTCTCTTCATTCAGATTGCTGGATAGACAAGGAAAAGAACAACTCAAAGCGATTTACGATGGTCACCAAGTCGCCTTTGTGGAATCAGCCCAAACCTCAGATCCGTTCAGTCAACAAATTGTGGCTCAATACGCCCAACTCACTACGCCTCAAGTGTGGGCAACGCAAGTGGCGATGTCAGCAGAAACGCCTTCTGGTATGCTGCCGACCTTTCGTTTTGTGACGGGCATTGAGCATCAAGGCCAACGGCAAGGTTTTCTCGTCGTGACGGTGAAGCTACAGTCTCTCTATCAACGTCTCTCTTTTATTTATGATCAGTTTGATTCACCAGATATTTTGAATTCGGCAGGAGAATTACTGCTCAGTGAACACAAGCCATCCGGTACGCGTTCAACCTCTTCCCTCCACTTTTCAGCCCAACACCCAGAGCTTTGGCAAAAAATCCAACTCAACCAACAAGGCTTTGCTCTATCCAATCAAACCTGGTTTAGCTATATCAAAGTGGATCTCAGTTCTGTCTTACCTGACTTTAAACCTTTGGTATTGGTACTGCGCATCAATAAGGCAGAAATAGATAAGATCTATGCGAATGCGCGCTGGGCACTGATGAGTCAAGCGGTGACGGTGTTATCGCTACTCTCTATCATTGCGGCTGGATTTGCGGCATGGAACATCAACCATTTGAAAAATAGCCTTGACAGTAAATTGGCTCGGGCAGCGATGGATGGCATGTCAGCGGTGGTCATTACCGACCGTCAGAATCGCATCATCAAAGTAAACAACGAATTTACCCGCCTAAGTGGTTACACTTTTGAAGATGTCAAAGGTAAGCAGCCGTCCATTTTTGCTTCTGGATTACACAAAGTCGAGTTCTATATGCAGATGTGGAAAGCTCTGCAAGACAATGGCGTATGGGAAGGTGAAGTGATCAACAAACGCAAAGATGGCGAAAGCATCACCGAAATTCTCCGTATTCAAAGCATCCGCGATGAAAACAATGTCATTCAATTCTACGTTGCCTCTTTTGTGGATATTTCACATCGCAAGGCGCTAGAGAATCGCCTGCGTGAGCTGAGTGAAAAAGATTCGTTAACCGACTTGTGGAATCGACGTAAATTCGATCAAACCATCTCGTTAGAGTGCGCTAAGCGTCGCCGTTATCCCGATCAAGCCCAGAGCTGCCTTGCTATCATTGATATAGACCACTTTAAACGCATTAACGACAAATTCGGGCACAACGAAGGGGATCTGGTGTTACGGACTGTTGCTAAAGGCATCCAAGATCAGTTACGTGAATCGGATTTTATCGCACGGATTGGTGGAGAAGAGTTTGCCATTATTTTCCCCTACACTTCCATTGAAGAAGCCGAACAAGTACTTAACCGCGTACGCCTGCATATCGCTTCATTACACCATCAGCAAGTAACCTTAAGTGGTGGTGTTACCGATGTTTGCACATCGCCCGACCAAAGCTACAAAAGGGCCGATCTGGCTTTATATGAATCCAAAACATCGGGACGCAACCAAATATCAGTACTCACAGCTATGGAAATGCATCACTTAGCGTAATGCAAAGCTGATGTAAGTATCAAAGATTATTATGAGCCACTTCACAGCCTGTGCCGATTATCACTCTGCCTCATAGCCTGTGCTCGCAAGCCTTCCGCTAACTTTCGCGTCTTGTACTACGCTTGATAGGTTGGTTTTACTACAAATATCCCCAAACTACTTGGAGTTGCAGCTAGGCGGCAAGTGAGTGAAGCCCCATGTGCATAAACAGACGATGTAATTGGGACAAATGAATATTGCCAACATTACTGCAGCTTCAAGAAGGAAGAGGCTAGTCACATATCGATTCATGGAGACGCTTTATGCAGGACACTTTAGCTGTGATTCTGGCTGGAGGAATGGGCTCACGCCTTTCCCCGCTGACGGATGACAGAGCCAAGCCCGCTGTGCCTTTTGGTGGAAAATATCGGATTATCGATTTCACCTTAACCAATTGCCTGCATTCTGGGTTACGCCGCATCTTGGTGTTAACTCAATACAAATCGCACTCCTTGCATAAACATCTTCGTAATGGCTGGTCCATTTTCAATCCCGAGCTTGGTGAGTTCATTACCGTTGTTCCGCCACAAATGCGCAAAGGCGGAAAATGGTACGAAGGAACAGCCGATGCGTTGTTTCACAATATGTGGTTGCTTGCGCGTAGTGATGCAAAATACGTCGTGGTGCTTTCTGGTGATCACATCTACCGCATGGATTATGCCGCTATGCTCGAAGAACACATCAGCAAAAATGCCACCTTAACCATTGCCTGTATGCAGGTGCCTCGACATGAAGCCTCCGCGTTTGGTGTGATGGCCATTGATGACGAATCTCGCATTACCTGCTTTGTTGAAAAGCCCGCGGATCCCCCTTGTATTCCCAATAAACCAGACCACAGTTTAGCTTCAATGGGGATTTACATTTTTAATATGGATGTGCTGAAAAAAGCATTAACAGAAGATGCTGAAATTGAGCAATCCAGCCACGATTTCGGTAAAGATGTCATTCCTAAATTGATCGCGACTGGCAATGTATTTGCTTATGCGTTTTGTTCAGGTAAAGGCCGCGTTGCACGTGATTGCTATTGGCGAGATGTCGGAACCATCGACTCTTTCTATGATGCCAATATGGATTTATTACAACCTGTTCCGCCCATGAATTTGTATCAAAAAAACTGGGCGATACGCACTTATGAGCAGCAGTACCCGCCTGCAAGAACGGTTTCATCTGCCACGGGTAACGAAGGGATTTTTATCAACTCGATCATCGCTAACGGCGTCATCAACTCGGGCGGTTCGGTGCAACATTCGATCATCTCTTCCAATGTGCGCATCAATGATTCCGCGCTGATTGTCGACAGTATTTTGTTTGATGATGTTGAAGTGGGTGAAGGGTGTAAGCTCATTCATTGCATTATCGATAAACACGTAAAAATTCCGCCCTATACCGAAATTGGCCTTAATCCTATCGAGGATAGAAAACGCTTCCATATTTCAGAGCGAGGTGTTGTCGTTGTACCAGAAAGTTATCAATTTTCGACAGAGTAGCTTTCCCAGAAGATGGGACACTGCGCCATTTTATGGCTCATCTATCACGAACCATAAACTCGTCAGTGATAGAATAAGAAGAACCCCCGCAATGCGGGGGTTCTTGATGCTCGGATTCAGTCACTTACGCCTGAGGGCAAGTCACGTCTTTCCAGAACCAGTTAGATTGTGTCGGTGATTCCCATACACCTGGGCTGTTTTGAGCCACAAAACATTTGCCGTTATAAATGACAGTTGCACCATTTTTCACTTGGGTAGAGCCGGGAACCCATTGGGTGACATCACCCGTTGAGCCACCACCTGTGCCACCGCCAGCGTTACCGCCAGTATCGCCTCCGGTATTACCTCCTGCAGTCAAATCGGCGACAGGGAGATCCGGCTGCTCAAAGCTGAAAGCGTATTCCACATTGTTGATCTTCACTGTGTAGTTCGCTGGGCCTGAAATTGGCAGGTAGTAAACCATATCCAATTCATAGGTTGCCCCTGCAGGAAGTGATTTCCAAGCGGGTAGAGAGAACGCCACGCGATGCATCGTACCGTCTAAGCCGCCAATGTTATTGGCACGAGTATGACCCGACGCAATCACTTTCAAGCCGCCGCCCGATTGATCCTTCGCGTTATCTGGCGCTGAAACCGGAATATCGAATTGGAATTCCGTTCCTCCTGGAATATCAACACCTGTGTTGTTCGTGAAGGTAATCTTCGGATTGATTGGGTAGTTTTGGTCACCGACTTTGAAGCCACCGACTTTCACCGCAATATTCACCGCTTCAGCAGGGATTGCTCCTGTCGCTACCTTGTTACCATAAGGCGTGGCGACTTTGAACTTGTCGTAGATAGCTTTGGTCATGGTATTACCCATGTGGTATTCACCTTTACCGGTGGTACACGCTTGCTCGGTAGGATCCACTGAAGTACGTTTGCCGTTGGCATCAAGGTTGTAACAGCTATAGTCACCCGCCAACTCCCAGAACATGATACCGCCAATCTCTTTGTCGATAACATAATCGGCTTTCACATCAATAGACTGTTTATCTTCGGTAGATAAGAACACTTTCTTCTCTGCGTTCCACAACCAAGGAGCAACGGCCACACTGTCATAATTACGTACATAAGTACCGATCAGCGGTGTGGTAGTTGGATCGAGCTTGTAAGCGGCTGCGTATGAACCCCAAATACCTTTTTCTAGGTTCTTCGCATGCCACATTGGGTTAGAGCCTGCGCCCATTTCGTCACCCGCAGCGTTAACGTCATGCCACATGTTATCAACACCCGTTGCACCGTGACCACAGTTGTTTTTCTCCCCTTCACCGGTGCCTGGTGCACAGAGGTTTTGGTTCGGCAGTGCTGCACGGCCCCACAGACCATTTTCACCACCGGTAACACCTTGCCAACCACGGGTGTAGTAAGGCACACCAATGTTGATACGACCCGCTGGCATTGAGCCACGGAAGTAATGGTATGCCCAGTCAGTGTTCAGGTAACCGATACCGCCGTATTGTGCCGTGCCGTAAACGTTCCACTGTGCCAATTCAGAGTCTTTGCCTGTGTCGTAGAGCGCGGCGTTGTGACCCACGTGATCGTTCCATGCACCATGTAGGTCATAAGACATGATGTTGACGTAGTCGAGATACTTGGTGACATCGAAGGTTTCCATACCACGTAGTAAGTAACCAGAAGATGGCGCGGCGATCGTTAACATGTAATGGTGACCATCCTGCGCAGAGGCTTGGTCAAGTTTTTCACGCAGAACCCGCATCAACTCTTGGTAAGAAGCCCACAGGTAAGCACGACGTGGCTCCATAAAGGCTTTATCATCTGGGTTTCCTGCCCCAGCCATGGAGGTTGGGTATTCGTAATCGATATCCACACCATCAAATTTGTACTTACGGATCATTTCAACTGCAGATGCCGCAAATTTTTCAATCGCTGCGTGGTTGATGGAACCATCAGCATTAGTGGTCATGGTGTAGAAGCCACCATCAGCCACACGGTTACCGTTCGCATCAAAATGGCCGCCAGTTTCTGCCCAACCGCCGATAGAGATCAGGGTTTTCACACCGTATTTTTGTTTGTAAGTGGCTAGAGCACCAAAGTGGCCTTTAAAGCCTAGTGTTGGATCAATTTCAACCCCTGGCCACTCTTTACCAACAGCCGCGTTATTTGGATCGTTCACATCACCGACATTCACTTTGCCATCCGAACCAATGCTGACAAACGCATAGTTAATGTGAGTCAGTTGTTCCCAAGGAATGTCTTTGACCAAGTAAGCGGCTTGCGGGTCATCGCCTGAACGCCAACTGGTAAAGTAACCAATCACACGACGTGGATGATCCACTCCCATTTTCTCGCGGCCATCTTCATCGTAAACGGTACAGTATGGTACTTGTACGCCTTCAGTTTGGTACAAGCCATCAGGACGACAGCTTGCGACTGGTGCGATGCCATTCACCACCAACGTTGCCAATGCAGAATCAGTCGTTGCCCCCAAGTTGTCGGTGGCACGCGCGTAAACCGCTAGTGAACCCGCTTTGGTTGTCGTGTAATTGAGGGTGTAAGGTGCTTTCGCCGATGTGCCTACCAGCGCACCACCAACATAGAAATCCACTTTCGCCACTGAACCATCAGAATCTGCGGCATCGGCGGTCAGAGTCACAACAGTGCCTACATCTACCTTAGCCGCAGAGAGAGCAACCGCCACAGTTGGTGCTTGGTTCACCGGTCCTGTCGCTTCTGTCACAGTCAGAGTCACAGCATTTTTGGTGCTAACAGCACCTTTGTCATCAAACGCAACTGCGCTAAATTCATGAGTTCCTTTGGTGGCAGTCCAGTTTGTTGTGTACGGTGCTTTGGTTGCTTGACCAACCAGTACACCATCAACCGAGAATTCAACACGTGCAACCGAACCATCAGCATCGGACGCATTTGCTGCGAGTGTAACCACATCTCCGGCTTTCACCTGCGCAGTAGCAAGCGGAGCAGTTAACGTCACACTAGGTGCTTGGTTGGTATCGCCAGATATAGCACACGAATCCAGAAGTTTCCATTGAGCATAGTTGCCTGAGAATTTTTCCGGATCATTATTTTGTGTCCAATAGTTGGCCTGATAAGCATTGCCCTTGTGCTGCACTTTGGCACCACCAGTGTAAACCGCAGACGATTGCCATTCAGCTAACGTCGAGCAATCCACTGCTGCATAGCTGCTGAAAGCCATTAAACATGAAGCGGTTAAAGTGCTTAGCGTAAAAACACTCTTCACAGCCTTTCCTTCAAGTACACGCATTGTTGTTTTCCCTCAAGTTATTGTTTCAATAATTAAATAAACCACGTCGAAATCGGCTCACTTAAATTCTTGCGTAAAACAACTTTAGAATAGAGGGATAATTTGGCACTCGGAAAAGTGTGAATTTTAATAATGACTCGCAAATGAGTGTCTGTTTTATGCAACCTATACGGAGTTATTTTGCATCAACAACTAATTCCTCATTAATTTTTCACTATAAAAAAAAGCCCCGATTTTCAGAACAAAATACGGGGTTCAACAAATTTTGTATGACAATTTTTCCTAATGGGGAAGGCAAGCCTACAGCTATGCTTATTGTTACAAAAGAGTAAACATCATTAGTTTGACTTCCTCTTTTATCAATCCTTTAGCTTGAAGTGGTCATTTCATCGCACAATACACAAAATTTCCTCGCAAAATGGCCTATTGTGCCTGGAAGATGCGTAATAGCATTCAGCCTATAAAATTGTGGGCAAACGGCAGCTTGGGCCGCTCGTTTTTCCGATTCACGGCTACTCCAAAAACCATACTAATGAGGTGAGCAGATGCAGTTTAGTTACGTCAACCCAACCATGATCCACTTTGGATAGGGCAGATCGCCAGCATCCGTCGGGATATTCCAAAAAATCACAAAGTGTTAGTGCTGTATGGTGGTGGTTCCATTAAGCGTAATGGTGTTTATGATCAAGTCGTTGAAGCATTGAGCGAACATCAATGGGTTGAGTTTTCCGGTGTTGAGCCTAATCCAACCAAGGAAACACTGGATAAAGCGGTGCACATAGTGAAAAACCAACACATTGACTTTATTCTTGCTGTCGGCGGTGGCTCGGTCATCGATGGCTCGAAGTACGTGGCCGCAGCGGCATTTTATGAAGGAGATGGTTGGGATATTTTGACCGGCCAACACACAGTGCAACAAGCCACACCGATCGGCGCGATTTTGACTCTGCCCGCTACCGGCTCTGAATCCAATACTGGAGCGGTAATCACCAAAGCAGAAACTCAAGATAAATTGGCGTTTCTCTCTCCCGCCGTTCAGCCACGTTTTGCCGTGCTTGACCCTGATGTGATGAAGAGCTTGCCAGAACGCCAGTTGGTGAATGGTTTAGTCGATGCTTGGGTTCATGTTTGTGAACAGTATTTGACACTCCCCACTCAAGCCATGGTGCAAGAAGGCTATGCCGAAGTACTGCTACGCAACCTGCTAGCCTTAGGCACAGATTTTGCGAATCGAGACAATGACGCATGGCGAGCCAATTTAATGTGGACCGCTAACCAAGCGTTAAATGGCTTAATTGGCACTGGCGTACCGCAGGACTGGGCGACGCATATGATCGGTCATGAGCTCACTGCGTTATGGCATGTCGACCACGCTCGTTCGTTAGCAATTGTGCAACCTTGGCTGCTACGCAATCAACTGGAGCACAAAAAAGCCAAACTCGAACAGATGGGCAAAAATGTCTTTGGTCTACCGCAAACCGACGATTTAACGGAAAAAACCATTGCTGCCATTGAAGCTTTTTACCACCAACTGAATGTGGCGACTCGATTTGGTGAACACGGCATGGCAAAAGAGGCCGCCGTCGATGCGGTATTGCAGCAACTGACAGCCCACGGTATGCATAAACTGGGTGAACAAGGCTCGATTGACTTGCAAGAGTCACGCAAGATCTTAGAAAACGCCTTGTATTAAATCTGAGCCAAGCCACGCTATTCGTTAGCCAGTAAATCCTGTTACACTCTTGCAGCACGCCAACCCAATACGGATGACGTGCTGAATATTTTTGGGTTTCTTTATGACACGTTATTGCGGATAGAGTTATGTGGCTGTTGATTATTGCTCTTTGTGTTGTTCAATTAATCACGATTGATCACGGTCCACGTTGGATGTTCTATCTCTCGAAGCCCACCCCGATCCTACTGATGGCTTTGTCGATTGTGATCACCCCTAACCCATTATCCGATTTTGCGTGGTGGATCGTCGCAGGCCTTTTGCTCTCAGCGCTTGGCGACATATTACTGATGCATCCAAAGGATAAATTTGTCTCTGGTTTGCTGGCATTTCTTTTGGCACACATCGCCTATACGCTCGGTTTTAGCACCACCATCACCGCCTTTACATGGTGGCCACTCGCCATTTGGTCAGCGTTGGGCGTGATAGCCTTTTTATTGCTACTGCCCAATCTTGGCAAAATGATATTCCCAGTCGCAGGCTATATCGCAGTCATCGTATTGATGGCATGCGCCGCTACCGAGTACTGGCTCAGCTACAATAACAATGCCTCACGCCTCGCTCTGATGGGAGCGGCCATGTTTATGCTCTCAGATATGGTGTTAGCCATTGACCGATTCCGCTCCTCATCGCAGTTTTCACGGCATGTGGTAATGTTTAGTTATTACAGCGCACAGAGTTTGCTCACCTTATCCGTGATCCCTTAACCACGGGCTTTAAACGAATCTTTCTCTAGACCGTGTTTTTTCATCCGCAAGTAAAGCTTTTTGCGCGGCACTTGCAGGTAATTCGCGGCATCTGCCACGCGGCCAGAGAATAAAAACAGCGCATCTTCAATCACTTGTTTTTCGTAGTCATCCACCAACTCATCCAATGGCGAGAGCATCTCTTCTTGATTGTAGATACGCTCTTTGCCCGCCAGTTTTACAATGCCAATCGCGTACAATTCCGCCACGTTACGCAATTCGCGTACATTCCCCGGCCATTGGTGGGCGCGCAGCAAGGCGAGATAATGTGGCTCGACATTCGGCATGGGTTTCCCCAATTTGTAGCAGCTCTGTTTTAAGAAATAGTGAAACAACGCTGCGATGTCATCCGGTCTTTGGCGCAGCAAAGGCACATCGATCTGCCCCTGATTAAGCAGGTAGTAAAGCTCTGGCAGAAGCTGGTTTTGTGCAATCAACTGTTCGGGAAGCTGATCAATCACTGCAATCACTCGTGTTCTTGGGCGATTGAGCCGCTCTTGATTGAGCAAGCTCTGCACCAAACTACGCTGCACTTCTTCTGAGAGCAACTCAATATGGTCAATCAACAAGGTTCCCCCAGCACTTTCCTGTACCTTAGGTTCAACCATGCTCCACTCTGTTTTCGCTGAGGCGATTAACTCAACCAAGGGCAAGTTGCCGTTATTGATGGTCAGTTGATGGATAAGATACGCAATGGTGTGCCGCCCACAGCCTGACTCTCCCACAATCACCACATGGCGATTCAGCAGCGCATATTGCGCCACATGGGAGCGGATTTGCTCCATTTGCGCCGATTTACCGACTAATTCGCGCTTCACCGAACGTGATAGCAGTAGTTTTTGCTCGATGAACGAGCGACGCAGCTCAAGATGCTGTTTGATCAGTGTGAGCAATTGCGGAGGATTGATCGGTTTTTCAAGAAAATCACACGCGCCCATTTTCACCGCTTCCACCGCCATAGGAATATCACCATGGCCCGTGATCACAATGATTGGGATTTTGTCATCTACGGCTTTGATCTGCTTGAGCAATTCCATACCATGCAACTGCGGCATATACATATCAAGCAGCACAACACCATTCCAGTCTGGCTGGATGTGGTTCATCGCTTGGGTTGGATCGATGACTGCTTTAGCAGTCAAACCGGCAATCGACATTAAATGTAGATACGAATCCAACACATCCTGATCGTCATCAATCAGTAGTACGGTACTTTTCATCTTGCTGTAACTCCAAAATTACCATTGCACCTTTTTCCAGATCGGAGGCCAGTGCAATTCGGCCTTGCATCTTCTCAACTAACGACTGGCAAATGCTCAGCCCGAGCCCCAATCCCACCTCTTTGGTGGTGGTAAATGGGGTAAATAATTTGTCTACGACATCGTGTTCAAACCCCGGCCCACTATCCACTATTGCAATACGCAGCATCCCTTTGCTCGTGTTTTCCAATTCAATCAGTTTAACCCACGACCGTGCACTGGTGGTTGAAGCATCACAACCGTTAACAATCAAATTGATTAATACTTGCTCCAAACTCAACGCATCCGCCATAACCGTTAAATCATCGGATAACTCGTTAATAAGCTGAACCTGTTGTCGTTTGGCTTTGGTGTGCACCAATACGAATGCTTGTTCAACAACGCTGTTTAGGCGCATCGGCTGCAAAGATTCATCGCTGCTATTTTTGCGGGCAAATTGGCGCAGACTATTGACGATTTTCCCCATCCGCGTAGTTAAACTTTCAATATGATCGAGCGATTCCGCAAGTTGAGCTTGCGGCGTTTCTTCTAGGGCCAATCGGGCGGAAAACAGATACGTCGACATCGCACTCAACGGCTGATTCAGTTCATGAGCAAGGCTGGTCATGGTCTGCCCGACTACTGCCATTTTCGCAGCTTGAATCAATTCACCTTGCGTTTTTTTCAAGTGCGCTTCTGCACGTTGGCGTTCTTCCACTTCCGCCTGTAACTGACGGTTTTTCTCACGCAGTGATTGGGTTTTCTCTTTGACGCGTTGCTCCAATAAGCGATTGGCGTGCTCTTGGTCAGTAACATCCGTAATGGTCACAATGATCTTGTCGTTCAGGCCTTGGTTGTAACGCCGTAGATACAAGCGTAAGTAATAAGGCTTTTCAGGATTACCAAGCGACAGAGTTAAACTATCAGCGCCTTTACGTACTAACTGCCCCTGCTCATCAAAGAGTTGGCTCACTTTAAGTTGTACACGCTCAGAAAAGCAGCTCCATAAAGTGAGCGGCTTGATAATCGATTCCAACCGCAACGTCGCCATAGCACTCGGGTTGGCGGATTCAATTTGCCCGAGCAGATCACAAGTGATCAAGCTTGCCTGCGTGTTGTTGATCAGACTTAACGCGTTAGTGCGTTCCATCTCTTCCACTTTTTTGCCATACATGATCAGTTGTTCACTCAAGATGCCGATTTCATCTTTACCATCGACAGTGATCGGGTGAGAAAGATCGTTATGAATAATCGCATCTAGGCTTTCACTTAATCGATGTAAGCGTCCGACAATACGTTTATGCACAAAATAGTACATCAGAAGTAAGCTCAAGCCGATGGAAAGCCCAAAACAGATCAACAACACTCGGTTGCCTTCTTTCACCAATTGGGCGGTCTGTTTTTTGACTTGCACAAACAGTGCATCAGCGTTCGCCACCAAATCCGCAATAGACATATGCTGCTGATTTAACTGAGTTTGTAGCTGCTCACTTGTGCTATCCAAATGCTGAGTCAGCACCACCATATCACGCAAACTTTGGTGAAAATCACCATCAAGGCGCAAGACATCACGCCACTCTTCCAACAATTGTTGATAAGCGATTGACGATGGCTGAGAAAACAGTGGTTGGCTTAATCGGTTTAATTCATCAAGCCGATACTGCAAAACACGCATACCGTTATCCACTTGGGTGAGATGCTTGGCTCTAAGCAGCTCATCCACAAACAGAAAGGCTTGTGTCTCCCCATCCAGAATGGCTTGGATCAAATTGATGGTTTGAAACATCACTTGAGCTTGCGGCTGTGCAGCACCACCTCGTTCTAATTGCCACTGCAATTCTTGACGCATTGGTGACAGCTCCATCCCAATATCTTGATGCAGCCAATCCAACTGTTCAGCAAATAGGGCTAAACGGCGATTGACGTCAATACGGGATGAAACCAGATCATTAATATGCAACGTAGTTTGTTGAAGTTCGGTATAACCCTGTTGCAGTGCCGCTTGTTCTTCCGTTTCCTGCAAACTTGCTAACGCCGAATGGATAGCGGCGAAATCGTCCTGCAAACGTTGATATTGCTGGTTCAATATAACTTTGCTGGTCGCGCTGACGATCAGTTGAATTCGACGCCGGATCTCTGAACTGCGTGTTTCAAGCACATAGCTGGTGTTGTATTTCGGCACGCTCTGATTAAGTAATTCTTCTACTTGATAGTCCAACCGACTCCACGTTCCCCACGCCACCAAGCTGACGATAGTGAGCAGAGAGGTGCTTAATGCAAACGCCAGCAGCAATCTTGCGCCGATAGTATGGCGAGTGGTCAGGCTCATTGCGCTTCCTCAGCAAGCAAAATTTTCAATTGCTGATTGGCTTGCTCTAACTGTTTTGCCAAACGCGATTGCCATTCATGCCCTTTTTCTGCAAGCAGCATGGCATGTTCAGCTTGTTGTTCCTCATTTAGCTCTGAACTTGGAGAAAGTAGGGTTGCCAGTGTATCAACTTCTTGTTCGGTGATCGGCATAGCAAAGACGGTTTGTTCTATCTGGTCAATTTTGTCCAACACAGTAGGACGCCGAGCAAACTGCGCCTTCGCTTCAAGCACCGCGAGTAGGGTATCTTTCAACTGCGGCAGTTGCTTAGTAATCGCAAGATCGAATAAGGCGTTAATGCACTCTTCGCGGCGAATAATGCTGCCCATAGGTAAACGAGTAAATTGTTCATTAAACAGCGATTTATCTTGGAGACTGTGTTTTGCAAAATCGTTCCCTTCCATGTTGGTTTGTACTGAGGTAGACATGAGAAGTTCAATAAAGGCTTTGGCGTATTGGTCATTGTGATTTTGTCTGACTTGCGCGACATAGGTTGGCATTAAGGTAAAACTCTCGTCGTACGCAAACTGCACGTAATCGAGTTTACGACCTAAAATCAAGGCATAGCTGTCGATGGTCGGGCCGATACCAAATTGACCATTAGCAATATAGTCACTCACCCCAAAACTTCTGGCTGACGCGGTCGCCAAATTGGCACCCACTCGCAGCAAAATCTCCCACCCTTTTTGCCAACCATATTTGGCTAGAATACTTTCCACCATCATCTGCGTTGTACCTGAACGTGAAGGCGTACTCATGGTGACATGACCAAAATAGATAGGCTTAGCCAAGTCAATAAATTGTTTGGGTTCGGGAAGTTGATGGGTTTTGAGGTAATCTTGGTTCCATACTAAACCCGCGCCTGAGTAACCAATCGTCGCCACCTGTTCGGTGATGGGCAGTGCATAAGGCTTCAACCATTCCGGAGTTTGCATCGGCTCTGGCAAAGTGACCAGCTTGCCGCTCTCCGCTAAGTGCTGCATCAAATAAGGTGATGAGCTCAGCACCAAATCAATGTTCTGGATATAGCTCTTGTTAAGCAGCTGCACGCTGGACTGAGCGCGTCGGTGAATAATTTGCACTTCAATCCCTTGATAGCGACGGCTGAACTCCTCAACTAATGGCAATAAGGGCTCACGTGAAAAAGTCGTGAGGATCACCAACTCCCTTTCACCAGCTTGAGCCGCGGTTGGCAACATGCCAAAACTCAGTAGGACACTGGGCAAAATTAAAGCAAAAATCCATCGCTGCATTCGATAAACCCCTAGATTTTGTGCGTTCACTCAAATCTCTATCAATTGTTCAAAAAAAGTCGCCAGCGCATTTGGGTCAACTCTGACCTCTATTGCCATTAATATTATCAGCAATTGCTTATCTACCGAGGGGTAAATTCCCACTTTTGACTCGTTCATACCGTGCAATTGAGTCATTTCTGTCCCAAAAGGGTGACTTTGAGCGCAAATTTGCTTTGGATGATGATGCCTCCCGACAAACAGCCCGTTTGATCTTGTGAACTAGGGAGAGCTCTTATGCTTAATTTCTTTAAAACCCGCCCCGACCTGCCTTTAAGCAGCATGTCAAAAGCGGAAATGCAAAAACGCTACAAAAGTTATCAGTGGCAAGTCTTTATTGGCCTGATTTTCGGTTACGCTATGTTCTACGTTGTACGTATGGCACTCGGCGTAGTGAAAAAACCGATGCTGGATGCAGGTATCGTAACCCTCGAAGAACTCGGTATCATGGGTTCAGCATTCTTCTTTACTTACGCATTTGGTAAGTTCTTGAACGGCTTCCTGTCTGACTATGCCAACATTGGCCGCTTTATGTCGTTCTCGCTGCTGCTGTCTGGCATCGCCTCCATTTTCATGGGGATGAACACCGTCGCGTTCTTCTTCGTTCTGCTATGGGGTTTGAACGGTTGGTTCCAGTCGGTCGGCTCTGCACCATCATGTGTATCTCTCTACCAATGGTTCTCGCCAAGACAACGTGGTAGCCGTTACTCCATCTGGGGTGGCTCACGTAACATCGGTGAAGGTATCACTTGGATCCTAACCGCAAGCTTGGTGAGCTATTTCGGCTGGCGCGCAGGCTTCATCGGTGCAGGTATCGCTGGTGTCGTGGCTTCTCTCATCATGTTTAAACTTTTGAAAGACCGTCCACAAACTTACGGTATGCCAGATCCAGGTACAGCGTTTGACGAAGGTACTGAAATCAAAAAAGCCAACGACCCGAAAGAAACTCGTCGTGCGCAAATGTTCATCCTGAAGCAACCAGTAGTATGGCTTATCGCTCTAGCTTGTGCGGCGATGTACATCTCTCGCTACGCAATGTCTTCTTGGGCGGTACTGTTCCTGCAAGAACAAAAAGGCTACTCACTGATTGACGCGGGTTTTGCCATGTCTATGTACCCAACAGCGGGTCTAGCGGGTGCAATTTTGTCTGGTGTCTTGTCTGACAAAGTGTTCAACGGTAACCGTAACATCCCGAACCTGCTGTACGGATTGACTAACGTCGCGGGTATGTGCCTGATGTTCTTCGGCCCAGATAACCGTGTTATCGACGCTGTGGCACTAAGCATGATCGGCTTCTCTATCGGTGGTCTGGTAGTATTCCTTGCAGGTCTTATCGCTTGTGACCTGATGCCGAAAAACGCAGTAGGTGCAGTAAAAGGTCTGATCGGTCTATGTTCTTACATCGCCGCTTCTGCTCAAGAACTGATCTCTGCATCACTGATCACAGTGACTGAAGTTGAAGGCGTAAAACATTACGACTTCGGTAACGCTCAGTACTTCTGGCTAGCAGCAGGTGTGGTTTCAGTACTGCTCGCGCTGACAGTGTGGAATGCGAAGAAGGTCGTCGATATCGACGAAGCAGAAGGCAAGCCTCTGAAAACTCAAGCAGCCTCTTAACCTACGCCAAGCAGGAGCCTAGCTCCTGCTTACTTTCTCTTTTTTATTTTTCTTGTTGAGCGTCGTTATAGGAATTGCAATATGTGTAAAACCAAAATCGTGGCCACTTTAGGCCCAGCTAGCCAAACTCGTGAAACTCTGACTCAACTTATCCAAGCTGGCGTGAACGTAGTTCGCTTGAACTTTTCTCACGGCAGCGCTGAAGAACACATTGCCCGCGCGGAAATGGTGCGTGACATCGCGCAACAGTTGAATGTGAGCGTGGGTGTATTAGTTGACTTACAAGGTCCTAAAATTCGTATCGCTTGTTTTGAAGAAGGCGCGATTCAACTCGCTGCAGGCGACACTTTTATTCTGGATGGGAATTTAGATCGTCAAGCTGGTACGCAAGAGCGCGTGGGTTTAGATTACCCAGAGCTGATCGATGACCTGAAAGTGGGCAATATCCTGCTACTGGATGATGGTCGCATTCAACTGGAAGTGACAGCGGTCGATACGCAAACTCGTATCGCACACACTGTTGCACTGAATAGCGGCAAGCTTTCCAACCGTAAAGGTATTAACTTGCTCGGTGGTGGCCTATCGGCTCCTGCTCTGACAGAGAAAGACAAGCTCGACATTATTACCGCCGCTGAACTGCAAGCAGACTTCTTAGCCGTGTCTTTTCCACGTAATGCCGAAGACATTGAATACGCACGCCAACTCGCCGTACAAGCAGGTTGTCATGCACACATTGTCGCGAAAGTTGAGCGTGCCGAAGTGGTAGCCACTGAAGAAGCGATGGACAGCGTTATTCGCGCGTCAGATGTGATCATGGTTGCTCGTGGTGACTTAGGGGTTGAGATTGGCGATGCTCGTTTGCCAAGCGTACAAAAAGCGTTGATCGCTCGTTCCAAACACTTAGGTAAACCTGTGATCACCGCGACACAAATGATGGAATCCATGATCGAAAACCCATTGCCAACACGTGCAGAAGTGTTAGACGTGGCGAATGCGGTGATTGATGGTACTGACGCGATCATGCTTTCTGCGGAATCAGCCGCGGGACGTTACCCCGTTGAAGCAGTACAAGCCATGGTGCGTATCGCCCAAGGGGTTGAGCACGAAACTCACTGCGCGCAAAATTGTTGGGATGCGCTACAGCATCTGTGCAACGATGCGGGCAAAAGCTTCGCTCTGTCATCGATGATTTCAGCATCCAAAGTGAATAAAGATCTCGGTGTAGCGATTGTGACTGAGCAAGGTGAAACGCCGCTTTTGATGTCACGCTGTCAAAGCCAAGCCACCATTTGGGCAGTGTCTGACAAGCCAGCTCTGCTGCGTAAGCTCTCCATTTTGCGTGGTGTCACACCAACGTACTTCCAGCATTTAGACAAGCAAGGTGATATTGCTACTCAATTGATCCAATTGCTGCGCAAATCTGCGCAAGAGAAAAAAATATCGTCCATTCTCGTGACTCAATTGGAGTCTGTAGAAGGGGTTGGTCACATTAACGTGTGCCGACTACTGAATTTGGCGCAACAGGAAGAACTGGTCGCCTAACCCAATTAGTGACGCGGAAAGTAGGGTTCGGCGTCACTAATATCCCCCATAACTTTGTAATCATACTCTCCCAAATGCTCCACATAGGGATTTGACCTGCGCTTGTCGCAGGTCTTTTTTTATACTTATTTCATGTCACTCAACGTTTGAACCAGCGCACTTTTCGCGTGTTCCACCGCCTCGACGAGTGGGCTAGCTTGGAATGCTTTCGCCGGGGAATCCGCTTGCTCAATTTGCTGACAAAGCTGGTACAGCGCCGTTAACCATAACGCCCCCGCAGAACCTTTTAACTTATGAGCTTGGCTTTTGATCTGCGCATCGTTATCCTTCTGCGCTTCACAAATAACGAAGAACTCGGCACAGCCCTGTTCAAAATAGCCGACAATTTCTCGCATTTTCTCTACACCAAGGATCTGCACATCCTGTTCAAACTTAGCTTTATCAAGGACTGCAACATCTTCCGTTAACGCTGAAGTTTTCACTGTCGAGAATTCGTGTTGCGATTTGCCGTCAACGTCATGCCCTCCCCTTCCGGTTAACTGCCGACGTAACATGACCGCCAATTGCTCCTTGACCAGCGGTTTAGGCAGATAACCATCAAATCCTGCGGCTAAATATCCCGCAACATCTTCATTAAACACATGAGCAGAAACGGCAATAAAAGGGATCACCGCATTATGAATACTGTCTTCCATTTGGCGTAAATCACGCAGCAGATCAACCCCATTCCCATCGGGCAAATGAATATCGAGTAGTGCAATGTCAAAGCGTTGCTGCTGGAAGCAGAGTTTCGCCTCTTGTACGCTTTTCGCCAAGGTCACTTGATGGCCGAGACCGGTTAAAAAGCCTTGTGCGACCAAACAGTTGACTTCGTTATCTTCGACAAGCAGCACTTTAGCGACAGGCACATCATCGACCGCTAGTGCTGGCGTCTCAACAGGCTGTCCAACCGCTAACGGTAAGGTAAACCAGAAACAGCTACCTTGACCGAGCTGCGAAGCGAGTTGCAACTCGCCGCCCATTGCTTGCACCAACTTACGGCTGATCGCTAAACCTAAGCCAGTGCCACATTGTTTTCGGCGGCCGGCTTCGGCTTGAGTAAAGGCGTCAAACAAGGTCGCTTGCTCCTCCTCGGCAATCCCAGTGCCCGAGTCTTCCACTGCAAAGCGAATGCCTTGCCCATCGAGGCCTAGGCGGATACTAATACGCACTTCGCCCTGCTCAGTAAACTTGATCGCGTTGCCAACCAAATTATTGAGCACTTGTCCGATACGGATTTCATCACCTTGCCAGTATTGCGTGACATCCTCATCAATGTGGTAAGTGAGGCTGATGCCTTTTTCTAGCGCCCGGCTTTGCATCAGATCGTAAGTTTCACGCACTAATCGATACAAATCGAAATCAGTTTGATGAATCTCCAGATGTCCCGCTTCGATTTTGGAGTAATCGAGTACATCGTTAAGGATTGCCAACAGCGACCGTCCGCTACGGTTTATCACCTGTACATAGTGCTGTTGAGTGGAAGTGAGCGAGGTTTCTTGTAGTAAACGCGCCGTGCCCAACACACCATTCATTGGGGTACGAATTTCATGGCTCATGGTGGCCAAGAAGGCTGACTTCGCGCGGCTGGCCTGTTCCGCTTGATAACGCGCTTTGGCATGGTTAAGCACTTCTTGATTGAGCTTATGGTTCATCTCGCTCAATTGATGAGTACGCTGCTCGACCAACTCTTCCAAATGTTCTTTGTGCTGTTGCAACTCGCGTTTGGCTAGCACTTCACTTTCTACCACCACTTTGAGCGCTTTGGCGGTATCTCGCGCATGGGCAATCGCCTGCCCCATCTGACCCAGTTCATCATTGCCTTGAGTCGAG
Organism: Vibrio tarriae; assembly: GCF_002216685.1. NCBI lineage: Bacteria > Pseudomonadati > Pseudomonadota > Gammaproteobacteria > Vibrionales > Vibrionaceae > Vibrio > Vibrio tarriae. The sequence goes on along the minus strand of NZ_CP022352.1, from coordinate 954,842 downwards.
ATCTCAACTTCGAGCTGCCCTTTGGCCACTGAGAGCAGCGCCGCGGTGTGTTGATCGAGACGCTGAATGACCGAGCGATAGACAACCTTCCACACTATCCACACCACAATCACTAAGCCGAGTAACCCCAGTACGGTCAAGATCAATTGTGCGTAATAGAGGGTGTTAGAGAGTTTACTCACCGCGGTGGTTGTCACTTGATTTGACGCATCGACCAGTTGGTTGACGGTATTGTTGAGCTTGGCGAATTGAGTCAAGCTACCTTGCAGTAATTGTTGCGCAGCCTGTTCATTGCTGTAGCGCTGTTTCAGTAGCTCGAATACGATGCGGCGCTTTTCTAGTTCGCGCAATAAACCGATCATTTGTTTAGAGCGGGTCGGATCTTCCACCGCTTGTACACGGCGCTGCATAATGCTTAAGTTGGCAGCAAATTCGCTATCTAAAGCTAAAATCCGCTCTAAATCGGTCACGGTTTGCGTTTCTTCAATCTCATTGAGCACCTTAAAAGCCAGAAGATGCAGCTCATGTAAGCGCTCCGCCAAATCCAAATCGACTTCCACCAGATTGTCTAATGCCTGATAAACCTGCGCTTGCTGCTGCTTTTGCAATAAATCGTAGATGTGCGTGACATTGGCGACCGCAATCGTGCTGGTATTGAGCACTTGGGTGCGGGTTAACTGTTCCAGCTCTTGCGCCAATTTACGCATCTCTTTGACGCTCGCACTCAGTTGGCTCTCCAGCGTGAGTCTGTGCTCAACGCGCCGTCCCAATTGCGCCAGAGTATCAATTACGTTTTGCACATCTTGCTCTAACCTATCCAGCAGCACGCTATCAAACGCCTCCTCTCCCAATTGTTGGATATGGGTGAGTAAAGTTTCTAACTGCGAGAAAACCTTCTGCCCTGCGGCTTGGTGTTCTTGCTCATTTTTGGCGTTAGACAGAGTCTGCACAGAGGCAATGATTTGATGACTAAGTTCGGCCACTTGGCGCGCCTCGATCATCGAAGGAATGGCATTATTGACTACATCGCGCTCGGTTTTCGCGACCAGAGAAAAGCCTAAAACACCGATCAGTGCCGAGAGAAGCACGAGCAATGCCATCGCGCTGAAAGAAAATAAGAGCTTGCGACCAATACTGGCTTTAGCGAGACGCATGGGGAAAACCTTCTTGTTGACTTCTTCTGCGTGACGGATTGGGCTATATTGTGCAGTGTTTACTCCGGTTCGCCAACGAATAACCTCATGCCAAATCTGCGTTTGCACTCATTTTCACTGATTTCTGCACTTTTGCTGCTCTCTGCACTTCCAGCAACAGCGGCGGAAAAACTCTGTGCGCTTTACCCTCATCTCAAAGACTCTTACTGGCTGTCGGTCAACTACGGCATGGTGGAGGAAGCGCGTAAACTTAACCTCAATTTGCGTGTTATGGAAGCGGGTGGCTACCCTAACCACAGCAAGCAACAACAGCAAATTGCACTGTGCGTACGTTGGGGGGCAGACGCCATTTTGCTTGGCACCGTATCACCCGAGCTGTATCAAGAGGATTTGGCACGTTACACACGCTCAATCCCTGTGTTTGCTACGGTGAATCAGTTGCTGTTGGATGAGAAACAGCAAGAACACCTAAAAGGCGAAGTGGGCGTCGATTGGTATTGGATGGGTTTTTACGCGGGTGAATATTTAGCCCGTAAGCACCCCAAAGGCAGCGGCGACATCAAGATTGTGGTGCTGCCCGGTCCTGCTTCCAGTGGCGGGACAAAACCCGTTTTACAAGGGCTGCAAGAGGCGATTCGTGACAGCGACGTGCGCATTACTGAAATTTTGTGGGCGGACAACGATAAAGAGCTACAACGTAATTTGATACAGCAAGCATTAGAGCAACCGAACGTGCGTTATTTGGTTGGCAGTGCGGTGGCGATTGAAGCGGCGATCAGCGAATTGCGTTCACTCAATAAAAGTGACCAAATCGGCCTTATCGCAACCTATTTGAGTCATGGTGTTTATCGAGGATTATTACGAGGCCGTGTTGAATTTGCCCCAAGCGATCAAATGGTCGAACAAGGCCGCCTTTCAGTACGTCAAGCCGCGGCATTTTTGCGTCAGCAGCCGTACGCTGTGCTACAAGCACCTAAGATTGAAGCGTTAACCCCTAATCACCTAGAGAAAAAGATCATTGCAGATTCGTTATCTCCGTCCGAATACAGGCCCGTATTTCAAGTAAAAACGGTTGAATAAACTCGAAAATTTGGTTATCAAACCTCTCATCCAAAATCATTAGGAAATGTACCCATGAAAAAAACCACCCGCACTATGGCAGCGCACAAACACGTTGCTCTTGTGGCTCACGATAACTGCAAAGGTGAACTGCTGCGCTGGGTAACAGAGAACAAGGAAAAACTGCAACGCCATTTCCTGTATGCCACTGGCACCACGGGGCATATGCTCAGTAAAGAAACGGGACTGGCGATCAAAAGTATGATCAGCGGCCCAATGGGCGGTGATCAGCAACTGGGCGCGTTAATTTCTGAAGGCAAAATTGATGTGCTGATTTTCTTTTGGGATCCACTCAATGCCGTTCCGCATGACCCCGATGTGAAAGCGCTACTGCGTATCGCCAGTGTGTGGAATATTCCCGTCGCCACCAACCGTGCCAGCGCTAAGTTCCTGTTTTCTTCCTCTTTGATGGAGCAGGAAGTGCAAATTGAAATTCCGGATTACCAAGCTTATCTCGCTGAACGCACCTAACACTTGATCTAACCGCAACCATGGCTATTTCTTGAGATAGTCATGGTTATAGAGCCTGAGGTAGATCATTAACCCGCAAGCAACTGCTGAGAGGTGATCAACTGACACCCTGCCGTTTGCATCGTGTGCCATGCAGCCGCGCAATCACCCTCATTGAGTTCAACGCCACGGCAGGCATCCTGAATCACCCAAGTTTTAAAGCAGAGTGAAACCGCATCCAACGCCGTAAATTTCACACAGTAGTCGGTGGCTAAACCTGCAATGTAAACCTCTGAAATTCCCTGATTACTCAAGTATTCGGCCAATCCTGTAGCATGGAAGCGTTGGTTATCATAAAAACCACTATAACTGTCGACTTCAGCATGAGTGCCTTTGGTGACAATGTGCGTAATCCGCTGCACATCCAACCCTGCTATAAATTCTGCGCCATGGGTATTTTGCACGCAGTGATCAGGCCACATCACTTGTGGAATACCATTAAGGTCAATGACTTCGCCCGGAGTTTTCCCCTGCACGGACGCAAAACTCGCGTGTTTGGCTGGGTGCCAATCTTTGGTGGCAATCACATGTTCAAAGAGCGGAAGCAATTGATTAATCACAGGGACAACGGCATCCCCATCCGGTACAGGCAGCGCACCGCTGGGTGAAAAATCATTTTGAATATCAACTAATAGAAGTGCTTTGGCCATTCATTCTCGCCTATTAATCATAAAGTGCTAGATTTGCTGGGCATAGAATAACATCCCCTTCACGCTCTGGCATTATGCTACCGCGTCATCACCACATCAGAATGACAAACTGGCGTAAATTCCTGTTTCGTCGCCATCAAAATAAGGCACAAGCACTAAATTGGTGGCGGAGATCCCCCCAACAGTAATCGCATATTGAATGCCAGTGGCTAATGCCATGCCGGCGGCAACATCTCGCCAGTAATGTTTATTCGCATCAACTTGTGAATAACCCACTAGCGCTGCCGCAGCGTAAGCTGGGATACCGTAAGTTGAACCATACCGAAACTGCAGATAAGCCGCCCCTTGGCTCGCTGCTGATGTATGGCCAGAAGGAAAACTTTGGCTTCCTCCATTTGGACGTTGGGCATCAACCGACAATTTCAGCGCCTCCGTTGCCGCCGCAGTCCAGAATGCCCCCTCAGCCAACTGCATCATCCCTTCACCATCCATATGAATGGCCGTAATCAATCCAGCGGTAAGAGGAATCCCGTATTGAGCAATATCCCCATATACCTCTAATTTACTTTTTTCAGCTGCATAGGAGATTGGAGAGGTACACATAACTATTGAAATAGCCAATAACTGACGAGGCGTCATAATAAAATCCCTATTATTTATTTTTTAAATGGTATTCTTTTTATTCATTTTCCATTGGCTTGTGGTGAATATTAAGTTCAAACACCCCACCACCAATCGTACTTATTATTACTATTGACCGTGAAAACTTGTCGATAAAATAAGTAACAATTTGTAATGATCCATCAATACGCATCGCGAGCATTCGTTATGAATGCAGAATTCATGCCGAATAAAGATATCAATTAAATCCCATGTCTAAAAAATCAACAATTTTAATAACAGAATTACAACTATTATCATTTACCATTGATTCATACATCCTAACTCTAGCCTTGCAATTAAATCTTAAAAAATACTTAAGAACACAAATTTTAATGAAAAAAAACCTTATTAGTTGGCAGCTGATGATAAATCTTTATAATCCGTAGCCATTCAAAAACAAACACAACATGACAAACACTATGAAGCATTCACGTACTGGTATAGCGCGTATTTTTTACGCGACTGGGTACTCGATGAAAGGATTTGCCGCTGCATGGAAAAATGAAGCAGCCTTTCGTCAAGAGGTTGCCTTAACGTTACCCTTAACCGTTCTTACCTTTTTCTTATCTGTGACGAAAGTTGAACAAGTATTACTTGTTGGCTGCCTTGTTCTTATTTTAATCGCTGAACTTTTAAATTCTGCCGTTGAGGCTGTCGTAGACAGGATTGGGGCTGAACATCATGAACTCAGTGGACGGGCGAAAGATATTGGCTCTGCCGCTGTATTTGTTGCGCTCTGCTTTGCAGCTTTTACTTGGGCTTGGATATTGTTGTAAACATCCGTTGCCATAGAAACAATTTTAAGGGTTTGCGTCAGCAAACCTTTTTTATTGGACTAAGATTATTGGGTTCAATTATGAACGCATTCTAACCGTATTCTTAAGTATTCATTAAGATTAAATCGGTAAGATGAAGTCAATGCATAACGTAAAGGAGCGCATTATGTCACTACTCAAAATTTCTCGTCTGTTCGCTATTACTTCTCTTGGCTTAGTTTCTGCGGCAGCATTCGCTGACCCGACTTGTACAACAGAACCCGAAAGCAGTTGGATTCCTTTTGAACAAGCTCAGCAACAAGTGGAAGATATGGGCTATAAGATTAAAGTGTTCAAAATCACCAAAACCAGTTGCTATGAATTGTATGGTCACGACCAAGAGGGTAAACGAGTCGAAATCTATTTCAACCCAACCAATATGGAGAAAGTAAAAGAGGAAAAAGATGGCTAAACCATACACATGGGATCTTTTTGTTCGAGTAACGCATTGGTTGGTTGCCGCCCTTTTCTTGGCTAATTTTTTTGCAATTGAAGAGGGCAGTGATTTACACGAATGGGTTGGCTATGTGGTTATGGGAGCCATTATCCTGCGTTTAGGCTGGGGGGTAATCACTCACTCCCCTGCTCGGCTAACGGCTTTTACGCCATCCATTCCCAAAGCCATTGAGCACATTAAAGAAGTGGTGCGAACCAAACAAGATAATCACACTGGGCATAACCCTGCTGGTGCGATTATGATTTGGGCAATGTGGTTTTTACTGCTCGCCACCGGTTTATCGGGTTGGATGAGTGAGTGGGATCTGTTTTGGGGTGAAGACTGGATTAAAGAGGTGCATGAAACCTTAGCTAATCTGACCATGGCTGCCGTTGCCGTCCATGTGTCAGCGGTCATTATTATGTCTAAATTTACTGGGCATCCTTATGTGCATGGAATGCTGATCGGGCATAAAACATCTTCACAAAATAGTGAACAGTCTTAATTGAAAAAGGCGAGCTTAGCTCGCCTTTTCTCTCCATTTAAAATTATTCCAAATTCTATTTTTGCTTAACAACCGGATAGTCATCATTCAACAGTTCTTGAACAAAGCTGGAGCCGTTGCCGTTATAAGTCACCCACACTTTCTCTTTGGCACGAGTCAACGCGACATAGAATAAGCGCCGCTCTTCGGCATACGGGAAATCATCCTCACTTTGGTTCAACGCATCATCCAAATGCAAAGCTTTCACCCGAGCAGGGAATTGGCCATCATCGACCGCCAAAATAATCACATAATCCGCCTCTTTGCCTTTGCTGGCATGGCAAGTCATAAAATCGAGCTTGAGAGAGAGATAACGATTCTGCCAATCTTTCAGTAACTCAGGTTTATGGTAGTGATTACGACCAAGCAATAGCACGGTTTTCAGCTTATTGGTGGAGCGATTGATTTCATCCAATATTTTTTCAACCGAATGGTTCGGTGCCAGCATGACCGCTTTTTGCTTCTCGGTTTTAAAGCTATTGAGCGTTTTGGGTAACTGATGCGGATTTTGCTGAATAAAGCGGTTGGCGACCGCACCAATCTGATCATTAAAACGATAAGTCGTATCGAGATGGTGCACCGTCGAATTGGCAAAACGGGTTGCAAAACCGGTGGTCAAATCCACATCGGAACCTGCAAATTGGTAGATGGATTGCCAATCATCGCCGACCGCAAACAGGTTACACTGGCCTTGGTTTTGCTCACACAGCGCTTGTAGCAAGCGTAAACGCTGCGGCGAGATGTCTTGATACTCATCGACCATGATAAATTTCCACGGCGAGCGGAATTTGCCTTTTTCGACATACTCGGTCGCTCTGGTGATCATGATGTTGAAATCAATCTGGTTTTGATCTTTAAGCATCTGCTGCCACGCTTGATAGCACGGCCAGCATAAGGAAAGCTCGCTGTTTAAGCGCGGATAGTCATCGTGATCCACCAGCCGCTCTTGCAGCTCTTTTTTACTCAATCCCATTTGTGCCAATTGATCGAGCTGCTTCTCGAGCCATGCGATCAATTTCGGGTTTTCTACGTGGCTACCGAGTTCATCATCCCCCGCCAGATACGCAATCGGCCATTTGGCGAGATGTTTTTGCCAACGTTTAAAATTGGTCGGCGTCATCCAGTGGCGCTTTAACCAATCAATACACCAAGCCTGCTTAAGCTTACTGTCATTCGCGAGTGGCGACATGATCACCGTTTTGCCTTCCACTCGGTTGATAATGCGCAGACCCAACTGATGGAAGGTATTGATGTGCAAACGCTCGGCTTCCAAACCAATTTTGTTTTTTAAGCGCTCGGCCATCTCTTGTGCCGCATCGCGTGCAAAAGCGACCAACAAAATTTGCTCTGGTTTCGCCAAATGGCTCTGCAATAAATAGGAAACGCGCGCAGTCAGTACGCTGGTTTTACCTGAACCTGCGCCCGCCAACACTAAGTTGTGATCGTCATTCAGCAGCACAGCGTATTGCTGCGAGACATTGAGCGGCGACGATTCACACTGGGAAAACAAGACTGTCCAGTTCGCGCGTTCTATCTCGAGCCAAGCTTTATTACGCTCATACAACGTCGCGGAGGTATCGAGCAGCCAAGGCAGTAAGGTATCGAAAACCGTGGGAAGATGTTTTTGCGCTTCATGCAGCGTCATGTCCATCAGTTTTAAATCGGCATACACTTGCGCGACCCAAGCTTCAACGGAGGAGTGGGATAGAAAAGACGGCAGGCGCTTTAGACGAGACAACTCTTGCTGCCAACGCGGAAAATAGAGACTTAATTGCTCACATTGGCGATTGTGCCACGCTTGATAATGCGCCACTAATTGGTGCGCAAAATGGCGACATTCCGGCCAAGGGAGACCCTGCACCAGCCAACTGCGCTGCACGCCCTCTTCGGGATGAGCAAAAAACTGCAACGTTCCCCAAAATACGCCTCTGCGGATCTGCACTTCACCGTTCCAGACATGAAAGGGAATACGTTCTTCGCTACTGAGCGAAGTTAACACCAACCACTCTTTCTCAAGCTGGACTTGGTAATATTCATTGGCAATAAAAAATTGTGCAGTCTTATTCGCATTCAGCTGCATTGGTAAAAGCCCACTAACAAAGTTGTCGGCAATCATACCCCAAACTCCGGTGCCGATGAAAAGATAATGTCAATATTCTTAACGGTTAACGAGCATAGCGCAGAAGTGGCAGAACGAGGTTTTCTTTATCTTGATCAGAATCTTATTGGTGTAATCTGCTAGACTTTGCCCTTTCTACACTGATGAATGTGCTGCGCTGTGCCGAAAATTAACCAACTGCGCCTGTATTGGGCGAATAAAACTGTTAACTACAGTGTCTTGATCTTATTGACTTTACTGGGTGTGGTGATCCCCGCTTGGTATTATCAGCTCAACACTTGGATCACCCCTTTGATTCTCGGGGTGATTGCCGCGGCACTCGCCGATCGAGATGACCGCTTTAGTGGCCGTTTGAAATCCATCACTCTTACCTTGATCTGTTTTGCGATTGCCGCCTTCTCGATTGAAATTCTGTTTCAAACCCCGTGGCTGTTTGCGCTTGGCCTTTTCACCTCAAGTTTTGGTTTTATCATGCTCGGCGCTATGGGAGCTCGCTACGCCAGCATAGCGTTTGCTTCTCTGTTGATTGCCGTGTACACCATGCTCGGTGCCCATCAAAGCACTAATATCTGGTTTCAGCCGTTACTTTTACTCAGCGGCAGCGCTTGGTACTACTTGATGTCGATGCTGTGGCATGCCTTTTGGCCAATGCAGCCCGTACAACAAAACCTCGCTAATGTGTTTCTACAACTGGCCAATTATTTAGAGGCGAAATCCACCCTTTTCCACCCGGTTTCCAACATGATTCCGCAGCCCCACCGGATCATTGAGGCCAATCTTAACGCCGCGACAGTCAATGCGTTAAACCAGTGCAAGGCGGTGTTTCTGACCCGATCCAAACGGGGGCATGTGGACAGCGCCAGCGATCGCTTTTTAAACATCTATTTTCTGGCGCAAGACATTCACGAACGAGTGAGCTCCAGCCATTACCGTTACCAAGAGCTGGCCGATCACTTTGGCCGCTCAGACATTCTGTTCCGCTTTAAATATTTATTAGAGACGCAAGCGAAAGCGTGCCGTGATATCGCTCAATCGATTCGCCTTGGACACAGTTACCAACACGACTCCGCTTCGATTGTCGCGTTGGATGAACTGCAGTTATCACTCAGCTATCTTCGCCAACAAGAGAGACGAGACTGGAAAAGTCTTTTGGGTCAGTTAGGCTATCTATTCAATAACTTAGCGACCGTTGAAAAACAGCTCAGTAACGTCAGCAACCCGGATGTGGCCAAACCCGAAGAAGGGGTACTGGATGACACTGAAGCGCACACCTTAGGCAGCATGTGGCAACGTATTCGCGCCAATCTCAATAAAGATTCGCTGTTATTTCGTCATGCGCTGCGCTTGTCTACCACCCTAACGCTGGGCTATGCGATCATTCAAGGGTTTGGCATTGAGCGCGGTTACTGGATTTTGCTCACCACCCTGTTTGTTTGCCAGCCAAACTACGCCGCAACCAAGCAAAAACTCACCGCGCGGATCATTGGCACCTTAGCCGGCTTGCTGATTGGCGTGCCGCTACTCACCTTCTTCCCATCACAAGAGAGCCAATTGGTGTTTATTGTCTTCTCCGGTGTGATGTTTTTTGCGTTTCGCCTCAACAACTACGGCTACGCGACCGGTTTTATCACCTTATTGGTGCTGTTTTGTTTCAATCAGTTAGGTGAAGGCTATGCGGTGGTATTACCAAGATTGGCGGATACCCTCATTGGCTGCGCCTTAGCGGTAGCGGCCGTGGTGCTCATTCTGCCGGACTGGCAATCGAAACGGCTGCATAAAGTGATGGCGGAAGCAATTGATGCCAATAAGCAGTACTTGGCGCAGATCATTGGTCAATATCGGATTGGTAAAAAAGACAGCTTGAGTTACCGGATTGCGCGGCGTCATGCCCACAACCAAGATGCCGCACTTTCTGCCGCGGTCACCAATATGCTGGCAGAACCGGGGCGTTATCGTGCGGCGGCCGATGAGAGCTTTCGTTTCCTGACTCTTAACCACGCGCTGCTCAGTTATATCTCAGCGCTTGGAGCGCATCGAACCCGACTGGATGATGAAACCGTGCATCAGTTGGTACTCGATTCACATCGCGTGATCCATCAGCATCTCGACTTGCTGCATCAACAGTTGTCCAACCACTGTGAAGAGTGTGATACCAGCGGTATTGATAGCTCAGGATTAGAGAAACGCCTTGCTGAGTGGCGTGAGGATGATGAAGGCTCGGCGCGCATGGTACTGCAACAGCTGCACTTGATTTATCGCATGCTGCCTGAGCTGCACACGCTCGCCAGCAAGTTTGCGGTCAAGGTCGACTCTCAATCCGACTGAACGAGCCATTCAGATCGCAGGGAACAACAAGGTAAACCGTGTTCCCTGCCCCACTTCTGAGGTCACCGAGATCTTACCTTGATGTTTTTCCACAATTCCAAACGCGATGGATAACCCCAGCCCGGTTCCAACCCCGACAGGTTTGGTGGTGAAAAAGGGGTCAAAGATTTTGGCTAAGTGTTCTGGTGAAATCCCATGGCCATTATCAGCAATTTGCACCTGTACCCAAGTTTTGCCCTTCTCATTCAAGGTATCGGTAGTAATGGTTAACTCGCCGTGCTCATCACAAGCGTGAGAAGCATTGATGAACATGTTCATCAGCACCTGTTGTATTTCAGGGGCAATCCCTTTGATCTTGGGTAGATTTTCAGCTAGTTGCCGATCAACCATCATGGTGTATTTAAACTGATTCCACACAATGCGCAGTGCCGATTCTATGCAGTCGTTGAGATTGCATTCCGCAAAACGGCCATCACTGCTGTGCGAAACACTTTGTAAGCTAGTGACAATGTCTTTAACCCGATGCAAACCACTGGCACTTTCTTCGACAAGGCTGACCACATCTTCGCGCACAAACGCCAAATCGTGCTGCTGTTTAAAGCACGTCAAAGCTTGATAAAACTCGCTACCCTCAAGACTCGGCGCTGACTGCTCAACGAGATCCGCTAACTGAGCAAACACCTCGGCATAATCACGCAAGGTATTCAAATTACTCAGACAAAATCCAATCGGATTGTTGATTTCATGGGCGACCCCAGCGGCCAACTGACCGACTGACGCCATTTTTTCTGACTGCAATAGCTGCGCCTGAGCACCACTCAACTGCTCTAAGGTGGATTGCAGCTCCAGCACTTTGTCGTACAAGGCGCGGCTTTTCTCCTCAAGGAGTTTTTCCGCAAGGATCCGAGCTTTGCGTTCTCGCTCGTAAATGCGTTGAAATTGCGCTTCGGCACTCATGATGGCAAAAATTCCACCACAATCTCACAGTGGTCAGCTCCACAATGCATGCAGACGGGCTGAGTGATCTTTACCGGCTGATTAAACTGCTTGGCCGCGCCTAAAATTAACCCTTCCGCCGCCGCGCACAATTGTCGTTTCGAGTAGTAACTCATGGTCAGCGTTTTCTCTTCAACTCGGTTTTCAAACTGAGGCAAGTAAGCATCGGGATAGAGTCGCTGCACTTCTTTGTGGATCACTTTATCCACCGAAAGCAGGAAGGTTTTGAGGTCGCTTTTATGCGGGTAGTTTTCCGGCAAGCTATTAAATAAATGGGTAAACAGGTATTCACCATAAGCACGGACTAAATCAGGCGCTGGGATTTGGGCTTTCTCACTCAAATAGCCCACCATGGCCAGTAACTCATCATCGTTGTATTGCTGACCGGATGTATACACCCCTTCGGAGCTGGGCTTTAGATCCTCCAACAACTGATCCCAAAACAGCACACCGAATTTTTCAATCACCATATCGGAGAGAACGGTATAGATAATGCCTTGCATCTGGATTGCCTCACTTGCACTGGTTTTCATTCAAGTGTTGTTGAGAGAAGGAAAAGCCGCAAGAGCGTATCAATCAAAAGTAGTATTTTCTTAAACTTGTCCACCTATAACCTTCAACTGGAAACGACAGCTTCAAATTGAGGTGTGATAAATGGAAGCCGTGAGTCACTTGTGTTTATATCACCAGTTTTTTTGATAACCTTGACACTGTTCGGACAAAAAACCAGCAGCTCAGCGCTAATTTTCGATTATTGCAATGCGGCAACAGGGAGCAACACCATGAGCACCGATTGTCGAAGACGTCTCAATAAAGACCTCTATTTGTTAATACCGGAACACCCAATGAACCCTCAACAATTTGAACGCTGGAAATCACAACTGAGCCAATTAAGCCCGCAGCAGTTGCGCGCCCTGCAAGGGGAAATCGATCGTTCTCTGCATCAGAATGAAACTTCGTTGCTCACCGAAGAAGAGCGCGATGCGATTGCACATCTGTTTTCCTAACTTGAGTAACTCAGGCGATACGACTAAACTTTAACCGTAACGATGAGGTAAGCGCGATGTCTGTATCAGCAGTTTCTAATGGTTCATCCATGGTCATGCACTCTTCCAAAATGATGGAGGATGCCGCGCGCGAGATCCAACAGGCGAGCTTGCCCGTGGAATCCACCGTCGGAAAACCGATAGACCCCACGCTGCAACCTGTGTCTCCCGCGCCTAAAAAGCAGTACGCCAACCACATTGATGCGCTCAATAGCCTCAACCAAGCCTCCCACTACAGCCGAATTGGGACAAACCTAATTCAGCGCGAACAAGATATGCTCGGCACCATGTTGGATGTGCGTGTTTAAACCAAACTGTAAGCTTTTTTATCCTCGCGTTGTAATTCATCTCATTGGCTTTACAATGCCCAGCAAACTCAATACCAAGAACTGTTATGCCTAAGCTTGCTTTGCAACCTCTTTATTCGCCAGATGTGGCGACGCTGGCTCCCGATAGATTGATAGATCAGCTTGCTCCCCGATTTGATAGACCCAGTGTCCGCCTGACACCAAGCCCGGCTCTTACCGAGCAACAAGTGATGAAGCGTTGGCAAAAACTCGCCGTGCCCGAAGCACAAGCTCTGCTTTTGGATGAGCAAACCGAGCGCACCATGCAGGCCTACCAAAAAAACATCGAGTATTTCATCGGCACAGTGAAATTGCCTGTCGGTATTGCTGGCCCACTGCGTGTTAACGGCTCTCATGCACAAGGGGACTATTTGGTTCCGCTGGCCACCACAGAAGCGGCGTTAGTGGCTTCATACCATCGTGGTAGCCAACTCATCACTGCAGCAGGCGGCGCAAGTGCGCTACTGCTTAATGAAGGGGTGACTCGCACACCCGTGTTTGCCTTTCTTTCGCTGGCGCAAGCCGGACAATTTGTCGGTTGGGTAACCAGCCAATTTGAGCAGATGAAAGAGGTAGCGCAGTCCACCACCGCGCACGGCAAACTGAAAGATATTCAGGTCAATATCGAAGGGAATCACGTCTATCTGGTGTTTGAATACACCACAGGCGATGCCAGCGGTCAAAACATGGTGACGATTGCCACTCACGCTGTTTTTGAGTTCATCATGCGCCACTCACCGGTTGCACCAGTGCAAGCCTTTCTCGATGGCAATCTCTCCGGTGACAAAAAAGCCAATAGCTATACGCTGCGCAGCGTGCGCGGCAAAAAAGTCAGCGCTGAGGTGCATCTCTCTGCCGAGTTAGTCAAAAAGTACCTCCACACCACGCCAGAGCAGATGGTGCAGTTTGGGCAAATGACGACAGTAGGCGGCGCACTGAGCGGCGCGATCGGTGTGAATGCTCATTACGCCAATGCCCTTGCCGCGCTTTATATTGCGTGTGGGCAAGATGCCGCGTGTGTAGCCGAATCCGCAATTGGGATGACGCGCATGGAGATCCACCCTCACGGCGGTTTATACGCCAGTGTCACCCTGCCTAATTTGATGGTCGGAACCGTTGGCGGCGGCACCCATCTCCCTAGCCAACACGCCTGTTTATCGCTAATGGGATTGGCCGGGCAAGGGCACGCGCGAGCCTTAGCCGAAGTGGCCGCAGCACTCTGTTTAGCCGGTGAATTATCAATCGTCGGGGCATTTTGCGCGGGACATTTTTCCCGTGCGCACCATAAGCTCGCACGCTGAGCATTGAGCACATTGAGTGTATACCGTTACCTAAATTTGTTCTGCGACTGTCCCCTTTCTGCTTGGCGTTGTAAGTAGAAAGGGGATCAAAGAAAGGGGATAACCATCAGTTAGTTCGTTAAAATCACATCACGCTGCGCCACACTCACCCCTTTAATTTGGGCAAAGACTGGCATACCGACCTCTAGCGCGAGTTCGGCGTGAGCCCACTCCGTCACCACCGCCCACAAGTAGCAGTGTGGCGCGAGCTCCAACTTGAGCGAGACACTTTTTTTACTCGGCTGTTGGTGCTCAATCGCGACAATGCGAGCCGGTAAAATATTGCGAATCGAGCTTGCGGTCGGTTTATCCAGCGCTATCGACACATCATTCGCGCGCACCTGCATACGCACGCTGCTGCCCACGTCTGCCTCCACTTGCTGAACCCAAAGCCACACATCCTCCGCCAAACGAACTTGCGTCAAACCATAGGTTTGGTGATGTTTGGCTACGGTGGCAGAAAACAGTGTGCTTTGTTCACTGAATGATTGCCAAGGCCGCATCGCTTTGGATGACCAAACTTGCTCAATCGGCCCTGCGCTCAGTACCTTGCCCTGCTCCAACACCACCAGATGATCCGCAAGGCGCAAAATTTCCTGCATGCTGTGCGAGACATAGAGGATCGGCAGCCGAAAATGCTGCGCGAGGTTTTCCAAAAATGGCATCACCTCTTTTTTGCGTGGCATATCGAGCGAAGCCAGCGGCTCATCCATCAGCAGTAAATCGGGTTTTGACAGTAGCGCTCGCCCAATTGCCACGCGCTGCTTTTCGCCGCCGGAAAGATCGCGAGGATAACGGGCAAGGAGCGGCTCCAACGCCAATAGGCGGGTCACACTGGCAAAGTATTCAGGATCAGCGTGAGTCACCCCGTAATTCAGATTGCCGCGCACCGTATAGTGCGGAAACAGTCGCGCATCTTGAAACACATAGCCAATTTTGCGCTGCTCAATCGGCAATTGAATGCCTTGTGATGAACTAAAGAGCGTGCGCCCTGCGAGGTGAATTTCGCCCACATCGGGCGTGGTTAACCCACTGATAAGGTTAATCAGGGACGTTTTACCCGCACCAGAGCGCCCAAAGATCGCGCAAATTCCCACGGCGGGTAAACGCAAATCCACGTCAAGTTGGGTTTCGCCCAACCGCTTTTGCAGTTGCAGAATCACTTCACTCATGATGTTAACCCACTCATGACGCTAAACCTAAGCGGTGCTGCATACGCCGACTTAACCATTCCGAGATAAATAACGAGCCGAGCGCGATGGCAATCGAAATCGCACACAAGCGTGCCGCTTCCATTTCTGAACCCGGCGTTTCTAAAAAGGTGAACATGGCGAGCGGAATGGTTTGGGTTTCACCGGGAATGTTGGAGACAAAACTGATGGTGGCACCGAACTCGCCAAGGCTACGCGCAAACGCGAGCATGACGCCCGTGAGTATCCCCGGCAAGGTTAATGGCAGCGTGATGGTAAAAAAGACCCGCATTGGCGATGCGCCTAAGGTGCGCGCCGCTTGCTCAAGTTTTTGATCGACACTTTCAAGACTGAGACGTATCGAGCGCACCATCAAGGGCAGCGCAATCACCATGCACGCGAGCACCGCACCGCGCCAACTGAAGCTAAAACTGAACCCAAACACCTGATAAAGCCACTGACCAATAAACCCCTGCCGCCCCATGCTGATCAACAGTAAATAACCGATCACCACCGGCGGTAGCACCAAGGGCAAATGCACCAAACTATCAATCAGCCCTTTGCCGATAAAAGAGGTACGCGCCAGCACCCACGCCAGCACAATGCCTATCGGCAGCAACCACAAGGTCGCATAGCCTGCCACTTTTAAACTCAGCGCCAGCGCCGCCCATTCGTAATCGGTAAGCCCCATCAATTACTCACTCACCGACTCAAAACCAAAGCGTTGCAAGATTTGCTGCGCGGCATCTGAGCGCAAATACGCCACCCATTCGGCGCTCGCCGCTTTATCATTCAATTGCGCCAACGGATAGCGGATCGGCTGGTGAGACTGCGCCGAAAATGCCGTCACGATCGTTACTTTATCACTGAGTAGCGCATCGGTTTTGTACACGATGCCAAGCGGTGATTCACCACGCTCGACCAACGCCAGCGCCAAACGCACGTTATTGGTTTGCGCAAAGCGTGATTCCAGCTCAGGCCACACACCCGCATGTTGCAGCGCTTGCTTGGCATACATGCCCGCAGGCACCGCATCCACTTGCGCTACCGCCAAGCGAGAATCGGCCAAGGCCGCTTGCCAAGCTGCAGCATCTTGCAGATCAAAACTTGCCACCGGCTGCGTAGTCGGGCGAATGAGCACCAAACTATTCGCCGCCAACGTCACCACCTTGTTCGGTTTCACTAAGCCTTTCTCGACTAAGTAATTCGCCCACTCCTCATTGGCGGAAATAAACAGATCGGCTGGTGCGCCCGCTTCAATTTGACGCGCCAGCGAAGAAGAGCCGCCGTACACCGTCACCAGCTTCACATCATGCTGCTGCGAGTAGTCAGCCACTAACGCATTGACGGCATTGGTCATCGATGAGGCCGCGTAAATGTGCAGTGTCTCTTTCGCGCTCGCCAGCGGGGCGTTAAGCGCCACACACAGCAGGAGCAGAATGCATTTCAACATGGGCATGTTCCTTATAAGTCAGGCCACAAAAGCGTGAGATCGAGGTGCTGCTCAATCGCATCCGCAATACGGTCAATCGCCCGCTCTTGCGCCGCACGGTGGTCATACTTTTCTATCTCTTTTGCGCCAGCCCATTGGCAAATGCGCAATGCCGTTTCAGGGCGGTCAAAAATACCATGTAAATAGGTACCAAAGCCTTGATTACAGTCACTGACTAACCCATCCAAGCTGCCATCACTGAGTATAATCGGGCTTTTTTGATCGGCTGCCCAACTTGAGCGCCCCGCATGAATCTCATAACCTTGCGCGGCCACGGTTTGGCCATCTAAGGTCAAATGACCTTGCACGTTAGTTAAGCGCTTTTCAGCAGTAAGCTCGGTTTGCATCGCAAACAACCCCAGCCCTTCGCTGCTGCCAGCCGCACCTTCAATGCCAAGCGGATCATGTACCCATTCCCCAAGCATTTGAAAACCGCCACAAATGCCCATCACTTTGCCACCTAAGCGCAAGTGACGGAGGATCTCTTTATCCCAACCTTGTGAACGTAAATAAGCGAGATCAGCACGGGTGGATTTGCTTCCGGGGAGGATGATTAAATCTGCGCCCGACAGTGACTCGCCCTGCCCGACATAACGAAAATCGATATTGGGATTGAGCCGCAGCGGATCAAAATCGGTGTGATTGCTGATGCGCGTAAACACCGGAACCGCCACACGCAATTGGCGATCCGCCGACAGGTTTTGCTGCGCGGCAATCGCATCTTCTGCTTCCAGATCAAAGCCATGCAGATAAGGCAACACTCCAATCACAGGTTTACCGGTTTTCTGCTCCAACCAATCGAGCCCCGATTGCAGCAAGCCAATATCGCCGCGAAAACGGTTAATCACAAAGCCTTTTACCCGCGCTTGCTCAGACTCAGAAAGCAGCGCCAAGGTGCCGTATAAATGGGCAAACACGCCGCCGCGATCAATATCCGCCACGATGATTACCGGCACATCGGCTTTTTCGGCAAAGCCCATATTGGCGATGTCATTCTCACGTAAGTTGATTTCCGCAGGGCTGCCCGCGCCCTCAATCATGATGGCTTCATACTCTTGTTGCAGGCGCTGGAAGGAATCCATCACTGTATCCATCGCGACTTTTTTGTAGTCGTGATAAGCGTTGGCTTCCATGTTGGATAAGGCGCGGCCTTGCAAAATCACTTGCGCGCCCGTATCTGAATTGGGTTTCAACAGCACCGGATTCATGTGTACGCTCGGCGCAATACCACACGCTTGCGCTTGTACCGCTTGCGCGCGACCTATCTCGCCCCCGTCAGGCGTTACCGCGCTGTTGAGCGCCATGTTCTGCGGCTTGAAAGGGCAAACTTGAATGCCGCGGCGCACCAATACTCGGCATAAGCCTGCAACTAACACACTTTTGCCTGCATCTGAGGTGGTGCCTTGTACCATCAAGGCTTGGGATGTCGGAATCATTTCAACTTAACCTTTTGAATTTGGCAACATGATAAGTGCTGCGCCACACTCACTCAACAAAATGAACCGAATATTAATCGTCGCCTCAGTATTGGTTCAAATCCGATAGCGTTTAATAGCCACATCAAGACAACAAACAGTCTCGCTAAGAGACAAACTGATAAAAAAGGAAAAACTATGAAACGTACAATTTTCGCTCTGACTTCTGCTCTGATTCTGGCTCCGACGTTGGCAATGGCGGCGGATAATGCTCAACACATCAAATTTATTGGCGACAACCAAACCCAAATGGGCGTGCAGTTTCAAGGCCCAGTGGAAGTGGTGAAAGTGCAATCTTTGCTGGATTCAGCCAATCCATTTATGGAGAAGAAAGTCGTTGTGGAAGGCAATTTGGTTCGCCAACTACGCAAAGACACCTTTATGTTTTCCGATGGCAGCAATGAAATTCAGGTCGAACTGGATGATGATATTCACCTGAACGCGACGCTAACGCCGGAAACTAAAGTGCGCCTGTTTGGTGAGTTTGAAAACGGCCGCACGCCTGAGATTGAAGTGGATCATATCGAGCTGCTGTAATCACTGCGCAATATCAGTTACACAGCGATGTTTCCGGACATCGCTGTACTTTTTTGCTTCATTGTTCACATCCCCATTTTCGCTCCGCTTTTTATGGCTTGAGCTTGTACGCCTTTCTCTTCGTCTATTCTTTTTCTTTTGCCGAAAAAACCTTCAAAAAGTAAGGTATTGAAACAAATGGCCTGTAATTTGCTTCTTGTTACGGTATCTTTGCCACCTATTTGATTGCTTGCGGACAACGTCATTATGCTGAAAAAAACGCACCTGAGCCTGCTGCTGGGCCTTACTCTTGCCACTCCTGCCCTTGCCAATAACTTTAACTACAATTTTCTTGAGTTAAGAACCGCAATGAACCCAGAGTCTGGCGGTGTGGAATTGAGCACCTACTTTACCGATAACTCGCACTTTATTGCTCGTATTGACTCTCAATTGGATAGTGATTGGGATATCGCAGGCGGCATCGGTTTTAATGGCCCGATTAATCAATTTGCCGATGTGTATGGGCAGATGTTGGTACACAACATTCGTATGCCTAAAGAATTGGGCGGCGAGAAAGATACTCAACTGGAATTCAACCTTGGCGCTCGTGCGTGGTTCACCAATCAAGTGGAAGGCCACTTAAGATTTGGCCGCTTAGATGATCATTCGGTGTTTATTGCTGGCGTACGTTTTCACTCGACAGATCAGCTATCATTGAGTGCCGAAGCGCGTAATGCAGGGGTATGGGGGCCACAAGTCGGTATGGGCGTTCGCTTCCAGTTTTAAGTTTCCCGTTTAAGACATACCGTACAACACGCTAGAGGTGTTGCCCTGCACCTCATTTATGAATATTGCTCCTGTTTTTAAATATCGCCATCCCCTTCCTACTTGAAGCTGGAGCGGTGATTTCGTCAACTTAGTGCAAGAATCTTTCTATCCAAGTAGGCAATACCCCGCCTTCAGGTGTATAACTTTGTCAATAATAAAAACAAGTTAAGAGTTTTTTGCATGGCTGTCGGTTCTGAAGATCTAAATAAACTGGCGTTGCTTTTAAAACCGGGCATGAAGGTCGCGGCTGAAATTCACTTCGGTCCTGAGGATACTTACGCGTTCCACACCACCCTCATTGGTCACAAGATTGAGCAATATATTGTGTTGGATCTGCCGCTCAAGGCGCATCAAGCCTTGGTGATGCGTAAACTCAAGAATGTCCAAATTGTATTACGAGGCATGTGTGATACTGAGTTAGGGCACATTTTGGCGTTTCAAAGCTCAGTATTGCAAGCCAGCACTAAGCCTTTCTGTGTTTTGTTCATACGCCCGCCCAAACATTTTGCCACCAAAGCCATTCGTAGCCATGAACGTTATAAAGTGGCGATCCCTGCAGAAGTGAGTGAAGGCAACAAAAACTATGCAGGCACCTTGGTAGACTTTTCTATTTCAGGCTGCGGTGTGTTCATTCGTGGTGAAAATGAGTTAAACACGGGCTCCAAGGTGCGTATTAATAGTGCGCTAGACCCTTTTCTGCCAAAGCGGGTCAAAAGTCATATCGTCAATATTCGTCGCCAATCCAACGGACATTTAATTGGCATTCAGTTTGAACAACCGATCACGCTGACAGAAACGCTGAAAAAGCAAGTTCTCGAACACGCTTTTCTCGCTGGCTCAATTTGAGCCAGCGTTTTTCTCACCGTGATGATGTTTGAAATGCTCCAGCGCTTTATGCAAAGTCTGCTCTTTCAGCGGCTTAACTAACACATATTCCGCACCTGCATGGAAAAACGCCTGCCGTGTTTCTTCTAAACCATCCGCTGTGCAGGCATACACCACAACGGGGAGGTGCAATATTTTTTTGATAGTGCGAGTCGTCTCTACTCCATCCAGATAAGGTAGCTGATTATCCATCAGTACTAAGTCATAGGTGTGTATTTTGAGCTCTTCAATCGCCTGTAGCCCATCGGTTACCCAACTCACATCCAAACCATACTTACGGCAAAAAGCTTGAGCAATAAATGCGTTGGTGTGGTTGTCCTCGACCAACAACACACGCAGGGGTTTATCAAATAATTGTTGGGGATCTGGGGCAGGCAGCAATTGCTGCGGCTCATCCAATTTTTCCACAAGTTCAATTGGTAACTGAATTTCAAAGCGTGTACCGACGCCATATTCGGAGTTAACGTGCAGTTGACCACTGAGCATTTCCACCAAGCTGTGCACAATTGTTAAGCCCAGACCACTACCACCGTATTCTCGAGTGGTGGTAGATTCGGCTTGCATAAAGGGCTCGAAAATCACCGTTAAATCTTGTTCGCGAATACCAATTCCGGTATCGACGACTTGAATCACCAACTGGGCTAATGGATCGCCTTCGATTAATTGCAATTCGACTCGTATCGAGCCTTGGTGAGTGAACTTGATCGCGTTATTGAGCAAATTGAACAAAATTTGGTTAATCCGGATCTGATCGCTGCGCACGATGGCGGAGGCGGTGATATTGGAATTCACATCCAGCTCAAGACCTTTTTCATTACACAAAGGTCGATAAATACGGTCAATTGCACACACCAGATCTTTAAGGCGAAACTCATTTTTTTGGATGCGGAATTTACCCTGCTCTAAGCGCGAAAAATCCAAGATATCATTCAGTACCGCGAGCAAATGCTCACCACTGGTGCATAACACCGCCACATGATCGCGCTGTTCATCATTGAGTGGCGTACGTTTCAACAATTGAGAAACACCGAGCACACCATTGAGTGGCGTACGCAATTCGTGGCTCATTTTGGCTAAAAATTCTGCTCTAACCCGTGCCGATTCTTCCGCTTCGCGCCTTGCCGCTTGGCTCTGCTTCTCTGCTTCTGCAATGGAGGTAACGTCTTGCCCTTGAGTAATGATCGAAATAATCTGCCCCTCCACCATGATTGGCGAAAGGTTCCAACGATACACTCGTCCATCCACTTCCGTTGTCACTTCACTGGGATTCTTGCCTTGTGCAGCATAGGTGATCATAGGCAACAGTTGGTGTTCAAGAATCTCGAATAAGAAGTGGTTTTGCGCGTCTTCCCGCAAAAACTGAATTTGCGCTGACGGGTTCATACGGATAAGCCGCCCTGACGTATTCCAAAGCATGGTCGGTGAGAGCGCGAAATTAAACAGATCTTCAAACTGCTTTTCTTTGTTGGCAAGACGACGGAATGATTGTTCCAGCGTTCGCCCAAAATAGTCGAACTCATAAATTTTTGAACCGATAAAGTCACTTTTCGTGTCCAGATCCATCAATTTATGGGTGTAATTCATCAAGGTTTCGATTTCACGCTGAATGCGTTTTTGTAGCCACCAGCGTGACGCTATCGAAACGCCGATCATACTGACCAACGCAAACGCCATCCAAAAATAGAAATTATCCCGCAGCGTCAATACATTTTGGTTGGTCTGAATCGAATAGACACACAGATAAGTCGGTACATTTTCTACCTCTAAAAAGGTTTGTCCGACAATAAAGCTGTCTTTCATGGCATCTTTGGCGCTGCGTACCACATAGTCCAACGAATAAGGTTCATTACCTTTCAAGGTGGATACCAACGGTGTGGAATCCACCGCGAGTACTAAGTTTTCTGAGTTACTGCCACTGCGGATATTTTCCAACAGCGCAAAGTTATCATTAAGCACGATCCCCACATACAGATACCCAACAACCTGCCCGGTTCCCACTTCAATCAGAGATGATCGGCGCATTAAAATATGGACTGATTTTCCCTCGCTGGGCGTTTGAACCAAGTGCCAATTGCCACTGATCGCCACTTTACGGATAAGCTTATTCAGCTCTTGTTGGGCAATGCCGTAAAAAGAGGCGTTGCCATCATCCCACAAAATTTGATCGTGACTGGAGATAAAACGCAGATCTGGCGCATTAGAGAGTTCAAGTTCATCGACACTGGAAAAGAACTCATCCAGCCGACTCGAATCTCGGCTGACAAGTGCGTTGATTAAACTGGCGTTCTTGGCTGTGCTGTCTTGATGAATTCGCAGTGCTGCAAGACGAAAATCAAACAAACTTTGGATTAGGCTCGCGGTTTGAACTGAGGTTCGTTGCCCTTCCTGAGCCATCAAGCGGCTACTGATCTGGTAACTTTGGAATAATACACTGACGATCAAAACGCCCATCACCACGACTACGGCATGAGTGATAAAAGATGCGATGCGCTGTTTATGCTTGATTTGGCTAGGTCGAATGTCCAAACACGTAATCCTCTTACCCTAACGATCCGAATAACGGAAAGCCCGAGCTTTCAGTTCTTCTATACGTGCCTTGGAATCTTGCTTAGTGACCACTTCAAAATCGCCTGAATACACCAAAGGCGAAGTTTTCCCTTCCAAGTCCCATTTTATCGCTTCGGCCATCGCCACACCGGTATCGTCATTCATACGCATTACAGTGACATCCAATTCTCTTTTGGCAAGCGCTTCCAACTCTGCTGAGCCGCCACCCCAACCATTGATGAGAATATCTTGTCGATTCAGTTCTTTCAGTGCTTGCGCAGCTCCCAAAGCCACGTCCGTCGCACAAGCATAAATAAAGCCAATTTCTGGATTATTTTTGACTATGTTTAAGGTCGCTTCATAGCCACTCTGCTCGGTTGCCTTGGTGTAATAGGAAGAGGCCAGCGGAAAATGGTGCACCGCATTCATATCTTGAATGAAGGTATCTCCCCGTGCTTCACTGATATAACCCTCGGAAAAATAAAGTACTGAGTACGGTTTTTTCGGTGCATGTTCTTGGTAATATTTTGCCAATAATTGCGCCCCATACTCATGATCAAAACCGATGTACATCATGGGCTGCTTGCCTTGCCAATCTTTGACTGGCGTCGTGATGTTTTGCAAAATCAGTTTCGTTTCAGAGGAATGCAGCACATGTTCAATGAATTTGCGGTGACGGGTGGTATCTAAGGTAAAGATCAGATAGTCGCTCTTATTTTTCAGCGCTTCCATCAAAGAGACGCTTTGCTGGCGAGTATCAAGATTCGGGCGAGTAAACACCTGATTGATTTGATAGCGAATCCCCAGTACATCCATCCGCTTTTCAAACGCTTTGATGTTGCGGACCCAGTAGTCGGAAATTTGCTGTCCGGGGTACACCACTGAAATAATCACGGGTTGCTTCTGCGCAACACTTAACGCGATCGGCTTATCACGTACCGTTTGTGCAAATAGTTCGGAAATTGGCCGCTGCTCAGGAAACTCAGCAAGAAATTCATCATAGTGCCAATAGCCTTTTAATGAGTCGGCTTGGGCAGTTGAGCTGAAGAGAGCTGCCATCAGAAGCAGCGGAAATATTAACTTTCTTTTCATAGCTTCCTCATGAGCTTTTTTCCTATTATTCAATTTGAATGAAAACCACCGTCAAACGCTGACATCTCATTGAATCAAAAAGGACTCTTTTTGCCCAGATCGGGAAATCGTTGTCACTGATTATTAAGCATGATTGAGGTAATTCATAGTGCAGGTGTGAGAAAAGTAGATTCTCACACCTGCGACAGCTTACTTATTCAGCAATTTCAACTTAGAAAGTAAAAGCAAGGTTCGCCGAAAGCCCAAATTGGTTGTCGCCAGCGTAAGAACCTGCCAAATCGAAGCTGACGATATCCCACGGGCTGATGCCAAGACCGACAGAAACCGAATTATCCAACGAGTTTTGTAAGTCCACTTCATAACCGGCTCTGAGCTGCGCCCAACCCCATGCATTCCCTTCCACCCCGAAACGCATAAATTGGGTATCATCGTTGTCACCGTTGAAGCGGCGCTGTTTGGTGAGATCAAGATCCACCGCGGCGATAAAGAAATCACTCACATAACTGCCAGAAACCGCTATTTGGGTATCTAGCTTGTAAGTGTTGTTTCGGTTCTGGGTTTGAATATCCTTCGCAAACAAATCTTTGGCTACGATACCTACGCGATATTGATCAATAAGCCACACTGCGCCCATATCTAAGTTGAAGGCGTTGTCCTTCACTTCGCTTTTATCATAGTCATCAAGTTCGAAAGATTTGACCGACGCATTATCTTGATAAGTTCGCAGTTGCTGCACTTTCGGTGTTACGCCCAGCGCAACCGTCTGCCCGCCGAGTACCACTTGTTTGCCTACTGCCAAGCCCACTTCGGTATAACCAAACGCGGTTAAATCGACATCGGAACTTTCATAGCGAGTTTTTACATCATTGGCACTGTTGCCAGATTTCGTGGCCACATTGGCTTTCGCAATCACTTCTGCATAGCCACGGGAGAAAAAGTTGAGGGAGACTGCATCGAGAGGTAGGGCGACTGCAATACCAATCCCAGCCGTGACGGCCAAAGGTTTATCATCCGCCAGTTGATCAAGATATCGATTGAGCTGATCCACGTTTTCCTGCGTTGCCGCCCCGGCTCCTGCGCGCTCAAACTGTTCAATGGAATCTTGCAAATCATCAATCGTTTTGAGTGATTCATCCTTATCTTCTGCTCGCAGCCCGATGCTAGGCAGCAAAATGCCGAAAGAGTCATTTTTACGATACACCGCCGTCAATGCAGGATTGTAGTAGGGAGCCAGCAGATAATCTGCCGTAGAAACGCCCGTATTCCCCATACCGGCACCGCGAGCATCCATCAACAAATTAGAAGCCAATGCCGAAGAAGAGAAGGCCATTGACATGACCACTGCTAAAGTACTTTTTATTTGAATATTCATTCCGTTACCAACCTCACTTTGGGTTATCCCATAAACAAGGTTAATACATGAATGATTTTTTCCCAGTAAATAGAGTGATAAGGCTCACTAAACAGGCACGATCACTGGAAAATAATCTCCAGTTGATCAATTCGCGCCATCCCCGCCACCAACGCTTCTTTCTGGGATTTGGAGAGCGCTTTAATTCGGTATTCGAGCTTTAATGCCGCACTTTTGCCATCAGCAACGGGCAATGACCACACCAGTTCCAGTGGGCCTTTGCCACGCAGCGCTTTCGCACCACTGCCCTTTTGATGTTGGGCAAAGCGGCGCGATACATCGGTAGTGATGCCACAATAGAGTGCGTTATTTGCACAACGCACCAAATAAACAAACCAAGTTGAAGGCAACTCAGCCAAGGTTTCCATTAGCCTAAATGTCGTTCAATCAGTGTGCGCAACTCGGCCACTTCTTCACGCAGTGCTGCCACTTCTTGTTCTAGCTCAGCGTATTGAGAAGAGGCGTTCGTTTCATTGTCTGAGCTCGTGGCAAAAGCCGTCATATCCACTTCACCGCAAAACAGATGGTGGTAGCGAGACTCACGCTTACCCGGCTCACGCGGCAATTTCACCACCAGCGCACCTGAGTCACGATTCGCTAAACGCTCAAGTACCGCTTCAGTCTCTTTCACATCAGTAAATGTACAGAGTCGATTGGTTCGAGTGCGCAGCTCTCCGGGGGTTTGCGCACCACGCAGCAATAAGCAGCAGATGAGTCCAAGTTCTTGGTGATTGAGTTTGAGATCGCCAAACTCTGTATTACAGAAGCGGTGCTGGTATTTGCTGGTACGGCTATTAAAGCTGCTTTCATCACTCACAAGGCGACGAGCAATTAACCCTTCCACCGTGTCTTGTACTTCCGCTTCGCTCAAGTTAAGTACTGGTTCGCGGTTGCTTTTTTGGTTACAGGCGGTGGTTAAGCTATTGAGTGTCAGTGGATAGTGATCCGGCGTAGTGACTTCTTTTTCAATTAAACAGCCAATTACACGGGCTTCGAGTGGGGAGAGTTGAATATTCATCGTGCTGTCCTTCTGCTGGCGGGCGAACCCGCAGTCGGTATTTAATGCTCAGTTAACAGAGGTAACCGAATCATTTTGCCATTCTCATCAATCATAATGATTCTGGCGCGGTTTAATTCAATTTCGGTCAACTCAAGCTGCTGACGCTCTTTAATGTAAGCCTCTCGTAGTTTCACTGCGACAGCATCAAGTTCAGTTTGCAGCGGCGGTGTGGGAACCAAAATCTCTGAATTACGCATGGTTGCTCATCATGTCTTCATGAATGGCGCACATGATATAGCGCATTATTTCTGATGTACAATTGGCTCGTGCTTTGAATGATGATTTATTAGTCAAGATAGGCCGCATATTGATCTTAAGTCTGTTATGAAAAGAATTGTTGTGTTTTAATCTTCGCAGTTGCATTAGAAGTAGGAAAAGGAACCTATGAACAGCGTATTTGAAATTGTGAGCTTGGCTCGTCGCAAAAATAAACTTCAACGCGAACTCGATGATAACGAGAAAAAAGTGCGTGATAACCGTAAGCGTGTTGAACTGCTGGTAAACCTGCTTGACTACATCAAGCCCAACATGAGCCACGAAGAGATTCTCGGCATCATCAAAAACATGAAGTCTGACTACGAAGATCGTGTCGATGATCACATCATCAAGAGCGCGGAAATTTCTAAAGAGCGCCGCGACATCAGCCGTCGTATCAAAGACTTAACTGAGCACGATAAGCAGATGACTCAAGGCAAAAAAGCCTAATGATTCAAGACCCACCGCAAGGTGGGTTTTCTTTATTGCGCCAATCCGTTTCTCTCATTCGAGTTAAGGTAAAAGCGTTAACGTTTCTATCAATGTCTGCCATGCAAAAACTGAACGTGATCGACATTAAACGTTTGCGTAATCGCTAACCTTCACCGAACAAAATTCCGAGCCTTTCGTCACATATTTTCCATTGCTATAGTGTCATTAGTGAATCAACAGAGTGCCCTGAAAATCGCAGGTTTGACTAAAATAGCGATAGAGCGGCCTCTTTTCTTGATGGTTTAGCCATACTCAACCCATGGCAAATCCACCAAGAAACCATTCGAGGCATGGAGCTTCCTCACTACTCTCACGATGAGAAGATTGGCACGACACTGACACTGTCCACACTATTAACGAGGGTCAAATAATGGATATGAGTATGGTTGAAATTTTAGGATACGCGGCATCAGTCATGGTGGCGGTATCATTGACAATGAAAGACATCGTCAGGCTGCGTGTACTGAATTTTATTGGTTGTGCACTGTTTACTGCATACGGTTTGATGATTGATGCTTGGCCTGTTGTCGTGACTAACGGTTTTATTGCCTGCGTCAACATCTACTTCTTGGTGAAAATGCAACAGGAAAAAAAGCCTGACGCGTCTTCGAGCGCGGCTTAGTTCTCCCTGAAAAAATAATGCCCGGTTTACCCGGGCATTGTTTCTTATCGAAAAGAAAAATTACTCTTCTTCGTTGTGCAGCACAGCCCACGCTTGAGCACATTTCACCGCACGCTTCCAACCTTTATAACGGCGTTGGCGCTTCTCTTCATCATGATGCGGTTTAAAGCTGCGATCGATTTCCGCTTTGCCTTGCAGCTCTTCCAAACCATCCCAGAAACCAACGGCCAGACCGGCGAGGTAAGCTGCGCCTAACGCGGTGACTTCCGTGACTTTCGGACGATGTACTTCGGTATCCAATACATCTGCTTGGAACTGCATCAGGAAGTTGTTGGCGACCGCACCACCATCGACACGCAGCGCAGAAAGCTTAATGCCAGAGTCCGCTTGCATCGCATCCAACACATCACGCGTTTGGTAAGCGATACTTTCCAGTGTTGCGCGAATAATGTGGTTTGAGTTCACACCACGGGTTAAGCCGACAATTGTGCCACGCGCATACGCATCCCAGTACGGAGCGCCTAAACCCGTAAAGGCTGGCACCACATACACACCATTTGAAGTATCCACTTTGGTGGCGAAGTACTCAGAGTCGCGAGCATCGGAAATCAGTTTCAGCTCATCACGCAGCCATTGAATCGATGCACCGCCCATAAACACCGCCCCTTCCAGTGCATAAGCCGGTTCACCGCGTGGACCACACGCTAGCGTGGTCAGCAAGCCGTTGTTCGAGGTCACTTTTTCCTGTCCCGTGTTCATCAGCAAGAAGCAACCCGTACCGTAGGTGTTTTTCGCTTGTCCCGCTTGTACACACATTTGGCCGTACAGCGCCGCTTGTTGGTCACCTGCAATCCCCGCGATTGGAATACGCGTACCGCCTTTACCACCAATGTTGGTTTGACCGTACACTTCAGACGATTTTTTCACTTCCGGCATCATGGAGAGCGGGATATTAAATTCGGCGAGGATCTTTTCATCCCACTGCAAGGTGTTGATGTTGAATAGCATAGTACGGGATGCGTTGGTGTAATCGGTCACATGCACACGGCCTTGAGTCATTTTCCACACTAGCCATGTATCAACCGTACCAAACAGTAGTTGTCCTGCTTCAGCTTGCTCGCGTGCGCCTTCTACATTGTCCAGAATCCATTTGATCTTGGTACCTGAGAAGTAAGGGTCGAGCACCAAACCGGTATTGTCGCGAATGTAACTTTCTAAACCGCGCGCTTTCAGCTCTTCACAAATGGCAGCAGTACGGCGACATTGCCAAACAATCGCGTTGTAGACAGGCTTACCCGTCTCTTTATTCCACACTACCGTGGTTTCACGTTGGTTGGTAATACCGATAGCGGCAACTTCATCACTGCGAATACCGGCTTTACCTAGCGCTTCAACCAATGTTGAGCTTTGCGTAGCGTAGATTTCCATTGGATCGTGTTCCACCCACCCGGCTTGCGGGTAGATTTGGGTAAACTCACGCTGAGAAACGCTCACGATGTTCGCATCATGGTCTAACACCACGGCGCGAGAGCTGGTAGTACCTTGATCGAGAGCGACGACGTATTTTTGCTCAGTCATGTTCTATTCCTTATGGTTTCACGTTCTTGCTTTACCCCAGCATTGCGAACTTAAGCCGCATGGCGATCACACCGAAGTGCTGGGGTAGTCTCTATTGTTATTGAATATACTTTTTTAAGTTTATACCCGCTATGCGCGCGCTTCTTCACTCTCTTCTGCCGTGTCACATTGGTTCGGAATAGTGCAACCCGTACCCGTTTTTGGCAGATAAGCCGCGATAAACTTTGGATATGCCCACGCGCCAAAACATGCGCCCAGAATCGGAGCCACAATCGGTACGATGAAGTAAGGGATCTCTTTTGCGCCAGTCAGGGCGTAATCCCATCCCGCGAAGTAGGCAAACAGTTTAGGACCGAAATCACGCGCAGGGTTCATGGCAAAGCCCGTCAATGGGCCTAATGAGCCACCAATCACCGCAATCAAAATACCGATTAGCAAGGGGTTCATCGCATTGCGATGCGCGCCATTGTTTTCATCACCCAACGCCAAAATCGCGAACATCAGTACCGCTGTAATGGTGAACTCAACGGCCATGGCTCCCATAAAAGAGAGAGAAGCATGCGGATAAGTTGAGAAGATCCCCGCTGTCGCTAAGGCATCTTGGCTGCTACGTACAAAATTGTGGGCGATTTCGTAGTCGGTAAAAAGGTTGCTGTACAAGCTGTAGACCAGTGCCGCAGCACAAAACGCACCAGCCACTTGCGAAACGATGTAAGGTAATACTTTCGCTTTATCAAAACCGTGGAAAGCGGCCAGAGCGATAGTGACGGCAGGGTTAATGTGCGCGCCAGAAACCCCAGCCGTACAATAAATGGCAATCGATACGCCAAAACCCCAGACAATGCTGATTTCCCACTGTCCGAATTGAGCACCTGCTAAAACGAGTGCGGCCACGCAGCCGACGCCGAAGAAAATCAGTAATCCTGTACCGATAAACTCGGCGATACACTGCCCGAGCAGAGTATGTTGCTTTGTTTGGTTCATAGTTCAGAGTCCTTTTTGTTATCTTGCTACCAGAGCCGTATCGAACAGCCATCCACACCCGTTATACTTAGAAAGTCAGCATAAATATCTGCAGTCTCACTATTTTTCGGTTTATATTGTGGTCGCCGCCTACACCCGTCGGCTCTAATCGCATCATGAAATAGCCGTTATTGGATGAACAATCTCACTGTTCGCGGTGAATCTGGCACAAAAATATCACCTCGAAAACAAACGACCGCAATTAATGAGTGTTCGAGCACAATTTTGTTATTAACAAATTCGTTTTTTGTTAAACAACGCATCTTTTTTCTCTCTCTTCTCCGATGTCTGAAAATGGCTAATCTTTTGGTTTAGCAATCACTAAATCATGAGTACAAGCCAGATTTAACGCACGATCGCGCTAAAAAATCGACAGATATTCCCTTATTAAGTCACGAACATATTCACTCAAACGAACATTAAATGTGTCATACATGTTACGAACAGTGTTAATCATCAATAAGTGAATCGCATAAAATTACGCCACTGAAAGGTTCCATCCACTTCTGTCCGTCATTCAATGCTCGTTCGCGCTTTTGTGAGCAAAACAACGAACATGAAATGAAAATAATGGCACACTAACCGTATGTGTTTTGATTGCATAAGGTTGAGCTCATGACGGCTTATCAAAGAATGGAAACCGACGTAGTCATCATTGGCGGCGGCGCAACAGGAACCGGAATCTTGCGCGACTGCGCATTGCGCGGATTACGCTGTATTCTGGTTGAAAAAGATGACATTGCCGCGGGCACCACAGGTCGCAATCATGGTTTGCTGCACTCCGGCGCTCGTTACGCGGTCACTGACTCTGAATCGGCACGCGAGTGTATCCAAGAGAACAAAATTCTGAAATCCATCGCGCGCCACTGCGTTGAAGCCACCGATGGTTTGTTTATCACTCTGCCAGAAGATGATTTAGGCTTTCAGGAGTCGTTTATTCACGCCTGCAGTGATGCAGGGATTGAAACGCAGCGCTTAACACCTAAAGAAGCCTTGTTACTTGAGCCGAATGTCAACCCTGCTTTGATTGGCGCGGTGAAAGTGCCTGATGGTACGCTCGACCCTTTTCGCCTGTGTGCGGCCAATGTGCTGGATGCCAAAGAGCATGGCGCGCGAATGTTTAACCGCACCATAGTGACCCAGTTGATCCGTGAGGGAGATACCGTGCTCGGCGTGCGTTGCCAGCATTTAGGCAGTGGCGCTAAGTTTGATATTTTAGCCCAGCAAGTGATTAACGCAGCAGGCATTTGGGGACAAAACATCTGCGAATATGCGGATCTCAACATCAAGATGTTCCCCGCTAAAGGTTCACTGCTGATCTTGGATTACCGCATTAATAATCTGGTG
Source organism: Vibrio tarriae (assembly GCF_002216685.1). Classification (NCBI taxonomy): domain Bacteria; kingdom Pseudomonadati; phylum Pseudomonadota; class Gammaproteobacteria; order Vibrionales; family Vibrionaceae; genus Vibrio; species Vibrio tarriae. The sequence continues at coordinate 922,965 of NZ_CP022352.1, read as the reverse complement.
ATCAACCGCTGCCGAAAACCATCCGATGCGGACATTTTGGTTCCCGGCGATACCATTTCGCTGATTGGCACCACTTCCGAGCATATTGATTATGACCAGATCGATAATCTGCATGTCACTGAACGAGAAGTGGATATTTTGCTCGCCGAGGGCGCAAAACTCGCCCCCATTATGGCCAACACTCGCGTATTGCGCGCTTATGCGGGCGTTCGCCCACTGGTCGCAGTGGATGATGATGGCAGTGGCCGCAATATCAGTCGCGGTATTGTTTTGCTGGATCACGAGCAGCGTGACGGCTTGAAAGGCTTCACCACCATTACCGGTGGCAAACTGATGACTTATCGTTTGATGGCCGAGTGGGCCACCGATCTGGTCGCCAAGAAACTTGGCAATGCCCAAAGCTGCCAAACGCATCTGCGCCCTTTACCAGGCTCTCAGCAAGCACCAAAAACCCTCAAAAAGACCGCAAGTATCGCCAAACCGGTTTATGAATCCGCCATTTATCGCCACGGTGAACGTGCCGCGAGCTTTTTAGCCGATGATGCGAAAAGCCAAGCGGTGATCTGCGAGTGCGAAATGGTCACCGCCGGTGAAATTGAGTACGCCATCAAGCAGTTGGATGTGAATAATTTGGTCGACCTACGACGCCGTACTCGTTTGGGTATGGGGCCTTGTCAGGGCGAGCTGTGCAGCTATCGCGCAGCCAGTCTGTTTAGTGAATACGGACAAGTTTCTGGTTGCCAATCGAGCCACTTATTGGTCGATTTTCTGGAAGAGCGCTGGAAAGGCATCAAACCGATTTTCTGGGGCGATGCGCTACGCGAAGCAGAATTTAGCTACTGGATTTACGAAGGCTTGCTCGGTGCAAGCGATTTACCTTCCTTCGACTCAGCCACGGAGAAACAACAATGATGCATTATGATGTGGCCGTCATCGGTGGCGGAATTGCCGGATACAGCGCCGCCCTGCGCGCACTGCAAGCCGGAAAAAAAGTGGTGTTAATCAACCAAGGGCAAAGTGCGCTGCATTTTTCTTCCGGCTCGATTGATGTGCTTGGACGTTTGCCAGATGGCAGCGTAGTGAATCAGCCGTTTGACGCACTTTCAGCTTTACAACAGCAAGCACCAGAGCACCCTTACAGCAAAGTCGGGCGCAAAAACAGCGAAAAAGGTTTGATGTGGTTCAAACGTACTTTAGACAGTGCGCACGTCCCTTTGCATCACGAGCCCGATGGTGCCAACCACTGGCGCATTACCCCACTTGGTACCCTAAAAAATACATGGCTATCACAGCCTTTTGTTTACCCTTATCGCGGCAATGCCGACTTTTCACGTATTATCATTGTTGCGATTGACGGCTATCGCGATTTTCAACCTACGATGCTGCGCGATAACCTCGCTCAGCGCCCTGAGCTTGCTAACACGCCAATGCTCACGGTGAATGTTTCCATCCCCGGCTTTGAAGGGTTCCGACGTAACCCTAACGAGCTACGTTCGATTGATATTGCGCGCTTGCTACGCCAAGAATCGGCGTGGAATGCATTGTGCGACCAACTGATGCGCGTTGCGCGTGCTGATGATCTGGTGATCATGCCTGCCATCATGGGCAACGGTGATGGTTTGCATTTGATGAGCAAACTCCAACAGGTAACCCAACTGCGCTTTCATGAAGTGCCGACTATGCCCCCATCACTGCTCGGGATCCGCATTGAAGAAGCACTGCATCGTAGTTTCATCCAAGGTGGCGGCGTGCAACTCAAGGGAGACAAAGTGATTGGTGGCGATTTTGCAGGCTCTCGCCTCACTGCTATTCATACTCAAAATCTGCGCGATTTTCCGATCAGTGCTGAGCACTATGTGATGGCGACCGGCAGTTACTTCAGCCAAGGATTACAAGCCTCACAACATGCGATTCAAGAGCCGATCTTTGCGCTGGACGTCCAGCAAAACCCTGACCGCGCTCAGTGGCGACATACCCAATTTATTGCCGCACAATCACACCCGTTTATGACTTTCGGCGTCACTACCGATGCCAATTTGCATCCGTCACGCCAAGGCAAAACCATTGACAATCTTTGGTGTTGCGGCGCAATGCTCAGTGGGTACGACCCCGTGTTTGAAGGCTGTGGCGGAGGCGTAGCGATTGCAACCGCTTATCATGCCGTAGAACAGATCCTTGCGACTTATGCGCAAACCAAACAACCGGAGGTGCTGCTATGAACCATGCCTTTATTCACTCTGCACCGCAAAATACCACCTTTGATCAATGCATCAAATGCACGGTGTGCACTGTGTATTGCCCCGTTTCCAAAGCCAACCCAAACTATCCCGGCCCCAAACAGTGTGGCCCAGATGGTGAGCGTTTACGGATCAAAAATGCCGAATATTATGATGACGCGCTCAAGCTGTGCACCAACTGCAAACGCTGTGAAACCGCCTGCCCTTCAGGCGTCAAAATTGGCGATATGATCGCCGTGGCGCGTGGCAAATACGGCAAAAAGCCACTCAACCCTAAATTGATGCGTGATTTTGTACTCAGCCACACCGACTTATTTGGCTCGATCGCCACGCCGTTTGCACCACTCGTCAACGCCGCAACCTCGTTGCCATTGGTGAAAAAGCTGATGCACAAAACCATCGGCGTGCATGACCATAAAACCTTACCCAAATATTCGCACGGCACGTTCCGTCGCTGGTTTAAACAAAACTGCACCAGCCAGCCGCTCTACCAAAGGCAAGTGGCTTATTTCCATGGTTGCTACGTGAACTACAACCACCCGCAACTGGGTAAAGACTTTGTGCGAGTGATGAACGCGATGAACATAGGCGTGCGTTTGCTTGATAGCGAAAAGTGTTGCGGTGTGCCCCTGATCGCCAACGGTTTTCACAACAAAGCGCGTAAAAACGCGCTGCACAACGTCAAATACCTTACGGCTATGGTCAATGATTACCATGCGCCGGTGCTTTCCACCTCTTCCACCTGCTCGTTTACCTTGCAGCAAGAATACCCGCATGTGCTAGGGGTAGATAACAGCCAAGTGGTGGATCAAATCCATTACGTCACGCGTTTTCTGCTCAAAGAGTTTATGAGCGGTAACGCGCCGAAGATGAAACCCGTGCACAAAAAAGTGGTGTATCACACCCCTTGCCATTTAGAGCGCAGTGGTAATGTGATGTTTACGATTGAGCTGCTGAAAATGATCCCCGGCTTAGAGCTGGTGGTGCTCGACAGTGAGTGCTGTGGCCTAGCTGGAACCTATGGTTTTAAAGAAGAGAACTACGAGGTATCGAAGAAAATTGGTTCGCATCTGTTTGATGCGATTCAAACCTCTGATGCCGATTATGCGGTGACCGATTGCGAAACCTGTAAGTGGCAAATCGAAGAAAACGCGCACTTGGAAACCATTCATCCGGTGAGTTTACTGGCGATGGCGCTGACCAATGAGCCTAGTGCTTGAGCGTGAATAGCCACTTCCTACTAGAAGCCAAAAGCTGGACGGAAATATTAAACAATCACCACTGCTGAAAGCCGTGGTTTAGGGAGGACAGTAAATAGGGCAAGTAAAACTTGCCCTATTCTTATTCCAACATTCAGAAAATCATTCTGATTGATGACGCTTGCAGTGCTCGATCGCCTTGCTCAACAGATCTAACGCAGTGTGATCACAAGAAGGCAATTGCGCATCACTTTTACCCAGAGGCGTTACCCGCTCCCCCCAGCGAATATGACCCGCTCCCCAAGTTAAACCCGCGCCAAAAGCGGCGACCAACAGATTATCATGAGGTTTAATTTTGCCTTGCTCTAACGCTTCGCACAGGGCAATCGGCACCGTAGCCGCGGAGGTATTACCGTAGCGATGAATATTCACAAAGGCTTTGTCTTGCGCGATGCCCGCCAAATCACACAGGGTTTGAATAATGCGGATATTGGCTTGATGCGGGATGACCACATCGATTTCTTCGGTCGATAAGCCGCTACGCGCCAACACTTGCTGCGCCGCAGCCCCCATGCCACGCACCGCGCGTTTAAAGATCTCTTTACCCACGAAATCAAACGCCCAGTAACCATTGTCTGCATCAAAACGATCCATCGCGGTTCCAAACTTAGGTACCGCTAAAATATCTCGTCCTTGGGCATCACAGCCAATTTGCGCATCTTGCAAGCCCACTTTCTGTTCGGTCTTGCTCAATACCACAGCACCTGCGCCATCTCCAAACAGCACGGCGGTGTCACGCTTCGTCCAGTCCAGATAGAAAGAGAGGCGCTCAGCACCAATCACCAAAGCATGGCGATAATGGCTCGCTTGCATCAAGCGTGTCGCGGTTTCTAAGCCATAGAGGAAACCGGTACAGGCGGCGTTGAGATCAAAGGCGGCGGCAGAAGGAATACCTAAATTTTGCTGCACTTTTGAAGCAATATTGGGAATTAACGAATCCGGTGAACAGGTTGCCACAATAATCAGGTCTATCTCTTCAACGCTGACGCCCGCACAGGCAATGGCATGCTGAGCGGCAACGGTAGCGAGATCGGAAGTATTCACGTGGCTGATCCGACGCTGTTCAATCCCAGTACGTGATTGAATCCACTCATCGGAAGTATCAAGAAAGGTGCTCAAATCGTGATTGGAGAGCGTCGCAGGTGGCAGACATTTACCCCACCCGGTGATTTCGGCATAACATTGAGTCATAAAAATTCCGTCTATGCTGCTTATTGTAATTTGGCGGAGCGCCCCAAGATATTGAGCAACGCCCGTCGCCATTGTCGGCAATGGGCAGAAGTATACGCCGATTTTCGAACCATGGTTAACCATTGAGCTTAAACTGGTAACGAAAGCGCAAAATAAAGAGAGGAAGTCATGTCAACATTCAATACCCGCTGCCCATCTTGCCACAGCCTTAACCGTGTGCCAGAAGAGCGGATTACCGAAAGCCCAAATTGTGGAAAATGCCAAAGCGCATTACTTGATGGCGCGCCAATTGAAGGTACCGAAGCCAATTTTTCCGCGCTGCTGCAAAGCGACAAACCTGTCGTCGTCGATTTTTGGGCTCCGTGGTGTAACCCTTGTGTCGGCTTCGCACCGATTTTTAGTGATGTTGCCACCGAGCGGAAAGGCCAGATCCGCTGCGTGAAAATTGATACCGAAGCGCAGCAAAACCTTGCTGCACATTTTCAAATTCGCAGTATTCCCACCATTATGGTGTTCAAAAATGGCCAACGCATCGACATGATCAATGGCGCACTGCCAAAATCTCAATTTGATCAATGGTTAAACCAAGCGCTGACTAAATAATCGCATCTTGCAATTCACAATTAAGTTGGCATTTTCGATAAAATTATGCCAACTTAACTCGCACTTTCCCCGCCCTTCTCCTCAACAAGCAAAGTTTATCGTCAAGAACGTTTTTTTTCGTTTTACTCTGCGCACTATTCGTCCCATATTCGCGCCAACTGTTCCTTCTGCTGTTCCCGAGGCCTGCTGTGGAAATCCATTCTTCTGCACCAAACCGCATTGCGGTGCCTGTTATTGCCTTAACTCTGTATGCAATTGCCGCTGGCTACTTAATGAGCCTAGTGCCCTTAATGCTGCAGCATTACCAACTCGAATCTGATTTGGCCAGTTGGCTGGCAAGCGTTTTTTATGCCGGATTATTAGCGGGCGCGCTGGTTGCAGAACCTTTCGTTAATCGTTTAGGCCACCGTAAAGCCTTTGTATGGTGCTTGAGCTTACTGCAACTGTCGATTGTGGTTATGCCGCTATTGCCCTACGCCAGTGTTTGGCTTTTGGCGCGCTTGGTCGCAGGTATCGCCGTGGCCGGCATTTTTGTGGTGGTGGAATCTTGGTTACTGCATGGCGATGAACAAGGTCGCGCGAAGCGTCTTGGCATTTACATGGTGTCACTCTATGGCGGTACTGCACTCGGACAAATGGCAATTGGCCAACTGGGTGTGGCAGGTGCCGTGCCTTTTATTGCGATCACCACACTACTTTTGATTGCTTCCATGGTGCTGATGTACGTCGATTCGGATCAGCCTTCCACACAACAAGCTAGCTCACTTTCGTTGCGTCAGATTTTCAAGCTCAGTAAAGCGGCGATGATCGGCTGCTTAGTTTCGGGCCTGACATTAGGAGCAATTTACGGTTTGATGCCGGTGGAACTTGCCAATCGTGGCATTAGCCACACCGATCTGGGTAACTTAATGGCGCTGGTGATTTTGGGCGGCATGGCGGTTCAACCTTTGGTGCCTTGGCTGTCTAAATTTTTAGGTCGCACTCTGCAGATGGCGCTGTTCTGCGTACTTGGCACGGCAGCCATTACGCTGACCGTGTTTGATGATTCGCTGCTCGTACTGGGCGTTAGCCTATTTATTTTAGGCATGGCGACCTTCGCCCTCTACCCAATCGCGATTAATTTAGGCTGCGATAAATTGGATGCGAGCTACATTGTTTCCGCAACCCAAGTGATGCTGCTCAGCTACAGCGTAGGCTCGGTGGTAGGTCCGGTATTGGCCGATTGGTTTATGCAAGATCGCCACGGCTTGATGGCTTACTTGTTTGCCATCCTACTCGCAACTTGTTTGTATATGCTGATCAAAAGCGTCAAAACCAAACGCCAATGGGTGGCGGGCGAATAACCTTCTTTACGGCGCTTTGGTTGCCATTTTCATTGCTTTTAACCGTTGATGACGGTTAGAAGCCTCTGCTTTCGGTTTTTCTGGGATGGCTTTTCTTTCATGCCATAAATGGCGAAACGACAAAATGGGGTGTGGTAACAACATCCTTGGCCCAGCATAACGCATGACTTCTCTCATCATCGCTTTTTGTTCTGGTTTGTAGCAATGAATTGGGCAACGGTTACAGGTCGGCTTCTCTTCTCCATAAGGACAACGATCTAGGCGCGTTTCCGCATATTCCATCAAAGCCAAGCATTCAGAACACATCCCCGTTTTTTGATGATGATCACGACAGTAAATAGCAATCATCGCTTGCACAGTCCGAAATTCAGTAAGCAAAGCACCAGATAAAATGGAAGATGTTGGTTGTGGCACAAGTTGTACTCCAAAAAATAACTGTCGCCACCATAACAAAATCTACATCGCAGAAAATTGATTGAGGTTAAAGGTGCGTTATCTCCTTTTACGCAACCAAAGGGATTTCACCCGTACTTCTATACCAAAACTACTTGTAGTTGCAGGTAGGCGGTAAGTGAGTGACAAATTTGCACAGCCGTAGACTGGCCTTTGGTTAGAAGAGCTTTCATAATCCCCATAAGCATAGACAGACTCTGTTATGTGGGTGAACGAACATAGCCAACACCGCTGCAGATCCAACTAGGAAGGATATATGCCATTTCATCTAAGCTTCATAATCCACACATAGAGTCATCGTAAACCGCAAACTCTATGACATTGTGAAACCACTCAAACGCTACCAATACGAACGCTACGCCGTTTTGTGCAACCTCGCTTATCCGCGCATTTTTAAGCAGACTCGCTACGGATTTGATCCTAACGGACAGCGTGTGATCACCAATCAGTTTGGCAAAATCATGATCCGAGTATTGTGGAGCCGAGCGAGCGATGAAGTGGTTGTTGTCATTAAAGGCTCACACAGCCTCACCGACTGGCTACTCAACTTCGCGGTTTGGACACGCAGTTGCCGCCATTTAGGGCTGCAATACCGCATTCATGCCGGCTTTTATCACTTACTGCATCAAGAGAGCCAACCGAGCCGAAACCAAGATACGCTTGGCATGACGGTGATTGAAAAACTGGAACAAACCCTACTGCCGCTGATTGAACAAGGCAAACGCATTGCGATCACCGGACACTCTTCCGGCGGCGCGATTGGCTGCGTGTTTGCGGACTATTTTGAGCGAAAATATCCACGCACGATCAAGCGAGTCGTCACTTTTGGTCAACCTGCGATCGGGGATTGGCGCTTTCCGAAATACTATGGGCTGGCTCATAAAACCTATCGCATCTGCTGCGATCTGGACATCGTAACCTTCATGCCACCCGTGCCATTCCTGTACTGGCATGCTGGAAAATTACTCTGGCTGTACAACGGCAGAATTTACGAAAACACACCGACATGGGAGCGTTTAGGGCGTTCGATCATCAGTTGGTTAATTCGGCCGTTCTCTTATCACTTGATGAGTAAATACATACGCAATAAAGATTTTTTTGATGAACGCTAGAAAGAGTTTTGTATCAACAAGAGAGGAAATAATGGAGGCGCGTCCCGGAGTCGAACCGAGGTTCACGGATTTGCAATCCGCTGCATGGCCACTCTGCCAACGCGCCTAAGTGATGTGTCTTGAGGATGATGGTGCCCCGGGCCGGACTTGAACCGGCACGACTCGAAAGTCGAGGGATTTTAAATCCCTTGTGTCTACCGATTTCACCACCAGGGCAACGCATACTGCGATGGAAGACACCATCTGTTCTAACGAGCTTTGCCGTGAGAACGAGGCGTACTTTAACGGATTGAGATTTCTGGTCAATAAAAAATTTCAGCAATTTAATCAAGTGATTAAAAAGCACGCCATCGCGTACAAATGGCGTGCACAACGCACAAAAACCATTCAACACTAAAAATCAATACGCCTCAAACGCTAACGCTTTTTTCTCGATTTGGCAGAAGATCAGGGTCAGAATGCCGTTCACTGCAAGGTAAAATGCCCCAGCAATCCCAAAGACTGTCAACGTATCGTAGGTTTGGGCGTTGATGCGCTGCGCGTAGCCCATCAAATCCATAATGGTGATCGTGCTGGCCAGCGAAGTCCCTTTAAAGACAAGAATCACTTCGTTGGAATAGGCTGGCACAGCTCTGCGTAATGCATAAGGCAGCAACACCCGTAGCGTAGCAATTTTATTCATGCCTAACGCGCGGCACGCTTGCCACTGTCCGCTAGGAATGGCGTTAAATGCGCCTTTAAACAGTTGCGTGCTGTACGCCGCCGTGTTGAGCGCCAAAGCCAGCATAGCGCAAAACCAAGGTTGGCTGAGCCATACCCAAAGTACGCTTTCGCGGATCCATTCAAACTGCCCTGGGCCGTAATACACCAAGAAAATTTGCACCAGCAGCGGAGTGCCGGTAAACAAGGTGATCACCGCACGGCTAAACCAATGCACGACGGGTGTGCGCATCACTAAGCTTACGGTCATCAAGAGTGACAATATACAGCCCACCAGCAGCGAAGCCGCCGTCAGTTGCAAACTGGTGCCTAAGCCTTCAAGCAGTTGCCATAGGTGTTGCTCTTTCATGCGCTGGCTCCTTGGCTATGGCTCATGCCTTGTATCGAAAACTTGTTATCTATGACTTTTACGGCGCGCTGCGTGATCAATGTGATCACCAGATACACCGCCGCCGCCGTTGCATACCAAGTAAAGGCTTCATGGGTGGCCGCGGAAGTGAGCTGCGCTTGTTTCAGTAGATCCGTCACCCCAATCAAAGAAACTAATGCCGTATCTTTTAGTAGAACCAACCATTGGTTCATTAAACCGGGCAACGCGTGGCGTACCGCCTGCGGCAGCACAATACGAATAAATGCATGGCTAGGAGGAATCCCTAATGCGCTGGCCGCTTCACGCTGACCTCTGCCCACGGCTTTGAGTGCGCCGCGCAACGTCTGCGCAGCGTACGAAGCAAAAATCAGCGAGAGCGCAATCACACCAGAGATAAACGGGCTGATCTCAATAAATTCACCAGTGATGAAAAACAACACTTGGGTCGAGCCAAAGTAGATAAACAGCACCACCAAAAGCTCAGGCAAACCACGGATCACGGTAACCAACAAGGTGGTTGGCCATTTGATCAATTTCAGTTTTGCCATTTCACCGCCAGCAAACACCAGTGCCAGCAGTAAACCGACCAGCAAGCTAGCCAACGCAATTTGCAGCGTCATCCAGCTTGCTTGTACCAGTGATAAAGAGTAGCCCGTTAGCACCATCTTAGTTTCCGAAGTACTTATTGAAGATCGCGGCGTATTCGCCATTTTCTTTCACGGCTTCCAACGCGGCGTTCAGTTGATCAAGCAGCGCTTGGTTATCTTTATTGACGGCGATGCCAAAGCCATTACCGAAGTACTGTGCATTCGTGACACGCTCACCAACGTAAGCGAGGTTGTTATCCCCCTTAAACCACTCCGCGACAACGGCCGTGTCACCGAATACCGAATCAATACGGCCATTTTTCATATCGATGAACGCATCTTGGTAGCTTGAGTATGGCACCGCGACCACGTCCGACAGTTGCTCAAGTAGGAAACTTTGGTGAGTCGAGCCATTTTGCACACCAACACGTTTGCCTTTCAGCGCGGCTTGATCCGCCACTTTGCCCGCCAGAGAAACGAAGGCGGCTGAGTTGTCGTAGTACGGATTGGAGAAATTCACCTGCTCTAAACGCGCTTCGGTGATGTCCATTGCCGAAATGGCTGCATCATAACGTTTGAATTTCAGTGCTGGGATCAAGCTGTCAAATGCTTGGTTGTGGAAGCTACATTTCGCTTCAAGTTGCTTACACAGCGCATTCGCTAAATCCACATCAAAACCTTGGATTTGGTTGTTCTCATCCATGTATTCGAACGGCGCGTAAGTCGCTTCCATCACAAACTTGATCTCTTGTTGCGCAGCTGCGCTAGCAGAAACCAAACCAATCAAAGACGCGAGTAGGATCTTTTTCATTGCAATACTCCATGTGTTCTGCGAAATCTGGCGCATCACTGGCCAGAATCTGTGGGCTAATATCAGTAACTTCTTAATGTTTTAAATAATCGGCAAACTGCTGAGTCTGCGGATGAGTAAAGGAGGCGTGCGTGCCGTGTTCAACAATGCGCCCTTTTTCGAGGTAGAGCACATGGCTGGCGATTTTCTTGGCAAAGTCGACTTCATGAGTCACCACCACTTGCGTGATCCCTGTGCCACTTAACTCTTTGATAATTTTCACAACTTGATTGGTGATCTCAGGGTCCAGAGCCGCTGTCGGCTCATCAAACAGCAGTACATCCGGCTTCATCATCAGTGCACGCGCAATCGCCACTCGCTGCTGCTGGCCACCCGAGAGTTGTAGCGGCCACGCATCGGCTTTATCTGCCAGTTGCAACGTTTTCAGGATCTCGATGGCTTGCTGTTTGGCTTGCGATTTCACCATACCTGCGACTTTCACGGGGGCTTCCACCAGATTTTCCAGCACAGTCATATGCGGCCATAGATGGTATTGCTGAAACACCATGCCCACTTTGCGACGTAGCGCTAAGCCTTGCTGCTCGGTCGGATGCGTTGAGAAATCAAACGATTGATTGGCGATATGCAGTTGGCCATTATCGGCCGTTTCAAGAAGATTGAGCACACGCAGCAGTGAGCTTTTACCCGCACCGCTTGGCCCAAGTAGCACTAAAGTTTCACCACTCGCACATTCAAAGTGGATGTCGTGCAGCACCTGAGTGGTGCCATAAGACTTGTTAATTCCGTTAACTCGAATACTCATGCTGACATACTGCATTAATTATCATCTGGCGTTCATACTACTACGAACGTATTTTTATGCAATAAAAATGTATAAAAACCAAAACCACAGACTGTTTGTATAAAAAAACGTCATAAGAATAGCAAAAACGACTGGTTAAACCACAACCAAATGCATAAAGCGTGATAAGTAAACCGGAAATACTCAGTAGGGAGCGATGAGATATAAATGGAATATAGAGTGGGGACTCGATTGAAGAAACGCAGACACAAAAAAACCAGCACTTGGCTGGCTTAAGCGATGACTTCAAAAGAAATGGAGGCGCGTCCCGGAGTCGAACCGAGGTTCACGGATTTGCAATCCGCTGCATGGCCACTCTGCCAACGCGCCTCTGAAGTCAAACGAAGGATTTGCTTCGTTGCTTGCGCTGCGTACTTTACGGATTATGCGACCTGAGTCAAACAAAAAAAGGAAATGCCGGATCGTTTGCTGAGATTTAGCGCAATCTGCTCAACTGACCGTCGCAAGCAAACCAACCTATCCCCTTCTGACTTGAAGCTGCAGTGGCGTTGACGACCTGCCACTTCCCGTCGTTGGGTATGAAGCATTCAAGTTACCACTTCTTCATTAGCCGCCCAACCAAGCTCGGATGATAGCTCCAGCAGTGATCAAACATACTCATCAACTGCGGGTTGCCGTATTTTGATAAGCTGATGGCATGAAAACGGTTTTTGCGCGTTTTAAGTTCCGCCACTTGCGCCAGCAGTTCGTCACTTTGTTTGGGTGCAATGAAATCCGACATCACAACCAAATCGCCATTGCGATACTTATCACTGCTCATGAGTTCAATCGATTTGAGGATCACGGGCTCAAAATCTGTACCGCCATGAAACGAATAACTTAAGAAATCACTCGCTTCGCGCAGCCCATCTTGGCGAGTCAATTCGTAGGTGATGAATTCGGAAGAAAACAGCATCACATAACAATCACGATCTTCTGCCAACGCAATTTGCATCAGCGCGTAAGCCATGGCTTTGGCACACTGCTCGGGAAAACCACTCATGGATCCTGAGGCATCAATACAGAGAATGAACGGCCCTTTTTCGATATCAACCTGTTTGTTGTCAGGACGATGGGCACGCACCTTACGCAGAGTGCGTGATTTCCCCTGCATTCGATAGTTCATTAACCGTTTATCGACCAAGTGCTTATAAAACACCACTTCCAGCTCTGGATAAGCTAAAAACATGGTTTCGTTGGGCAGTAGCTTATTCAAATCGTCACTTTCGTGGATACCCACAATGTCATCGGTCGCTTCATCTGAACGCTCTTCGACCATTTGCATCTCTTCAGCGGGCGCACGATTTAGGTCTGGATCGTCAACCTGTCCAGCCATTCGCCCGAGCTGCTCGGCGATGTCCTGCATGCCTTTGTGTTTTTTGAGAAACTCAGCGTAACGCTTCATGACCGTGAGGTCATTGCGGCTCAATTTCGCCGCCGCCATATCCCAAAGTCGGCCGACGATCGCTTCATCCCCCGCTTCAGTGACCTTATCCATATTGCGCATGGTTTCCATACGCTGATAGAGATCAGCCAACATACGCTCTTTGTTGGCTTTAAGTTCGATCACCTGCGCTTGGCGAATCGCATCAGACAGTGATTTATACCACTGATCACAAAAGAAATGAGGGAACATGGGGTTATGATGCAGCTTCTCTTTTTCGAGCAAGCGGCGCGCTTCTAAATAGAATGCGGAGTCCCATTCCAGTTTCTTCACCACGTCTGGAACTTGCGTAAAAAACGTCTCTTCATCCCAGTGAATCACTTCTTGGTAGAGGGCTAACTCACGTTGGAAACGTTCGGTTTCACACACTTTTGTCATTCGACGACGAACGCTGGCGCGCCACTTGATCAGATGATTTTTCACTGACGTGCCCACACCACGGTTTTCCGCCATCATCATCACTTGGGAGCGCGCAACCAAGTCATTGACGGCGGTATCAATCAAGCCAGATTCTGCTATGGCAACAACCAGATTTAACGCATCCGCCCCTAACATACTGACCCCTATTCAAAAAATTGGTTGAGGTTACGGATGCGCATTACGTTACGCTCGCATTCAACTTGAGTGGCATCCAACTGCTGCTGCAGCTCATGCAAGGTCGCTTGCATTGCCGTCGGCAATTCAGGGTCGATGAAACTGTGCGGCAGCGCATCGTGAAATTTGAGGCGCACTTTACGTAAATGGTGTTCCGCATGAGTGAGCTGCGCCATGGCTTGATCCGCTTTCGTCAGCCAATTCTGATACAGCGACTCATCTAAACCTTGTTTGGTGACCATCGCCAGAAGCACGGAGCGGTTGGCAATATCTTTAATCACCAGATTGTTACTGGCATCGAGATCAAAGCGTAAGCGACATAGATTGGTGTTTTGGTTCACATAGCCATAGGCTTCGCCGTGCCCTTCTTTAATCACGCGCTCTAATTCACTTTTTTGTACGTAAATCCAACGGCTATCGCCTTTCTCACCTTCAGAAACGGACATATTGCTCTGCAATAACACCAGTTTAATCAAATCAGGCGTCATGCCCACTTTGTAAATTTTGGCATCAGACAGGTCATATTGATGATGAACTTGTTTTTTGATTAAGCCATTGGTGGTTTCCAGTGACAGCACCATGGCAAACTCAGACTCTAACTCTTCTTGAATTTGGGCAAGTTCAAGTCGACATACATCGAGCTGTTGCTCCACTTCTGCTTGGTCAAAGGCGTAACGCAGCGCAAATTCGCGGATCACCTCATGCACCACATCATGCGATTCTGGGGTATTCCACAAGCAGTTTTGCAGCAGCAGTAGATCTAACGGGTTAATCTCATCACGGCCATTAAAAAATGCACTGGCTTTCAAAAGTTTGGCCGCTTTTTTCCAACGGCGGTCAGACACATACATCTCTAAATCTGAACCCGCACTCTCTTTTGAGCGCTCTTCAACCATGGTTTTCAACTGGTAGAGCTTTTCGAAAACGTCATCACTGAGTTCAAGCTTATCCAGTTGATGCTGCCATTGGTGATACTCTTCATCGGTGATCGCCAGCCCTGCTGGAATTTGCGCTTCTTGCGCTGTACCAACGGTAAGCATGGATTTGAAATTTTGTTTGTTTTGAATTCGATTTACAAAAATTCGTACCAACATACGGTCATAGAGTGCTTCGAGGCCGCTGTCTTCATCTGGGAGTTCATTGGAGGCCGTCACCAAGAGACGCATCGGTACGCGCTCAATATCGCTGCCATTTTTGAAGGTTTTCTCGTTGACAACCGTCAGTAAGGTGTTGAGGATGGCAGGTCCCGCCTTCCAGATTTCATCCAAGAACACGACCTGTGCGGTAGGCAAATAACCTTGGGTGAGGCGCACATAACGACCATTGTCTTTCAATTCTTGAATACTCAGCGGCCCAAACACCTCTTCGGGGGTTGAAAAGCGGGTCATCAGGTATTCAAAATAACTGCTGTTATCAAATGCTTGAATCAAACGCTTAGCGATGAGGCTTTTGGCGATCCCCGGTGGGCCGAGCAAAAACACACTTTCACCAGCCAATGCGGTCAATAAACAGAGCTTGATGGTATTTTCACGCTCATACACGCCATCAGAGAGCGCCTTGGCCAGCTTATTGATTCGCTCTGAAAGCAGCGCTTTGCGCGCATGTGAGCTGTGGGTGGGTTGCAGCATCTCTTGATTCCTCAGACAAAGCCCAAATTGGGTAACACGTTTTCAATAAGCACTGTTTCTATAAACAATGGCTCTATAAACAATAGTTTCAATAAACAATCGCTTTATACAATTGTTGTCGATTTGTTACAAAGTCTATTTTTTGTTTTGCGCATCCTTATAACAGATCTCATTTCCTTGAAACAATTGGTAATCATTGATTGCACATTTAGCGGCTCAACTTCTCGCCATTTCCACAGACACGACGCAAAAAGTACAATTTATTCTTGGGGATGCCACTGAACCTAAGGTAAGGTGACTCCCTGATCACCGCTTTATTTTGACAAGACACACTCCATGAGCAAAATCATCCATCAATGGAAAAACATCGCACTGGTCGAGGAGGAGGTTTTGCTTCCGAATGGCCACTCGGTCACACATACCACGATTTCACACCCCGGTGCGGCAGTGATTTTGCCACTGACTGACCAAGGCGAGATTGTACTGATACGCCAATTTCGCCCCTCGCTCAAAAAATGGTTACTCGAACTTCCTGCTGGCACTATAGAAGAGGGGGAACCGCCTCTTTCCTGTGCGCAGCGCGAATTAGAGGAAGAAACCGGCTTTAGCGCTCAGCAATTTATCGAACTCGGTCAAGTCACGCCGCTCGCGGGTTTCTGCGATGAAATTCAACATCTGTTTGTCGCAAAAAACCTAAGCAAAACGGCGCGCTATTCTTGCGATGAGGACGAAGTGATTGAAGTCCTCTTTCTTACCCCACAAGAATTAGAACGTAAAATTGTTTTCGGCGAAATCACCGATTCCAAAACCATTGCTTGTTTAAGTAAAGCCAAACTTTGCGGATATTTGTAGGAGAAAAGATGGACTTTCGATCGGATACCGTTACCCAACCGACCGACGCGATGCGTCAAGCGATGGCACAAGCCCCTGTGGGTGACGATGTGTATGGCGATGATCCCACCGTCAACGAGTTAGAACAGTGGGCGGCCGAGCGCCATGGCTTTGAAGCAGCGCTGTTTACCACCTCAGGCACTCAAGCCAATTTGTTAGGTTTACTCGCTCATTGCGAGCGCGGCGACGAATATTTGTGTGGCCAGCAAGCCCATAACTATCGTTATGAAGCTGGCGGAGCCGCCGTACTTGGCTCTATCCAGCCACAACCGATTGACAATGAACCGGATGGCACACTCGATTTCGCCAAACTCAAAGCCGCGATCAAACCGGATGATGCGCATTTTGCCCGCACCAAACTGCTCAGCTTGGAAAACACCATCAATGGTAAAGTGCTTCCACTCAGTTATTTGGCGAAGGCGCGCGAGTTTGTTGATCAACATGGTTTGCAACTGCACCTTGATGGGGCTCGGGTCTACAACGCGGCGGTCGCACTGGATGTGGATGTCAAAGAGATCGCGCAGTATTTTGATTCGATCACCGTGTGTCTATCCAAAGGCTTAGCCGCGCCAGTCGGTTCGTTACTGCTCGGTTCCAAGGACTTTATTGCCAAAGCGAGACGCTGGCGAAAAATGGTCGGTGGCGGTATGCGCCAAGCGGGCATTTTAGCCGCAGCGGGGAAATTGGCGCTCACCGAGCAAGTCACGCAGCTCAAGACCGATCATGATAATGCTCGTCATCTGGCTTTGGGGCTGAATGCTTTACCGGGGTTTTCGGTTAATACCGAATGGGTACAGACCAATATTGTGTTTGCTAAATTGGACGCGACAGTCGATATCCAGTCCATCGCCCAGCAACTTCGCCAAGAAGGCATTATCATCACCGCGGGTAATCCAGTGCGCTTCGTGACACATAAAGACATTACACGTCAGGATATTGATACCCTACTCGCCAAACTGCGCACCTTACTGGCTTGAGTGAGGTTGAGAATGCCAACAGGCTCGTAAACTCTCTTCATTCTCGCTCGCGCTCTCTTGAGCTTCCCCTTAGGGGAAGCTTTATACTCCGCGCACTGATTTACACCCTCTTGTTTGGAGTTTATTGATGCGCGTTGTGTGCTCTCTGCTTTGCTTAACCCTTGTTTCGACTCCGCTCTTCGCCAGTGGCGATCCGGTACTCGGTAAACAAAAAGCACCAAGTTGTGTGTTTTGCCACGGCACCGACGGCAAAGCTACTCAGGTCAGCTATCCTAACCTTGATGGGCAAAGCGCAGAATACCTGTATAGCGCGATGAAGGCTTATCAACTAGGCGAGCGCACAGGCCCAATGGCGGAGATGATGAGAGCTCAGTTGCAACGTTTAAATGATCAAGATTTGCGCGACATTGCTGCTTTTTATGCCTCATCCCAATGAGTTTTTCCCAAAAATTCCACTTTTAAGCACAAGAGCCATGAAAAATCGGCGCAGATCTGGTAAAAATCGGGACGTCTCAGTGACCGTTATACATTAGGTTGACATGATTGAAAAAAAACAGGGGCGGCGTAGTGCGCAAGATGCCCAAAAAACGCGTTATCACATTATCACCATAGCGGCAGAGCTGTTCTGCGAGCTCGGTTATTCACGCGTTTCTCTGCGCCATATCAGTGAAAAGGCCGGCGTCTCACACAGCTTGATCCGCCATCATTTCGGCAGTAAAGAAAAGATCTGGCACAGCATCAGTGATGGCCTGCATGATTATATGATTCGTTACATGCAGACGGTGCTCCAAGCCATGCCGGCAGAAACTCCCGTCAACGTAAAGCTGTACTCTTTCATCATGCGCTTGTTGGCACATGGCTTAATCATTAAACAGCCAATCCAATTGATTGCGGATGCCGTACGCCAAGAAGATAAATTATTCGATTATTTCCTCGATACTTCTGGAGAGATTGAACGCTTGGTTGAATCCTTGGCGGACGACTACAACTGTCAGTATCCCCAATCTCCGATCCATTTGTGGGAAATCAAATGGCAGATGATCATGTACACTCACAGCGCCGCCAGTTTGACGCCTTTTATGCGTGCAACTTGGGCCCCGGAAATTGACGATGTTTCCGCCTGTTTACTCAAACATTGGCAGTTGTTTAACGCATTGATGGTTGAGAAGTTTCATATCGCCAAGCCTTACATTATGCAGCCCAACTCGGTGGATGAGCTGGTGTATACCCTCAGTTGCGACTGGCGAGATGTCTATAAAGAGACGGAAGAGTAATAGGCGATGTGAGCTATCCCCTCCGATGCACTATTTGCGATGTGCTGTGATTGGGGATAGCAAACGGGATATCGATGGGTGCTACTTATTGACCCTACTTAACGCGCTTTTTTACCGCGCTGCGCATGGATTTTCAGCTGTGCTTTTAGTTTGCGTTTTTCTGACGAACGACCAACCGAGCGACGCGGTGAATTCTCCTCATGCACCACAGGGCTAGGCTCAAAACCTTTCAACCACTCTTGCGGCAGGCGTGTATTGAGTAAACGCTCAATCGCTTCAAGTTGTGGCTGTTCATCATGCGACAGCAAAGAGACCGCCAACCCTGCTAAACCTGCGCGCCCCGTACGCCCAATACGATGTACATAGTCTTCCGCTTTAAATGGCATATCGTAGTTGACCACTTGCTCAAGCTGGGCAATGTCTAACCCACGCGCGGCCACATCGGTGGCAATCAAAGCACGCACTTTACCTGCTTTAAAATCATCCAAAGCCTTTTGGCGAGCGCCTTGGCTTTTATCGCCATTAATCGACACCGCTTTTATGCCATCCAACTTGAGTTCTTCCGCCAGTGCATCACTGCCTTGACGGGTTTTGGTAAACACCAACACTTGCTGCCAATTTTTCGAGCCAATCAGATAAGAGAGCAGTTCACGCTTGCGCTTTTTATCCACTGGATACACCATCTGCTGCACGGTTTCTGCCGTGGAATTGGATGGCGTCACCTGCACTTCGATAGGATCACGCATGATGCGATACGCGACCGCTTTGATTTTGCTATCAAACGTTGCAGAGAAAAACAGCGTTTGACGCAGTGGCGATAAACGGCGCAGCACGCGCTGCAAATCTGGCATAAAGCCCATATCCAGCATTCGATCCGCTTCATCGAGTACCAACACTTCAACTTTGCCCAAAAACAGTGATTTCACATGGGCGTGATCGAGCAAGCGCCCCGGCGTCGCAATCAAAATATCCACACCGCCACGCAAATGATTGAGTTGCACCTTCATGCTCGTGCCGCCATAAACGGCTACGATCTTAAGCTCCGTTCCTTTCGCGTAGGCTTGTAGGCTATCCAATACTTGCTGAGCTAACTCACGCGTTGGCACAAGCACTAATGCTCGGATCTCTTTGCTGTTTGCTTCACGCTGCCAAGGCTGCTCAATAAAGCGTTGGATCAAAGGTAAACCAAATGCCGCCGTTTTACCGGTTCCGGTTTGCGCCCCTGCCAGTACATCTTTTCCTTGCAATACATGAGGAATAGCTTGCTGTTGGATTGGAGTGGGATTGACGATCCCAAGCTCGCTCAATGTATTCAGCAGACGAGAATCCAAGCCTAATTGCGAAAAAGTGATGGAGAGTTCTGACATGTCGCGTACCTAATAGCTTTTGGGGCGCGGATTGTATCAAAGTGAACGGCGTTTGGCTTTCTCTAAACGTCGCGAAAAGCGTGGGGGGGAATTTATGCTGGTGAAACGTCAGATTCAGCGTGTTCTTTGGCTTGGTAATCGCTGAGCGTAAAACCAATCTCCATCGCATCAAGCAGCTCTAGACATTCATCATTGTGATTGTGGTCACTCATTGTTGACCTCCTTAATTCATACTTATTTCATCCTTTTATACCCTTTCGACTTGAAGGTTCAGCTTCACGTTGAATGGGGATAACGGTTTCTGGTGAGATGTTCATCGTAACCGCTTCCAGAAACGCCAATAAGGTTTACCACAGCTTGTAGTAAGTACCAAGGTTTCTTTGTGGTAAAAACCTCAGTCACACAAAGTGTAAATTATTAATTACAGTTTCGGATTTAAACTTTTACAAACAAATTGACGCAAATCGAAAGCTTCTACAGAATAGCCAAAAATTAGCGAAATGAGATTATTAATCGGTCAAATTTCGCACAAACCACTAAGCGCAACATCTAATAACGTATAAAAGAGTTTACATATGACGCAATCAAAGCTTTTAGGCAGTACTTTGATTATCGCGGGCACCACGATTGGTGCAGGAATGCTAGCTCTGCCTCTAGCTTCCGCCGGTATTGGCTTCTCAACCTCATTGATGATTATGCTCGGCTTGTGGATGCTGATGGCATTTACTGCATTGCTGATGGTAGAAATCCACCAGTACGCGGATAAAGAGGCAACTTTGCATACTCTCGCCAAACAGATTTTAGGCGATAAAGGTAAATGGGTAGCGACGTTCGCTATGTTATTTTTGTTTTACTCGCTGTGTGCGGCCTACATTGCTGGCGGCGGCGCACAATTTACCCAACGAATTACCGATTTCACCGGCGTGAACGTTGAAAGTTCGAGCGGTACTTTGCTGTTTACCTTGATTGTCGCTTTGGTCGTCACCGTTGGAACAGGCACAGTGGATCGCGTCAATCGCGTATTATTTGCCGGAAAGATGATCGCTATGGTAGCGGTACTGTTTTTCCTGGCGCCCAACGTTTCGCAGTCTTACTTACTGAGTATGCCGATTCAGCAGGGCTTGATTGTCGCGGCCATTCCCGTCATTTTTACTTCCTTTGGTTTCCACGGCAGTATTCCTGCGATTGTGAATTACTTGGATGGTGATACCCCTGCGCTGCGCAAAGCGATTTTGATCGGCTCTGCGATTCCGCTAGTGATTTACATTTTCTGGCAGTTGGTCACTCTTGGGGTAGTAAGTCAATCTGCCCTACTCGACAATATGGGGCTCACGGCGCTCATCGGTGTACTCTCGACCACGGTGCACCAATCGAATCTTGGCAACATCATCGGTGTTTTCGCTGACCTTGCTCTACTCACCTCGTTTTTGGGTGTTAGTCTAGGTTTGTTTGAATTTATGGGGGATTCTCTACGTAACCAACAAGGTAAAATGAACCGCCCATTAGCGTCTGTCGTCACTTTCTTACCACCACTGATTTTTGCACTGTTCTACCCGCAAGGCTTCATTATGGCGCTGGGCTATGCCGCGATTGCGCTCGCCATTCTGGCCATCTTTTTACCTCTGGTGATGGTGATCAAAGTGCGCCAACAAGCCACCGAGCAACACTATCAAGTTACAGGGGGCAAGGGGGCCCTGCTTGTGACAGGTTTGGTCGGGCTGCTCATCATCGGCGCACAGCTATTGATTACGTTAGGCATACTCCCCGCTCTCGGTTAACCCTAACGCTCCCCTTATGACTTAGGTAGCGTTTAAAGATAAAAGCAGATTTTAAGGGCGAATAGGCTTCTATTCGCCCTATTTTTATGCAACTCGACTTCTTGATGCAAATCTCATTATTGAAATAACCCTCTCTTATTCTTTCATTTTTATTGAACATGAATCTCACTTTTGTCACTTGAATATGATTAACTTGTGCCAGCTATTTTTGCTATGCAGGAGCCATCATGAGAGAAATTCAATTCAGGACGATTGACCGAGTGTTCATTCGCATGTCGATTAACGACAAAATGTGGGTGATCTTTTTACTGTTTTTAAGCGCAATCACCACAATTGCAGGTATGCGCTATTGGCACACTCTTGCCAGCATTGAGCAGCAGTCTCAATTGGCAGTGGAATACAAATTACAAGGGCTACTCAACCATCCCGACCCTAGCCAACTTTCCGTACTGAAAGTGCAAAATCGCGTAAGCGACACGATCTATTCACAAGGTGTCGTCACAGCCAGTGCCACCAGCGCAAACGGTCAGGCCTATGCCTATACGGAATCAATGAAACAGTATGAGCAGCCGGCTCGCGAGCAAGCCCTGCGCAGCTTTTTACTCACCTATTTGTGGGCCATTCCTTTTGCCATTTTCACTTACTGGGTCGCGACCTTTATTGGTGGTGCCTTGTGAGTGCTTTACACCACCACCCAAAAAATCGCTGAAGGCGATCTTACGTCACGACTCGGTTTCCATCCCGGACGTGATGAGTTCGGTACGATTGGTTGTGCGCTCGATAAAGCCATGGATACACTTGCAGAACTGATTGTGGCCGTAAAACAAAACAGCGCCACACTACGTGACACCGCAATGACTTTTGCTCACGAAGTGAAAGAATCGGAAGTACAGATTCAGAATCAATACAGTTCGCTCGATTCGGTGGCCACCGCGATGGAAGAGATGACGGCTTCAGCAGCCGAAGTTTCGACGACCTCACAGCGTGCCACCGAACAAACGGAACAAGACACCAAGCAGGTTGAACGCAGCCAGCAGCGAGTAAGAAAAGCGATTCAAGATATTGAACAGCTCTCACGTTACATCGCCCAAGCGTCATCCTCAGTCGAAACCCTCAACACCAATGCAACGCAGATTAATGCGGTGATCACCACCATCAATGCCATTTCAGAGCAAACCAATCTTTTGGCACTCAATGCCGCCATTGAAGCAGCTCGCGCCGGTGAACAAGGTCGAGGTTTTGCGGTGGTTGCCGATGAAGTCCGCACTTTGGCCAGTCGCACTCAATCGGCCACAGTGGAAATTCAAGCCATGATTGAAAAGCTACAGGTGGAAAGCCAAAACATCGCCAAACTTACCGAGCAGACGGTGAGCCAAGCACACAC
Organism: Vibrio tarriae; assembly: GCF_002216685.1. Classification (NCBI taxonomy): domain Bacteria; kingdom Pseudomonadati; phylum Pseudomonadota; class Gammaproteobacteria; order Vibrionales; family Vibrionaceae; genus Vibrio; species Vibrio tarriae. The sequence continues at coordinate 900,101 of NZ_CP022352.1, read as the reverse complement.
CAGCAGCCAATTGGTCAGTGAAGTAGGTAACGATGTACAAGCCATCGCGCATTCGGCGCAGCTTATCAATGATCTCAGTGTGCAAATTTCCACTTCAGCCAGCGAACAGAGCTCGGTTGCCAGCGATATTTCATCCGAACTAAGTGATATTCGCAGCCAGTCCAACACGCTGCGCCGTGTTGCAGAGCAGACATCGCAAGGTGTCAGTGAAATTACTCAAGCGACACGCAATTTAGGAGAGATCCTCGCGCGCTACCGCACCTAATTTAGGTTTCAACTCAGCGATGCGCATAAGCAAACGCCCATCATGATTGATGGGCGTTTGTATTCAATAGCAACAGTCACTAATGACTGTTTAAGCTTCTGGGTAGCCTTGCGGATTATTCGACTGCCAGCGCCAAGTATCTTGCGTCATTTCATCTAAGGTGCGGGTTGCTCTCCAGCCGAGATCTTGCGCAGCTTTTGTCGGGTCAGCCCAGCACTCCGCGATATCCCCCGGACGACGTTCCACCAGTTTATAAGGAACAGCGCAACCCGAAGCCGCTTCAAACGCTTTCACCATTTCAAGCACGCTGTAGCCATTCCCTGTGCCTAGGTTGTAGATATGCAGACCCGCACGAGTGCCGACTTTTTGCAGCGCGGCAATATGACCGTCCGCCAGATCCATCACATGGATGTAGTCACGCACCCCTGTGCCATCTTTGGTCGGATAATCGCTACCAAACACGGAAAGATACTCGCGGCGCCCTACCGCAACCTGAGACACAAACGGCATCAAGTTATTAGGGATGCCTTGTGGATCTTCACCCAACTCGCCAGAGGGATGAGAGCCAACCGGGTTAAAGTAGCGCAGTAGCGTAATACTCCAGTCTGGGTTAGCTTTTTGGAAATCGGTCAAGCACTCTTCCACCATCAACTTGCTGCGCCCGTATGGGTTGGTCGCGCTGGTTGGGAAAGATTCGGTGATCGGCACAGACGCAGGATCGCCATATACCGTTGCAGATGAGCTGAACACCAGCGATTTCACGCCCGCTTCACGCATCGCCGCCACCAAAACTAAGGTGCCATTCACGTTGTTATCATAATATTCGAGCGGTTTTTGTACGGACTCACCCACCGCTTTGAGGCCCGCAAAATGCACAACCGCCTCAATGTTATGCTGCTGCATGAGATCAACCAGCAAAGCTTTATCACGGATGTCACCTTGAACAAACTGAGGGCGAATGCCAATCACTTTTTCAATACGATCAAGGACCGTTGCTTTACTGTTGTACAAATTATCGAGGATCACTGGGGTCATTCCCGCTTGGATCATCTGAATACAGGTGTGACTGCCAATGTAACCCATGCCACCTGTAACCAATACTTTCATACCTAGCCTCCTTCATGTTTTCGGCGATTGTAACGGCTTTTCAGCGATCGCCAAAGCATTGATGCCTCTGGATTTTAAAAATAGGTTGCACTATACCTGAAGACATCATGTTAAATCTGAGATCCACACTTAAGTTCTTAGAAACGACGTTTCATTTTTAGCTATTTCCGCTTTTCATGGTTAATACAAAAGCAACCGATGAGATTCCTGATGATGTGGGATGCTCTGTAAACACGCAAATTTCTCAATGAGAAAGCGAATTCGGCTGACGAAATCACTCTTTTTCGCTACTTTAGCGGGCAGAGTTTACAGAAGGATGTACATCAGTGAGCAAACGGACAATCCAACTCAATTGCGATATGGGCGAAAGCTTCGGCGTCTGGACTATGGGGGCCGATGAAGAAGTGATGCCTTGGATTGATATGGCCAATATCGCTTGTGGCTTTCACGCGTCCGATCCTCATGTTATGAGCCGTACGATAGATTTAGCGCTTGAGCATGAAGTGATGATAGGTGCCCATCCTAGCTACCCAGATTTGCAAGGATTTGGGCGCCGCTCGTTGGCGATGAATGAGCAAGAAGTGAGTGAAATCATTCTTTACCAAGTCGGCGCACTGAAGGCGCTGTGTGAAAGTAAAAATGGCCAATTGAGCTATGTGAAGCCTCATGGCGCGCTGTATAACGACATGATGAGCGACCCGAGCATCTTTCGTGCGATGGTCGATGCCGTTTCCTGTTTTAACCTGCCTTTGATGGTGCTCGCTTCTGCCAACAATCAAGACTATCTCGATATTGCGGACCGTTTTGATGTACCCCTGCTGTTTGAAGCTTTTGCCGACCGTACCTATCTCGCCAATGGCAAGCTGACACCGCGTTCACAACCCAATGCGGTACTCAGTAGCGAAGAAGCCATTCTCAACCAAGTGCGACAAATCGCCCGTTACGGCAAAGTCACCAGTTCTGATGGGTTCGTCATCCCGATTGAAGCGGATACTTTATGTGTGCACGGCGATAACCCAAACGCCGTGTCGCTCATCGCCAGAATTCGTGCTGCGTTGGATGAGTAGGCCATGTCCATCCCGTTTGAAATTGAGCCGATTGCAGAAGGCAGCATACTGGTGCGCTTTCTGCATCCGGCTGATGCAACCTTAGCGATGCATATTGGCCAATGTGCGCATGACATCATGCAGAGTTTGGCCTATGGACTGATGAACGTCACTCCTTCTTACACCACCTTGCTGATTGATTATTTACCCTACCGTTTAACACAAAAGGAGTTGGTGGCGCAGTTGACTTTACTGCTTAATCAACCGCGACAGGCCAACCACGCGAACGCCAATCTCATTGAGCTCCCCGTGTACTACCATCCTGATGTGGGACTTGACCTCATTCGCTATCAGGAACAAGGGCTTGCATTAGCAGAAGTGATTCAGTTGCATACCTCTGTGACTTACACGGTGGCGGCGATTGGCTTTGCTCCCGGATTTGCCTTTATGACTCAAGTCGCCGAGCCGCTGCGCCGCCCCAGACGTGCTACCCCGCGCCTAATGCTCCCCAAAGGCAGCGTAGGGATTGCCGAGCAACAAACGGCCATTTATCCCAACGCCTCTCCGGGCGGCTGGAACATTATCGGTAACTGTCCGCAAACCTTGTTTGACCCGCAACAAGAACCGATGTCACCGTGGCAGATTGGCACTCAAGTACGATTTCGCTCGATTCGACGTGATGAGTTTATTCAGTTGGGCGGTGTGATTGAGCCGCACTCAATCCACAGAGCTTAAGATGGCCAACACCGGAGCTGCCTCAGGTAACAGAGGAATAAGCAGGGAATATTTTCCATAAGGAAGGAACATGCTAGGTAAGCTGCACGTGCTCAAAGCGGGGCCTCTCACGCTACTTCACGACTTGGGTCGCTATGGGTTCAGTCATTTCGGGATCACCCCTTCCGGCCCTATCGATGAATACGCCTACAGTTGGGCTAACCATTTACTCGTCAATCCCGTCAATTGCGCCACCTTAGAAATCACGCTCGGTCCAGCGGAATTTCTTTTACGCAGCGACGCGCAATTGGCGATTGCCGGTGGCGATCTCAATGCCACGCTAGACGGTCACCCCATCGCCAGTTGGAGCCGATTTTATGCCAAGCAAGGACAAACGCTGCGCTTTGGTTTACCACGCAACGGGCTACGCGCCTATCTTGCGGTTCAAGGAGGGTTTACGGTCTCCCCACAACTGGGCTCTGTATCTACCCATGTTCGGCAAGGCTTAGGGGGACTGACGTCGCAAGGGCTGGCGCTGCAAACGGGTGATGACTTAGCATTTTCCGCGCAGCAGATTGCCCAGAAACCGGTGCAGATGACGTTTCGTTTTCGACCTGATTACAACTTACCTCTGCGACTGCGCGTGATTGAGAGTTACCAATATCAAGCGTTTTCACCATCCGCGATGGAAAGCTTCTACCGCAGCGAGTTTATCGTGACCCCAAACAGCGATCGCATGGGCTATTGCTTGCAAGGTGAAACCATATCGCCACCGGATCAAGCCATTCTCTCTGAGGGGATTGCCTTGGGGGCGATTCAAGTTCCGCCGAATGGTCAGCCAATCATTTTGCTCAATGATCGGCAGACGATTGGCGGGTATCCCAAGCTAGGTTGTGTGGCGAGAATCGATCTGCCCCGTTTAGCGCAAGCCAAGCCGGGACATTCAGTACAGTTTGTCGCTGGCGATCTCGCTGGGCTTCAAGCGGTATGGTGTCAGTGGGCACGATTTTTCGGTTACTGATCCTTTCCGTTTTTTGAAACTTCCGTTATTGAGACTTTAAAGCCCATACACCTTGGCTAACGCGGCGGGATAACCACGCGCGTGGCATAAGCGTATCGCCTGCTGCTCCACCTGCTGCGCAGTGAAGGCCATACTGCATGGATGCTCAGCCTCAATCGATAACTCACCAGCATCTGGCTTGAGTTGCCAAACCGCAACCAATTGGCGAGCGGCTCTCAGCGCCGATGAACCTTTGACCACTTCGAGTCTCGCGTACTGATTGGCTTCAAAACTGACGTCCGCCGCACGCAGTGTCACATCGTCACCGGGGATCTGCTGCGCACCAAATAGCGGTGTGCCCGCAAACTCCGCATTATCAAAACTGGGCACAAAGCGGCTCATATGCTGTATCGCACGCACAGTGCGATCTTTTTGTGCCGACATCGGCCAGCCACGCTCAATCTTGTGTTGCAGATACAAAGGCAGCTGTGGCTGCGCGGATGTCGGAGTCGAGGCGACCAAACCATCCGCAAACAAGGTGATGGATTCCGTCATGCCATGCAGTTGGAACGTGCCATCGGCATAAGGGGTAAGCTGCGCCATGCCATCTTCGCTACCACGTGGGCCATGGAAAATCACTTCTGGCCACCACTGATGACATGCAGGCCAGTGAGTGACATACGCCGCTTTAAACTCCACCAAACGTTGTCTGTGGTGGCGAGCCATATCGTCCACCCGTCCTGTCTCAAAGCCACAAGCATTGACCAGATAATCCACAGTTTGAGTATGGCGCTCCCCTTGCGCATCAAGATAAGTCAATCGCCACTGGTGGTCTTGAAACGTGGCATCCACCAGTTCAGTGCGCAACATCACTTGGCAATTGGGTAAGGCTTCGAGAGTCAGATCGACACTGGCCGCTAAGCGAAACACACTCCAACCGTATTCTTGAACCAACACGACAGGATATTTGAGCTGTGTAAGATCGGCATGCTGAGCAAACGGAATCACCCACTCATCATCGCTTTGCGGTGGATTGGCTTGTTGCTGCTGCGCCAAACGCTCTAACTCTTCACGCTGATACAAGCGATAGTAATTATCGACCGCGCCGAGCACTTGATTGGCCGCATCTTGCTCCACCAACTTACGATACGCGTTTTGAATGGTCACTAAGCGCGGCAGAATTTCTTCGGGTTGACCCAGATCGGATTGCGGGATAGCAATTAAGGTTGGGCGAACATTTAAAGTGTGTGGATAAAGGCGTACCGTTTCAATTGACTGCTCCAATAGGTCGATACACTGCTGCTCGGGAATTTCTCGATAGAGATTGCCCCCGGCATGCAGATGACAAATCGGTGGCCCACTGACTAAACCAGCACTTTTTTCCATCAGGACAACATTGAGTCCCAGCTCACCCAAATGGACGGCCGCCGTCGCACCAGCAATACCGCCCCCTATGATAGCAATTCGGGGATCTTGAGATCGCAATGTCATATTTTACCTACTGTTACATCAAGGCTAAGAAATGTGGTCGCCATTCTAAAGGGTATGAAACGTTAATAAAATCACATTTTTTACGCGGACTTATCCTCGGCCGATCACTCAATCCTGACCAAACAGGTCACGGGTGTAGATTTTTTCCGCGACATCCTCCAGCTCAGCCACCCAGCGATTGGTCACTATCACCTCGGCCATGGCTTTAAACTGGGCAAGATCGCGAATCACAGGTGAGCCGTAAAAGGTCAATTCATTCAGCACGGGTTCGTAAATCACCACTTCTACCCCCTGTGCTTTGATTCGTTTCATGATGCCTAAGATGGATGAAGCTCGAAAATTGTCAGAGCCAGACTTCATGATTAAGCGGTAAATACCAACTACTTTCGGGTTGCGGTTCAAGATGGAAAACGCAATATGGTCTTTGCGCGTGGTATTGGCATCGACAATCGCACGGATCAGGTTATTAGGTATATCCTCAAAATTGCGCAGTAACTGGCGAGTGTCTTTCGGCAAGCAGTAACCGCCATAACCAAAAGAAGGATTGTTGTAATGGTTACCGATGCGAGGATCTAACCCTACGCCTTCGATGATCTGTTTGGTGTCTAACCCATGGGTTTCCGCGTACGTATCCAACTCATTAAAAAACGATACACGCATTGCAAGATAGGTGTTGGAGAAAAGTTTGACCGCTTCAGCTTCGGTCGAGTGAGTCAACAAAATCGGAATATCCATTTTTTTGCCCCCTGAGCCAACAAGGTTGCAAACGCTTGGCCGCGCTCCGACTTTTCTCCAACAATGATCCGAGATGGGTATAAGTTGTCATACAAGGCACGCCCTTCGCGTAAAAACTCTGGCGAAAAGATCAGGTTGTTACAGCAGAGCCGTTGTTTGATGCGTTTGGTGTAACCCACAGGCACGGTGGATTTAATCACCATGATGGCCTGTGGATTGATCGCCAACACATCATCAATCACCGCTTCCACGGTTCGTGTATCAAAGTGATTGGTTTGTGGGTCATAGTCGGTAGGCGTGGCGATCACGACAAACTGTGCGTCTTGGTAGGCGTCTCGTTTATCGCAAGTCGCTCGAAAATTAAGGGGTTGATGCTGTAGAAAAGATTCAATTTCGGGATCGGCGATCGGTGAAATCTTATCATTAATCTGCTCTACTCGGCTGACCACGATATCCAATGCGACCACTTCATTGTGTTGAGCAAGCAGTATTCCATTCGATAATCCTACATACCCCGTTCCTGCAATGGCAATTTTCATGGTGGTTCCCTTTCACTTGATGCCCTTTCTCCCAACCCAAGCGGTTATCGGGAGAGATTCAAGTTTTACCATGCCATACAAAATTGACGATTTAGTGACTGCAAATGGCTTGCCTAATTTGACCTTAAGTAACAAAAACAACCTGTAACATAAGGTTTTTTGATCAAACACACTCATGGCTCACAAAGCGGATTTTTAGCCGAAAAAAAGTCAAAAAAAACGCTTGACTGAGATTTGCCATTTTTCCCTTTTCACCACTTTGTGAATAACCGATCCTCGCAAACCTCGGCCACTACGGGGCTGGCAACCCAACCCCCTTCATCCGCTACTTTACTTATCCCAAAAGTTATCCACTGATTTTGTGGATAACTAACCCATTTACCCCAATGCTCAATCGCTGAAGGCTTTATTGACGGGGGCTAACAGGCGTTTCAACAAACTGCTCACAACCACAGCAAGTGTGCAAAAAGTCAACGCAGGGAGCACGAACCACAGCGCCATATGCAGACTCGGAGTCAGGCTAAATCCCCATTTCATGACTGCAGCGACGACTGCATCAGCACTCACGCTGGCCACTAACCCTCCGACTAACGCCATCACCCCATACTCAGCCCAAATGGTGTGCATAACTCGGCGGCGACTCGCCCCTAACGTGCGATACAGGCGGATCTCCTGCTGACGCTGACTGAGACTTAAGCGCAGCAAAGTAAAAATCAGCAATACCCCTGCTAGCACACCGAGTGCCGCCAACACCGTCACAGACCAAACAATTTGGGTCAACAAGGCTTGGATTTTGGCTCCCATGGTGCGAATGTCCATCAAGCTCACCGTCGGGTGTTGCCGTGAGAGCTGACCGAGCAACGCATCATGTTCGGACTGAATGCGGAAGCTGATCAAATAACTGGCTGGCAAGTTTTGCACCACGTCCGGACTAAAAATGAAGTAAAAATTGGGCTTCATTTCACGCCACTCGACCTGACGAATGGTGTTCACTTGCGCGCTCACCGTTTGGCTATTGATCATAAACGTCAGCGTATCCCCAAGTTTAAGCCCGAGGTCGCTCGCCACTTCCTGCTCAACCGATACGCCATTTTGGCTTTGCCACTCTCCTTGCAAAATGGGGTTGTAATCGGGTAACTGCTCTGCCCAGGTTAAATTCAGCTCACGGCGCAGCGCATCTGAACTCTCTTCACCATTTTGCGCGTATTGTTTCGCCTCTTGACCGTTAATATGCGTTAAGCGTCCACGCATGATGGGATAAGCAGCAGAGCGCTCAATGCTTGCTGTATCTAATGCCGCAAGGTAACTGGCTTTTTCGGATTCACTGATGTTGAGTGCAAACGCATTCGGCGCATTTTCCGGCAAGGTGCGCTGCCAATCTGAGAGCAAATCGGTACGCACTAACCAGATGATGGCGAGCAACATCAAAGAGAGGGCTAACGCGCCAAACTGCAAACCACTTGCTGTACCAGAGCGGTTAATTCGGCTCAGAGCCAATGCCATAGCAGGATTGAGCGGTAGCTTAGCCAGCAGACGAGTTACAAGAACACTGACCACCGCTAACACCGCAAACAGCACCACAATACCGATCAGCACAATCCAGATCAGTTGGTTTTGCCAATACACCAGCAGTAGCGGCACAATCGGTACCATGATCAGCAGTAGATTGCGCTGCCAACGAGTTTGCGCCGCCACCGGCTGCATAACCGCAACCGCACTCACGCTCAATAGACGCCCCAGCGGGATCCCCAGAGCCGGCACCGCAATCAATAAGCTGCTGGCAAGTGCAATCCACAGCGGACGCAAACCGTAACTGGGGAGCGGGTCGGGCAACAAATCTTTTAGTGGTAAACGTAACAACGACTCCAGCCCAACACCAATGACGCTGCCCAACACCACCGCAAATACCAATAACAATCCAACTTGCAACGCTAACCAACGGCGTAACCAGCGGCGACTTGCTCCGAGACTTTTTAACATCGCAATCGTATGCGTGCGGGTGGAAACGTAATGCTGACAGGTCAGCACTAGGGTGGTCGCGGCCATCAAGATCACAATCGCTACAGTCAGGGATAAATACTGTTGAGTGCGTTCAAACACCTCATTAGTGCGGCTGCCACTTTCTTGATCGCGCCAGCGATCGCTCGCCGTTAAGCTCACTTGTTGTTTTATCGATTCAATCGCAGAGTCATCACCAGTCATAAATAGGCTAAATTGCACCCGACTCCCCGGCTGAATCGCGCCAGTTTTATCCACATCAGAAGCATGGATGTAAACCGATGGCATTTGCTGGAATGGGTTAAAGCTCAGTCCTGGTTCTTCCAACACTTCGCCGCTGACCACAAAGTCCGCATCACCAATCGTGACATTGTCACCGATATTCACTCCTAACTGATCTTTGACTCGCGGCTCAAGCCAAAGTTGGTTACTCGCCACATGATTAAAGGTTTGCTGACCATCACTTAAACGCATCTCACCACGCAATGGATAAGCACTATCTACCGCTTTGACAGTGACTAACTGCATGCCTTGATCGCTAAAGGCCATAGTCGCAAAACGGGTCATTTGTGATGTTTGACTGGCTTGCTGCGCGGTCAGGGTCAATAAGGACTCAGGAAGTGGGTTGCCCGAAACAAATACCGTGTCAGCGGTTAACGCATCACGCCCTTGTTTCACAATCACTTGCTCCATACGCTGCGCGAGTGCGGTTAATGCAAAAATCGAGGCAATGATTAAGGTCAGCGCAACAGTCACCGGCCATAACTGCCCGTGACGAATTTCACTTAAGCTCCAACGCAACAAGCGGCGATTGAGCGATGCGGGAGGCAAGGCCTTCATACGCGCTCCTCCAGTTCACCCGCTTGCATGAAGAATCGGCGCTGACAACGCTGCGCGAGTTTAGGGTCATGCGTCACCAGCACTAGTGTGGTGCCGTGTTCACGGTTCAGTTCAAACAGTAAATCAATCACTTTTGCAGCTGTTTCTTGATCCAAATTGCCCGTTGGCTCATCAGCAAACAGCACTTGGGGGCTTATCATAAATGCGCGAGCAATCGCTACGCGTTGCTGCTCACCGCCCGACAGTTGTGCGGGCGAATGGTGCATTCGATGCTCCAAACCGACCGCTTTGAGCAGCTTCTGGGCGCGCTCGCGATCCTCCGCCTCACCTTTTAACAAACAAGGCAGAGTGACATTTTCTAGCGCCGACAGGCTCGGAATAAGCAGAAAACTTTGGAACACAAACCCAACGGATTCACTGCGCAGTGCGGCGCGGGCTTCATCATCCAGTTGTGAAAGTGGCTTCCCCAACAGATACACTTCCCCTTCACTTGGCGTATCTAACCCCGCCAGTAGCGTCATCAGCGTCGATTTTCTCGCGCCGGATGCACCGACAATCGCCACACTTTCTCCCGCTTGAATCGAGAGATTCACCTGTTTAAGGATTGTTAAATGCTCCTGATTAGTGGAGACTAATTTGGATAGTGATTGCGCTGAAATGATGGATGATTGCATGACTCGACTACTTTCCTTTTTGTTTGTTGTTCTCTTTTCTGCTGCAGCCAGCAGTAAAACGTTATTGGTACTCGGCGACAGTTTAAGCGCAGGGTACGAAATGCCTATCGAACAAGCTTGGCCAAGTTTACTGGCCGAAGAGCTAGTGGAACAGGGTCAAACCGTTACCGTAGTGAACGGGAGCATTTCTGGTGATACCACAGGCAACGGGCTCGCCCGCCTGCCCTCTCTTCTGAGCCAACATCAGCCCGATACCGTACTGATAGAATTAGGAGCCAACGACGGTTTACGTGGTTTCCCACTGCAAACGGTCACTCATAACCTCACCACTATGATTGAACAGATCCAAGCTCAAAACGCAAAAGTCATCTTAATGCAGATCCGTATCCCACCTAACTATGGCAAACGGTACAGTGATGCGTTTTACCAGATCTATCCTAGCCTAGCTGAGCAGTTTTCTATCCCGCTTATCCCGTTCTTTCTTGAGCAAGTGATCCTCAAACCAGAATGGATGATGGCAGATGGTTTACACCCCAAACCTGAAGCGCAGCCTTGGATAGCCAAGTTTGTGGCCGAACACCTTGCCGCACATTGGTAACACCATCCACCGATTTACTGGTTTAGCTCAATAAAATTTACTCAGCTTTACGTTATTTTTGAGCCCTTAACTAGAGAATAGGTGACCCTATGCACATCAAGCCACTCATTCAGGGCGTTGTGGCGCGCAGCGCCCATCCTTATGGCTGTGAACAAGCCGTCCTACAGCAGATCCAATACGTAAAACAAGCAAACCCGATCAAGTCAGGCCCCAAACGTGTTCTCATCCTCGGAGCATCGTCCGGATTTGGCCTCGCGGCAAGGATTGCGCTGACCTTTGGTGGCGCGCAAGCCGATACGATTGGGGTCTCCTTTGAACGTGCCCCGAGTGAAACACAAACCGGCAGTGCCGGTTACTACAACAATCTCTTTTTTAAACAGTATGCCGAGCAAGCAGGTCGCATCGCGGTCAATCTCGAAGGCGATGTTTTTTCCGCCGAGATGCGTGAGCAAGTGATTGAAGCGATAGAAACCTATTTTGAAGGGGAAGTGGATCTCATCATTTACAGCATTGCCAGTGGCATGCGCCGCAAGCCTAGAAGCGAACAAGCTGACGCTGAATTTTGGAGATCCGCGATTAAGCCGATTGGTGAAGCGGTCTCTGGCGCAACCCTCTTGCTTGAAAATGACACGTGGATGGAAACCACCTTGCAACCAGCCAGCGAAGAGGAAATTGAAGGGACGTTACGCGTCATGGGCGGCGATGATTGGGAAAACTGGATTGATACCTTGATCAATGCCGAATCACTCGCTGAAGGGTGCAAAACGATCGCTTTTTCTTATATGGGTCCTGACGTTACTCACCCTATCTATCTGGATGGTACTTTAGGCCGCGCTAAAATCGATTTACACCAAACTAGCCATTCTCTTAATTTGAAACTCGCCAATTTTAATGGTGGTGCGTATGCCGTGGTCTGCAAGGCTCTGGTGACAAAAGCCAGCGTGTTTATTCCCGGCTTGAGTCCTTACTTAATCGCGCTGTACCAAGTAATGAAAAATAAAGGCACCCATGAAGGTTGCATTGAACAGATGCAACGCCTGTTTAGCGACAAGCTGTATGGTCATTCACGAATTCCACTCGATAGCGAACGTTTGATCCGCATGGATGATTGGGAGATGAACCCTGATACGCAAGTACAAGTTCGTGAACGTTTACAACAAATGAATGCCAGCAATTTTCAGCAGTTAGGCGATTATGCGGGCTTTAAACGTGAGTTTATGCAGCTTAACGGGTTTGAATTTGACCAGATTGATTATAGCCAATCTGTTGATATGCATAACTTTATTTATAACAAGTGACACTCTCCTCTGTTTTAGATTTGAGAATTCACACAAGCTGACTCAATTCGCTCTGCCATTCTGATCGGCATTTGTTAGAGTGACTGACAGCTGAAGTAAAGGTGTGGCTTCAGTTGTCAGTCACTCTAGTCAGGCACCAAATCCATGCCACTATCAAGGACTCATTAATGGCACCGATCCTTTCGCACTCGATCCCGATCCCTTCCAGCATGCAAGCAAGTTGGCAGGAGATGCTCAACCTGCTGGCCGAAGTGCTGAAAGTTTCAGCCACCCTGATCATGCGTTTACGTCATCACGACCTTGATGTGTTTTGCACGAGTGTGAGTAGTGATAACCCATATCAAGTCGGCATGACCGAACGGTTAGGCACAGGCTTGTATTGTGAAACTGTGGTTAATACTCGCCAGTTATTGCTGGTCAGTAACGCCGACCTCGACCCATTGTGGAAGGATAACCCAGATCTAGAATTGGGCATGCGCGCTTACTGTGGCGTGCCATTGCAATGGCCAAACGGTGAGCTTTTTGGATCTTTGTGTGTCACCGATCGTCAAGCTCGCCAGTTTCTTAGTACCGATCAGCAATTGATAAAAACCTTTGCTGAATCGATTGAAGCTCAGCTTAAAACCCTTTACCAACGCGAAACGCTGTTGCAAATGAACCAAGATTTGCACTTCAAAGTTCGTCATAAAATGCAAAGTATCGCCTCGCTGAACCAATCTCTCCATCAGGAGATCGATAAGCGCCGCGCCGCAGAACAGCAGATTGAGTACCAGCGCAGTCACGACCTTGGGACTGGCTTTCTTAATCGCACGGCATTGGAGCATCAGCTCGCGATGCAACTGACTCAATTAACTGAGCACGAAGAGCTCGCCGTGATTCATATCGGTTTTGCCAATGCCCGCCAATTACAAGCACGACTGGGTTACCACCTTTGGGATGATGTGTTAAAGCAGTTACGTGAACGGCTTGGCCCGGTGACGGAAGGGGAATTACTGACCGCTCGCCCTAACTCGACTAATTTGACGCTGATCTTAAAAGCCCATCCGCTCGACACCCAATTAAATCAGCTTTGCCATCGTTTAATTCACGCTGGGCAAGCTCAATTTGTGACGGACGGGCTTCCCGTTCACCTCAACCCTTATATTGGCGTAGCCCTTAGCCACGAAACGCGCGATCCGCAGCAGCTACTGCGCCATGCCGTCAGCAGCATGCTGGCGTGTAAGGACTCGGGATACAAAGTGTTTTTTCACTCCCCCGCATTAGCCGATAACCATGCGCGGCAAAATCAATTGGAAAACTATTTACTGCAAGCGGTGCGCAACAATGACCTGCTGCTCTATTTTCAACCCAAAGTCAGCATGAAAACCCAGCGCTGGGTCGGTGCTGAGGCATTATTGCGTTGGAAGCACCCAGTGCTGGGTGAGTTTTCCAATGAAACCTTAATTCATATGGCAGAACAAAACGGCCTGATCTTCGAAGTGGGAGATTTTGTTTTGCACCAAGCTCTGAAAGCCGCCAGTGACTGGTTAGTGATGTGTCCAACTTTTCATATCGCCATCAATGTCTCTTCCGTGCAGCTTAAGAACAGTGGGTTTGTTGAGCAAATTCGCGATCTGCTGGCTCTATACCATTTCCCTGCACATCAGTTGGAACTGGAAATCACCGAAAGTGGCTTGATTGTCGATGAACCGACCGCGAGTGAGATTCTCAATCGACTACACACACTGGGCGTGACTTTGTCACTCGATGATTTTGGTACGGGTTACGCTTCGTTTCAGTATCTAAAAAAATTCCCGTTTGATGGCATCAAGATTGATAAAAGTTTTATGGAGCAGATCGAACACAGTGAAAGCGATCAGGAAATTGTGCGCTCTATGCTGCATGTGGCGAAAAAACTGAACTTAAACGTGGTGGTGGAAGGTATTGAGTCGACACAACAAGAACAGTTCATTCTTGAACATGGCTGCGATGTCGGCCAAGGCTTTTTATATGGTAAGCCCATGCCCAGAGAGGCCTTTACGCAAAAGCTCGAAAGCCGAGCTCAGATATAATCGAAGTCATCATTCCTTGGTCTGTGGTTGTCGAGCACAAACAGATTGGCTTATCATTCCTTTACTCTTCAGTGGGCGCTACCTATAATCGCGCTCCTCTTTTTCTTTCCCTATGAGCGATAATCGAGATGGATCGACTAATTGCAACACTCAAGAAACTCGAAAAGCAGAACTATCGTGCTTATCAGCAGATCAAAGGTCAGTACGACTTTGGCGACTTTACTCTGTTCATCGATCACATTCAGTCTGATCCATACGCTTCAGCCTCTCGCCTGCGTGCTACGCGCGCTTGGTCGTTGACCGGTTTAGATTGGCTGAAAGAGAAATCCCCGGCTTATCAAATGGCTGCGCGTGATTTCATCGCTCGTGCTTTTGCAGAGTTCGCCAAACAAGACAACAGCTTATCGATCGCTATTAGCGGTCAAACGGTTCTCGATAGCACCTCTGTTCTGTTTAACGAACACGGTATCGAACTGCGTTTTCGCATGAGTATGCCAGCGGAAGGACGCGATATTCTGGCGAAAAAAGCGCTGAATATCTTAACCTTTCACCTGCCGAAATACATTCGCCGTGCCACGCTTGAACGCGAGTTAGATAAAGCCGCGCTACTGCATCATTGTGAAATCGTAGAAGATCAGGAAGCGATGCGCACTCAACTGGACGATCTCGGTCTTGTCGCTTTCGTCGCTAACGGCAGTGTATTGCCACGATTAGCCGGTAACTGCGATCTGCCAATGAAAGAAGCGGTTCCTTTCATCGCCCCGAAATCTCTCGAAGTCACCCTCTCAACGCCTAACCAAGGTGAACTGGTGGGTATGGGTATTCCACAAGGGATTACCTTGATCGTGGGCGGTGGGTTCCATGGCAAATCAACCTTGCTGACCGCGCTTGAGCGTTCGGTCTACAACCATATTCCGGGTGATGGTCGTGAGCGCATGGTCACTGATGTTAAAGCGATGAAGATCCGCGCTGAAGAAGGCCGTTGTGTACACAATCTCAATCTATCGAACTACATCAATCATTTACCTATGGGTAAAGACACGACCGATTTCAGCACGCAAGATGCTTCTGGCTCTACCTCGCAGTCGGCTTGGTTACAAGAATCGATTGAAGCGGGCGTAACAACCCTGCTGATTGATGAAGACACTTCTGCCACCAACTTTATGATCCGTGATGAGCGTATGCAGGCACTGGTTAGCAAAGGTGAAGAGCCGATCACGCCGCTGGTGGATCGTATCGGTCAGTTACGTGATGATCTCGGCATCTCGACACTGGTGGTGATGGGGGGCTCTGGTGACTATCTGGATGTAGCCGATACCGTCATTCAGATGCACGACTACCAACCCGTCGACGTAACAGAAAAAGCGCGTGAAGTGATTGCCCAGCACCCAACGCTGCGTCGTAATGAGTGTGAAACCCCACTCGCGACCTTTACACCACGAGCTCTCAACTGTGCCACTTTGCAAAAACTGCTGCTGGATGGCAAATTCCGTGTGTCGGCTAAAGGCTTGGATGCTCTGCGTTTTGGTAAAGAGTTTACGGACATTTCCGCACTGGAGCAGTTGCAAAGTTCAAGTGAAGTGAATGCCATTGGTTGGCTGTGGTTCCAACTGGCACAACTGCCAGGTTGGACAGACAATCCAGCCAAAGCCATGACTAAAATGCTTGAAGGTAACTGGTATCAAGCCATGCCAAACCACGGTGATTTAGCTAAGCCGCGTATTTTAGATGCAATGGCAGCCCTAAACCGGATGCGAAAAGCACAATTTAAAGCCTAAGCCATTAACTGAGTTTCCAGCGCCAATGAGCTTCAAAACAGTAACGCGACCAACGCGTCGCGTTACTGTTTCTAAGGCCTGATTAGAATTCTTGCCTAAGCACATTCCACGCTTCACATAAGATCCGAAAACGTTCGGCATTGCCATTTTCTCGATCGGGATGCCAGCGCAAAGCAAGCTTACGCCACGTTTTACGGATCTCAACGGCGCTCGCCTCTTCGGTTAATTCAAACAGACGCAGAGCTTGTCCTCGAGTTAAATCCTTACCGTTATGGCTGCCCACTGAGTGTCGATATCGACTCCAAAACTCATTGAGCAAACGCTTCACTTCCCCTTCATTCGCTTCATAGTTCATCCACTGCGTGTAGTAATCTCGCAAAGGATCATTGACATCAATGTCGTGGAATTCACTACGCATCATCGGGGTTAAAATGATGTTCATCGCTTCAACTTGCAACCATTTATCTGGATGCAGAGTTTCTTGGAGCTGATAGAGCGCATTCATGATTAGGAAATTTCGCTTGAACAGATCTTTTTCCGGCTGAGGGTCTAAGACCGGCATGATGCCTAACTCACTCAAGTGAGCGGCTAAGGTATGCACTTTCCATCCTGAAGGTTGGCGTTTCAGAACCTCAAAAATCGGCCACAACAGCGGATTTTCCATATAAGTCTGAAACGTTGCAGCAAGCTGGCGACTGTCTGACATAAGGCTTCCATTCCCACGAAATACTCTAATTCAAGGTCAATCTAACCCATTTGTCACGGCGGTGAAATGGCAAATATTGATTGTGTGAAGATCAATGCCCATAAGGCTTGCAGGCTGTTTTTCTGACACTGAAAAAGCCAGATTTCTGACGTTTCATTCGCTCTGGATATTTGAAAATTGAACAATGTTCATAATGATGGCAGGATAGTACCCATTCCATTGACGGAGATTTACTATGCCATTGTCGCGACCTCTTATCGGATTGACCCTTTTTTACAGCTTGGTTTTTGTTTTTTCAGCCATAGCGCCTACTTCACGTGCCGTTTGGTTTGCCGAAATCATCCCCGCCATTCTGGTACTGGCCACGGTTTGGTGGGTCTCTTTACGCTGGTCAATGAGCACGACCGCCTATGTATTGATGTTTGTTTGGCTCTGTTTGCACACCATAGGCGCAAAATACACCTTCGCGGAAGTCCCTTTTGACTGGTTTAATGCCCTGATCGGCTCAACACGCAATCAATTCGATCGCGTCGCCCATTTCTCCATCGGTCTTTATGCTTATCCTATTGCGGAATGGCTGTTACGTAAGCAGCAAACGAAACCTTGGCTAGCCTACAGCTTTGCACTATTTAGCTTAATGAGCCTTGCTGCGGCTTACGAAATTATTGAATGGTGGTACGCCGCGCTCGCCGGTGGCGAAGAAGGTATCGCGTTTTTAGGCTCACAAGGGGATGTTTGGGATGCCCAGAAAGATATGTTGTGCGATACCTTAGGTGCCATCACCGCACTTTGCTTACTCGCATGGCAGCGAACTAGAGGCTAAGGCTGGGTATTGTGTTTAAGCCAAGCTAGATAAGGTTCAAAACCTTGAGTAAGCGGCAGTTGCACGATCTGTGGTACTTGATACGGATGAAGCAGCTGAACGGCACTTTCAAGCGCAGCGTAACAAGCCACTTGGGTTTTGATCACCAGCAGCAGCTCCTTGTCCTGACAATAATTGCCCTGCCACAGATAATGACTTTCTATCGGCAAAACTTGAACACAGGCAGCAAGCTTGTGTTCAAGCAGATGATGGATAATGTGCTCAGCATTGTGCTTGTCGTTAGTGGTCGTCAGTACCACGCAATAGTCAGTGGGATTCAAATCTGCTGGCTTCATCGATGTTTTTTACTCGTCAAAGTGATGTTTATTGGCGTCATCTCCGCCCTACTGGAAAAGCTAACCTCAAGTTCCGACAGAACTCGATAAGAGTATGATCGATGACAATTTGTGCATGTATTTTCTATGAATTGCATCTCAATTTTGGAACAAAAATAGAACGGCTCACCAACAAACTTTCAGAAAGTGTTTATGCTAAATGCAAATATAAAATTACATCACAAGCCTAGCGTCACCAAAGACGCGAAGCAATACTCACTTTTTTTGCTGCTGAGAATAAAACTATGGATAACCGACTTGTCGAAGAAACCGTTGCAGAAGAAACGCTCGATTGCTGCCCCCTCTGCCAACACGATGAATTTTTCATTTCTGCCGATAGAGAAAAATTTTACTGCGCGAAATGTGGCTTTCACACCAATACCCTTACCAGCATTCAACCTATGCTGGCCGCTAAAGCGAATCTCACGAATCGCTTTGTTCACATTGGTATCAAAACTCGTCAATAGTAGAGAATCGGCATTCATCACAACCGCATTGTTCTTCTGTTCAAGGATGAAGAATGCGGTTGTGAAAAGTATGGCAAGTATTCAGTTTTCACTCGTTTAAGTTCTTTAATCAAACGACTGCGATCAACAGGCTAGAGTGACGTCGATAAAGGTTCGGTTACGCAGATTGGCGCATCATATTACCACTCAAGAATTCCGCTAATTGGAGTAAATTACTCAAGACAATGACTTGTTGAGAATGGCTGCGATTTTGCGGATTCAATGGGCTTAATTGAAATGTCAGCACTTCAGCATTTAATCCCGCTTCTACACCCTTTGGAGTGTCGTCAACATAGATACACTCATCCAATGTAAAGCCCATGTTCATTGCACAATAACGGATGAGATCTGGCTCAGGCTTCCAACTGTTGGCATCAAAAGCAGAAAAAATCCGCCCTTCAAAATAGTGCTCAAGGCCAGCGAGAGTCAGGGTCATCGCGATTTTTTCTCGTGGTGCGTTTGAAGCCACACAAAATTCAATGTGGTTACGCTTCAAGTAGTTGAGCAATGCCCTAGCGCCGCCCATCGGTGAAAGTTTACGCCGAAACGTTGCTGCGACAATCGAACGATAACGCTGTTCAAGCAAGTCAATATCGGCGGTGATCTGCGCCAGTTGACAGGCGGAATGGAGAATGTCGGCAATTTTGCCGCCAGAGAAATGCTCCGCTACCTGTTGATAGCTTAATGACACCCCAAGCTCACCAAACACTTGTACCAGAGCTTCACAGCACAAACGTTCGCTGTCTACTAAGGTTCCTTCACAGTCAAAAATGACACATTTTACTCTGGATCCAGTCATTACTTATCCCTCCGTCCTCATTAGCAGTGTATATCTCACTGTGGCACTAAAAAGGATGGAGTTAACAGAATGGCAGAAAACCATGCACAAACGTGCATAACTTCTACTGAAGTCACTCTTTTGCGAACAGAAACTAAACTGGCTCAGAGTTCGATGTAAGGGATCGCTTGGCTTGCCGTCATCGCTTGCCATTTTGCATACAGTGCATGGGCAAACGCTTCGCGAGTTTCAAACAGGTTGTTGGGTTTCACAACCAGATCTGAGAGCAAAACCATTTGCTCATGCTCGGTCACCATACCGGCCGCAACGGGCTCACCAAGATGAAATCCTAGGAATAGCTGACATGGCGGTGAATAAATAATTTGCGTAAAAAATTCAACCAAACGTTCTTGATCATGCTTTTCTGGGCTACGCGTTGCTTGCAAGAGAGCAAACAATATGGTTAAGCGATGAAAATCCACCAGATAGATCTCTTGCAGCAAGGGCACACTGCATGCCTGCGGCTGAAACAACGAAACTTCAGTTTGTAGGTTTAACGCATGGTAAATATCGCGCCCCTCTAAACTTTCAGCAGTTGGGAATTCGACATCCACTTGGCTTAATAACCACTGATTTTTGGCTGCAACCACAGGTGAGGGAGAGTAAATCATAGGGGACTTCTTCTTGGTTGGTGAAGCAACACCTAATCAATAAGCGTCGCAGTAAACGCAGCATACTCATCAAGCCAGCACGGAACAAGCTTTAATCCCTGTTCATAGCGAATTGCGTATCAAGGTCTTAGCCATGAGGCTGCACTATCGCCAGAAAATCAGTATGATGTAAACCCAAACAGCCTGAAGTTGCCGCACTGAGTGTCCCAGTATCAGGTAGAAAGGTGATATATACCCAAACGACGTGGAATTGCAGGTAGACGCTTAAGTACCGCTGCAACTTCAAGTAGAAAGGGGATACACAATTAACTTAAACGGAACTTGATTATGCTCAATCCAATTCGCACTGCCTTGCTTCTTTCCTTCGCTTTCGTTTTGAGTGGTTGTGATCGCTCAGAAGTCGGTGATGTTAGCCTCGGCATGTTTACCTTGAAAGACATTAAAATCAATAACCTGACCGACCCGGTTGTCACTGGCGTGACTTGCCATGTAGCGAGCATTGAAGCCGATTTAAGTTTGGCCGACCCATCAGACTCCGCCATTTCTTGCCGCCAGACGGGCGAAATTACCCCTGAGATGATTGCGCAAATTGATAAATCTGCCTCTGGTGAAGTAGTGTTTCAAAAGTCCAAAAGTATTTTCTTCAAATCGATGAAAATTCGCCGCATTTTTGATGCCAAAAACCAAACCCTGATGTACCTCTCCTATTCGACCAAAGAAACATCCGGCAGTTTCAAACACAGCCTTTCTACCGTGCCACTGTGGGGAACTCAAGCCTACAACGCCTTCCCTGAAACACAGAGCAAATAGTCCTACACTGCGCAGCCTGATACGCGTTTCACATCACTTCAGGCTGCAATAAAAATGAAAGTAATTTGCCACATCTGTGATATGATGCGCGAAAATTTGTCAATTAACACTTTCAAAATGAAGTTTCCCGGTCAGCGCAAATCTAAGCACTATTTTCCAACTCACGCCCGCGATCCACTCGTCAACCAAATTCAGCAAACACCAAAGCTCAATCGCCCTACTGTTGTCGGTGTCGGTCAAACCATCGTTGATATCGAAGCTCGCGTCGATGACGAGTTTTTAACTCGCTACGAACTCAGTAAAGGTCACTCACTGGTATTGGAAGAGAGCAAAGCGGATGCGCTCTACCACGAATTGGTTGTACGTGGGTTGATCACTCACCAGTATCCGGGAGATACCATTGGTAACACATTGCACAACTATTCGGTTTTAGCGGACAGCAAATCGGTGTTGCTGGGTGTGATGTCGAAAAATATCGAAGTCGGCTCATACGCTTATCGCTACCTGTGCCGCACCTCAGCTCGGATGAATTTAAACCACTTGCAAACGGTGGATGGTCCTATCGGTCGTTGCTACACCTTGATTTCTGAAGATGGTGAACGAACGTTTGCGATCAATGAAGGGCACATGAATAAGCTGCGCTCTGATAGCATTCCCGAAGAAGTGTTTGATAAAGCTTCGGCTTTGGTTGTGTCATCCTATTTGATGCGTGGTAAACCTGAAGATCCGATGCCACAAGCGGTGCAACGCGCCATTGAAATCGCAAAAGCACGCAGTATTCCTGTGGTTCTAACCCTAGGCACAAAATATGTGATCGAAGGTAACGCCGAATGGTGGCAAAACTACATGAAAGAGCATGTGACCGTTGTTGCGATGAATGAAGAAGAAGGCGCAGCGCTCACTGGTGAACGCGACCCTCTGCTCGCTGCAGATAAAGCCCTGCAATGGGTTGACTTAGTGCTGTGCACGGCAGGCCCTGTGGGTTTGTATATGGCGGGCTATATTGACGAGTCAGCTAAGCGTGAAACAGAGCTACCTCTGCTACCGGGTAATATTCCTGAGTTTAATAAGTACGAATTCAGCCGCGCAATGCGTAAAGAGGATTGCCGCACCCCGCTGAAAGTTTACTCTCACATTGGCCCATACTTAGGCGGCCCGCTAGAGATTAAAAACACCAATGGGGCTGGCGATGGCGCACTTTCTGCGTTGCTGCACGATATGGCGGCAAACGCGTATCACCAACGCAATGTGCCCAATTCTGCCAAGCATGATCAGCCATATCTGACCTATTCCTCGCTCTCTCAAGTGTGTAAGTACGCAAACCGCGTCAGCTATGAAGTGTTGACTCAGCATTCACCACGCTTATCACGTGCCTTACCTGAGCGCGAAGATAGCTTGGAAGAAGCGTACTGGGATCGTTAATTCCTTATCGTGGAACGAGACTCGTAAACGATTCACTCGGTAATAAAGAAGGCGACCTAAGGTCGCCTTCTCTGTTTGGCGGTTAATGAAATGGCTTATTTTTCCAATTCATAACTTTTTTGTGCGGTATAGTAATTCTCTTTAAATGCCAAACTACCCCACATCGCATTAGCATGCGCCCTAGTCACAATGGATGCATCAAGTTGGATCGGTGTCATCTTATGTGTCACTGAATCATATTGATAGGTTGTGATATCTTGTCCTGGCTGTAATACAACCACTTGGTTATCCGGTGTTAACCAACCAAAATTTTTGTCGCGTTGCATCATCGCGCGTTGCTTTTCAACAGGAACATCTTTGGTTAAATCAAAGCCTATCATGGGGTTTTGACTGCTAATACCCGCTAAAGACAGCAACGTTGGCGCTAAGTCTAACTGGCTGAGTAAGCGGTCATCTTTACGCGCTTCAATGCCACCGCCAAAAATAACTGCTGGAATATGGAAATATTCAACTGGGATTGGATTGGTACCTTGTGTACGCGCGTCATGGTCTGCGACAACCACAAACACAGTGTTATCCCAATAAGGTGATTTTTTCGCCTTCTCAACAAACTGACCCAATGCATAGTCAGCGTATTTCACTGCATTTTCTACCGTCTGTTTGGGTTCGTTGTATTGAGTAATCACACCATCTGGGTATTCAAACGGGCTATGGTTAGACGAGGTAAATACCAAACTAAAGAAAGACTTACCTTCTTTTGCCATTTGATTGAACTGCTCATCCGCTTTATTGAACAGATCTTCATCTGACGCTCCCCATGAACCGATAAATTTGGGTTTAGAGAAGGTAGCTAGGTCTTGCATATCCACAAAGCCATTACCGAGGAAAAAGCTCCTCATATTGTCAAAATGGCTCTCACCACCGTAAATGAATTGCGTATGGTACTGTAGAGCTTTCAGCAAACCTGCAATTGAGAAGAAGTTATTTTGGCTTTTACCTAGCTTCACCACTGAGCGAGCAGGCGTTGGAGAAAAGCCTGTCGTTACTGCTTCAATACCGCGTACTGAGCGAGTACCAGTAGCGTACATACGAGTAAATGCCCAGCCTTCATTAATCAGCTTGTCCATGTTTGGAGAAACATCAATTCCCCCAAGACTTTTTACATAACGTGCGCCGTGACTTTCCATCAACAAAATGACGATATTTTTAGGAGCACCTTGGTACGTCGCGACATGATTGGCTAAAGAGGGTTTGTCATCACTAATGAAATCTTCTGGTACGACGGTCATTGAAGAACGAACTTCGTCAATCACAAGCTGTTTATCCATTTTCGGATAAAATTCAAACGCGTTGGCTTCCGAGCCCATTTGCTTGGCAGCGAAAATAACTGAATACGAGGAGTTGAGCGCAAGATCGTTCATCAAAGGATCGCTCGAGAAAGAGACCATTGCCGGATTCATTGGACGATGCCCTAAAGAAGAACGAGCCCCTAGTATCCCAATTGCTACCACAAGCACAGCAATCACTGGACGCCAATACCATTTCGGATAATGTAAATTGGCAACCAATGTTTTACTCCATCGCCAGCCGAGCACAACCGTCATAAGACTCACGACTAGGCCGATAAATAGCTCCAGTTTGTAACCTGACCACAGCATACCGAAGACTTCTTTCGGATAGATAAGGTATTCCACAAACAAACGGTTAGGACGCAGATCGTACTCAATAATAAAAGGTGGCGTAGCGACTTCCATGTATACAACGACCCATAACCCAGCCGTGATCCAAAGACGCAACACCCAATTCCAAATACGTCCAAGCCAGTGTTCGCCTGAAATTAGGCTCGTTAAAAGTGCAGGCAAAATAAATAAGTAGCAGATTGACGCAAAGTCCACCCGTAAGCCACTAGCAAAAATGCGTATCCAACCGTCTGCATCCATTATGCGGTCAAAATGCCATATCGCAAGGCCTAAACGTGATAGCGTAAAGATGGCTAATAAAGCGAGCACAGCGCAAGCGATAGGATAAAGAGTCCCAAAGAATAATTTGAGTTTATTCAAAGTCGTTACCTAGGGTTGTATAAATTGACAAAGTGAATACCGATAATGTCAGATTAACATCTCAAATCAAACAACCCTTGAACATAAATTTCAAATATACAGATTGTTACGTCGAATAATCATCAATATGCCTAAAATGAAAGCAACAAGAAAAGAGACACTCCCTCCGGATGAGCTTTCACTCACGACAGCCGCTGTGGTTCTTCCTACAATCAACTGCCGCACACCATTACTTTCCGTCACATAATACTTCGGTGTCTCTAGGCCATTCATAACACGTAATATCCAACCGTAGTAATCGGATACTTCAGTGAATACCGAAGTGACTGGAAGCGCAGGATTACCGCAGGTAGATGGTCCAAAACTGGTGATCCCGATTTGCACATAGCCAGAGCCACTCTCCCAATAGACAGGGCCACCAGAATCCCCAGAACAGGTTGAGTTGCGGTACGAACCACTTTGTACACCAGTGAAGCAGACATGCCCAGAGCCTAAATTAGCACCGTAATAAGCCGAGCAGGTCGCAAACGGAACAAAGGTTAAGGTGGTCTCTAATAAACGGGTTCCTCCGGCGACATTGCCATTCACATAGCCGTGACCAATCGCTTTATAGGTCCCATTCACGTCATAGCTGTTATTGATTGAGCTATTGAGTACCCCAACGAAATTACTCACATTAAGGTCGCTTTCTAATTTGATGATCGCAATATCATTTGGCCAATAAACGGAAGATGAATTCACATAGCTGTCTGGGTAATAGAACTCTGAACCACGTGCAAATTGAACATTCCCATTCGGGTAATCACTTTCATCTTGTAACTGAGGGATGGCTACTGTGTAAAGCATGGCATAGCTATCACCATAAATGCAGTGTGCTGCTGTGAGGATATAACGCGAGTTAAGAACCGTCGCACCACAGTAGGTTCCTGAGCTGTATTGATAGGGAGAGATATAAATCGCCAAGCTGGCAAATGAAGGGTAGTTTGCAACGTTCGCATTAGTACCATTCACAATATACGGCGAAATTTCAACCGCAGAAACTCGCATCGTCAGCAGTAACAGGAGCCATAGCCATTTGCGCATGCTTCACCTCATTGGTTGAATTGTTTGTTCTGCTTATTTATCACCCAGTTAAAGTGTAGCAATGAAATGGAATCATGCGACGCAGATAACAAAAAACCCGCATTTTTATCTGCGGGTTTATCAATTCAATCAATTCAGTGTATTACGCTTCTTCGCGACGACGGCTATGGCCACGCTCACCACGGTAGCTACCACTGCTTTCACCGCTACGGTTACGCTCAAAGCGACGCTCACCTTCACGGAAAGGACGGCCTTCACCACTACGTGCGCGACCACCTTCGCGGCCGCCTTCACGACCACCACGGAAACCGCCTTCACGGTTGCCTTCTGGGCGACGACCACCTTCGCGACGTGGACCACCTTCACGACGAGCACCACCACGAGATTCGCGGAAATCGTCGAAGTCACACACGACTGCGCCCACTTCTTTCTGGCGGATACGCAGCTTACGTAGCTTGCTAGAAACGTCATTTGACATGGCTTTTGGTAGCTGAACAAACGTATGGCCTTGGGCCAGTTTGATCGCACCGATAGAACCTTTAGTCAGACCCAGTTCGTTTGCGAGAGCGCCGACGATGTCTTTTACTTGAACGCCTTGGTCACGGCCAACTTGCAGTTGGTAAGTATCCCAATCATGGTTCTCTTGCTCACGGGCACCAAATTCACGACGAGCAGGACGATCACTATCGCGGCGGTCATCACGACGCTCACGACGACGTGATTTTTCACGCTCCATCGCTTCGATCATTGGATCAGCACCGACATAAAACAGTGGACGCTTGCCTTGCTGACGTTTCAGCAGGATTGCAGCCAGAGTCGTTGCATCGATTTCCAGTGACGCTTGCAGTTTTTCAACCAAATCAGCGAAACGCTCGAGCGAGCTGAACTCTTTATCTGCTGCCAGTTCTTGACCCAGCTTAGTCAGACGAGATTCAGCCACTTTATCGCGGTGTGGCAGTTGGATCTCTTCCATTGAAGAACGAGTGACACGCTCGATAGTGCGTAGCATGCGGATTTGGTTAGTACGAACCAGCAGGATCGCCTTACCTTTACGTCCAGCACGACCAGTACGACCGATACGGTGGATGTAAGATTCCACATCAAATGGAATATCGTAGTTGTATACGTGAGTGATACGAGGAACGTCCAGACCACGTGCGACGACGTCGGTCGCAACCAGAATATCAATCACACCTTGTTTGATATGATCAACGGTGCGCTCACGTAGCGACTGAGGGATATCACCGTGCAGAGCCGCCGCTTTAAAGCCACGCGCGCACAACCAATCCGCTAGACGCTCAGTATCCTGACGAGTACGGACAAACACGATAGAAGCATCGGTTTCTTCGGTTTCAAGCAGACGAGCCATCGCTTCATCTTTCTCTACACCTTTTACAACCCAGTATTGTTGCTCAACTTTCGCGACCGTTTGGTTAGAACCCGCTACGTCAACACACTCTGGATCACGTAGGAAACGTTCCACGATCTCTTTCACCATTGGCGGCATGGTGGCCGAGAACAGTACGCGTTGTGCAGACTCTGGCGCTTGCTCCATGATCCAAGTCACGTCATCAACGAAGCCCATTTTCAGCATTTCGTCTGCTTCATCCAAGATGAAAGTATGACATTCGTCTAGGTGTAGACGATCACGAGTGATCAGATCTTTTACGCGACCTGGAGTACCCACAACAATGTGAGCGCCAGATTTCAGAGCGCGCATTTGATCAAGAATCGATGCACCACCGTAGATCTCAAGAACCTTGAGGCCTTTGATATTTTTGCCTAGGTTTTTGATCTCAGCCGCTACCTGAATCGCCAGCTCACGCGTTGGCGCCATAACAATAGCTTGTGGCTTGTACTGAGAGAGATTAAGTTTGTTCAGCAGAGGCAAAGAGAATGCCGCTGTTTTACCTGTACCTGTTTGCGCTTTACCCAGTGCATCACGACCTTCAAGCAAAAAAGGAATTGCTGCTGCTTGGATAGGTGTTGGTGATACGAAGCCCATTTCGTTTAGGGCAGAAAGGATGGCGCTGTTCAGTGCTAAATCACTGAATTGAATTGCAGTATCTTGCATGGGGATCCCACTAAATGAAGAAATAACCAAGGTCCCACGTGCTTTACCATTTCCAACCAATCCAATGAATTGCTGAGTCCGTTCAGATGCGGATAAGTATTAAAACGCATCAAGCCGCTAGGGACATATAAGGGACGCGGATTATTCCTTAAATGCATAAAAAAAGCTAGGAAAAATTGAATTTCATCACAAAAATTTCTTAGCAAAGGAAAAATGATGCCTGATTGACCGAAAAATCCCATTAAAACACCAAAACTGCTGACAATTTCAGCGAATAAATAAACAGCCAACGGCGCTCAATCTCACGTTTTCGGTAGTAATCCAGCCCCTCAATGATTATAGTGTGCCCAACTTAAACGGTTAGATAAAAAAGATGTTCCAAGACAATCCGCTCCTCGCGCAGCTTAAACAAAAAATCCAAGAAACCCTGCCTAAGAAAGAAGGCACCATCAAAGCCAGTGACAAAGGTTTTGGCTTCCTCGAAGTCGATAGCAAAACCAGCTACTTTGTTCCGCCTCCTTATATGAAGAAGTGTTTGCATGGCGACAAAGTCGTGGCTTTCATCCGTACCGAAAATGAACGCGAAGTGGCTGAGCCTTCTGAACTCATCGAGCAATCGCTGACTCGCTTCATTGGCCGCGTAAAACTATTTAAAGGCAAACTGAACGTCGCGCCGGATCATCCACAACTGAAAAAGCTGTCGCTGAAGGCCAAAACCAAGAAAGGCCTCAACGAAGCTGACTTCCAAGAAGGTGATTGGGTCGTCGCTCACCTTGTCCGCCACCCTTTGAAAGGTGACGATGGTTTCTTTGTGCAGATTTCACACAAAATCACCGATGCGAATGACAAAATTGCCCCTTGGTGGGTGACATTAGCGGAAAACGATCTGCCTAACAGCGAGCCTGCGGGCATTGACGATTGGCAACTCAAAGATGATGCAGACTTGGTTCGTGAAGATCTGACCGCACTGCCTTTTGTCACCATCGATGGTGAATCCACCAAAGATATGGATGACGCGTTGTACGCACAGCAACTGCCAAACGGTGATTTTGCGCTGACCATCGCGATTGCCGATCCAACCGCTTACATCACCCCAGAAGATGAGATGGACAAAGTGGCTCGTGAGCGTGGCTTTACCATTTATTTGCCAGGTCGCAACATTCCTATGTTGCCACGCGATCTCGCCGATGAGCTTTGCTCTCTGATGGAAGACCAAGTTCGTCCAGCCCTATGCTGCTCAGTCACGATCAGTAAAGATGGCGTGATTGGCGATGATATTCGCTTTTTCGCAGCCAACATCAAATCTCACGCACGCCTAGTGTACGACCATGTTTCTGACTGGTTGGAGACTGGCAGCTCGGAACAGTGGCAACCAAGCGAAGAAATTGCCCAAGTGGTGCGCGACCTTTACGCTTTCTCACAAGCGCGTGCGACTTGGCGTGAAACCCATGCCGTGGTATTTCCAGATCGTCCAGACTATCGCTTCGAACTTAGCGCCGAAAACGATGTCGTGGCGATTCATGCTGACATGCGCCGTACGGCAAACCGCTTGGTCGAAGAATCGATGATCACTGCCAACATCTGTGCGGGTAAAACGCTGCAAACCACATTTGGTTTTGGTGTATTCAATACCCACGCTGGTTTTAAAGCGGAGAAAATGGCCGACGTGGTGGAGTTAATGGCTGTTCACAGTGCACCGAATGCGGACGCTGAAACGCTGGCAACGGTGGAAGGCTTTGCTGCTCTGCGCCGCTGGCTAGCCACACAAGAAACCAGCTACCTCGATAATCGTATTCGTAAATACCAAAGCTACAGTGAGATTGGCAACCAGCCTCTCCCCCACTTCGCGATGGGCCTTGATGTGTACGCAACGTGGACTTCGCCGATTCGTAAATACGGCGACATGATCAACCATCGCCTACTGAAAGCGCACATTCTGGGCAAAGCCCCGGTGCAAACGCCGGATGAGACAGTTGGTGAAGAACTGGCTCTGCACCGTAAACACCACAAAATTGCTGAACGTAATGTGGCAGATTGGCTGTATGCGCGCACACTGGCTGATGAGCCAGCGAAAGAAACCCGCTTCCAAGCCGAGATCTTCGATATCAACCGTCCGGGCATGCGTGTGCGCTTACTCGAAAATGGTGCAATGGCCTTTATTCCGGGAGCCCTGATCCTCGATAACAAAGAGCGTATCGAGTGTAATGGTGAAGACGGCACGGTACTGATCGATAAAGAAGTGGTGTACAAACTTGGTGATGTGCTGGAAATCGTCCTGACAGAAGTCAATCAAGAAAACCGAAGCTTAGTGGGTAAACCAACGCAAGTGTTTGCTGATCTGGTTTCAGAGACGCAAACCAGCGCAGAGCAACCTGCTGAGGGCGCAGAAAATAGCGAGCCACAAGCTTAGTAAATCCATCTTTCTTCAAGGGTGATGGTGAGTAGCACCATCACCCTTTTATTTGCTCAGCACTCAAGTTCACTACTTTTATTACTGAGCAAGAACTCTGTTTTCACCAATAATTTCCGCTAAATTATTCAAACGTCGATGTGAATCTTTTACGTATGAGTTTTCTCGACCCCAAGTATATCCTGTAAGGATTGAACAGATCATCTACTTAATACGTGGATTCGGCTCTTCATAGAAGTTCACATCCTGCAATGTACCGTCGTACCACCCTTAAACATAGGTTCGAAAAGTATTAACCCCTACCATTAATCGTTGCGCATAGTCTGCCTGCCAATTAACACTCTCACCATTAAGTTGTCTAACCACACACAGGCGGCCAATTGTGCCGACTTCATCGCAATAGTCACGCCAGACGAGAACACTGGGTCAAGAAACTCACCTGCGTTACCAAGCAATGCGTAATGATTCGTTGCCAAATGTTTCACGTTGGCCGAATAACCGCCAAGCTCCCCAGCAGGATTGGGGTATTAAACCCTGACTCTGCACTAGCAAGCTGCTGCATCGCTGCGATTTTATCTTGCAGGTAGTTGGCAAAAAACGCCGGCGTACCGGCGATACCAAACGAGCAAGTACCGCTAGAGAATGGAATCAGCCAGTACCAGACATCCGCATGTTGTGGATGCTCGGAAATTGCGCTTTTTCCAATACAATGACATCGATGTTTTGCGCTTTCAGTAGCGCAGCAGCCGTCGCCCCTGAAGGGCCAGCGCCGATAATCACAACCTGAGTCGATTGCTTTTGCATCTCATTTTATCCTGAGTTTTTTAATGTGATTTTGCGACCAGTTTTAGCAAGGTATGACCAAGACCGATATTGTCAGTTCTTTCAATCACCACTAACCCCGCTTCGGCGACAATTTGCAGAAAATCGTCACTGCGGTAAAAACGGCTGTTACCATTGGCCAAACAGGTAAAGTACAGCGAGGTCGCATTAAGGCTGTAAGATGCCGCGTCGTATTTCTGAGCATCACAAAAGAGCTCAAGAATATACACCACTGCTCCGGGCTGAAGGCTCTCTTTAACGCGAGTCAAAATGCTGAGAATCTCCATTGGCGAGAAGCAGTCAAGAAACTGGCTCATCCACCAGATATCGCCTTGTGTCGGCAAAGCTTGCTTTTTATCCAACATATTGGCAGGGAAAGGGGATATTCGCTCAGCAAAACCTTGCTCACGGGCATTGGACATCGCCAGTTCTAACTGACGTGGCAGATCGACAATGGTCACTTTAACATCTGGATCATAATTGCAACACTGAAGAGCCCATTTTCCGGTGTTTCCACCAATGTCTATGATGTGTTGGGGTTTGTCTGCAAACACCCGCTCTAGTAGGATTGGAAAAGAACGGTCGGAGTAATAGTGATCAAACTGAAACCAACTCTCTTTAGCTTTATCCGGTAAACGTGAAAGCCCTTCGTAAATGGTGCTCCAATCGCCCAGTTCTTTCAGACCAGCTGGTTTCCTTTCCAATATTGATTCAGTCAGATGCCCCATCGCGGCGTAACATACATCTGCCGTGAAATCCATATTAGTCTTAGTCATCCCATCATGCAGTAGATAATGTCCGAGGTTCGCCAGTACGTAGTTAGGCTCTCTCCAGACCACAATGTGGGCACTCAAAGCCATATCTAGCAAAACTTTAACCCCATATTCAGATACGTTAGTTTGCTCAGCAATGATTGTAGCTGTCAGCCCCGTTTCTCCTGCTGAGTCCAAAACTCCAAGTATATTTAAGTCTCTAAGAGTTCGGGCTGTATGGAAAAGAATCGGGGCAAAGGAGAGTTTTTGTGCCTCTGTTTTGGCTTCAAAAGCGTTATAAGGATCTAAATAATGATTTAACACGGAAAAACCTAACTAATAGTGAGAAGAAAACGTTACTGCGCAGCCAAAGCAAGTTGACGCTGAATATCAACATTTAAATTATTGATCCAACGATTGTAGTTTCGGTGGATATTACCATCATCTGCTTTTAGGTTTTCTGACTGAACATAAAGAACTGAATAATACTTCGTGCTGTATGGTATTTTAACTTCAGCAAAGTGTGAGCGAACATGCAGTTTCGCACTTAAAACACCGGGCGCAACTTCATTTACTACCCAACCACGATTTGTTGCCGCTAACAGAATCGCGCTTTTTACTTGTTTGCTTTGAAGATCATAATTGATAGGAGTATTCTCTACCTGCATAATTGGTTGTAAACGACCACAGCCAACTAACAACAACGTCAAACAAAAAGAAATTATAATTTTAAAGGTTTTCATCTAGATATTGCTCCTGAATTCAAACGAAATAGAAGCCTTTAGTATGAACTCCGTTGGAAACAAATCAACAACCTATGTCAAATTCATCCTCTTTTATCTGTTTAAATATTGAAAAGTGGTATGCAAGTTCAGCCGGGCTGAATGGCAGCCAAGCTTGGCAAGATTGGGCTTTGAACGGTCAATATCCCGAAAACAACAAAACGATATTTACTAATATACCAGCGATGATGCGTCGGCGGATGAGCGAATTAAGTAAACACGCGGTGCACAGCGCACTGGAATTACTTTCGCAAACCTCGGTCGATTATATGGTATTTTCCAGTCGGCATGGTGAGTTACATCGCAGCATCGCATTAGTGAAAGATATTTTACTAGGTGAAGAGGCCTCACCCATGGCGTTTTCTCAATCTGTACATAATACCGCAGCGGGGCTGGCCACCATCTCCAGTAAAAAGCCCATTCCATTGACCTCTATAGCCGCGGGCGAAAATACCTTCCACAGCGCGCTACTTGAAACCTTCTGTTATTTACAGCAACACCATGACAAAAAAGTCTTATTGGTGGATTTCGATGAGCCTTTGCCCGAGGATTATGCCGAATTCGAAGAACAGTCGTATCGCGGTTATGCCCTTGCATTGGTGATTAGTCAAGGTGAACAATTCGCCATCAGTCAAGCCGCACCCAGGGTGGAACCAATCACGCCACGCCCACAAGCGTTGCAGTTTTTGCAACACTATCTAGCTAGTTCAGTTCGCACATGGTCAGTTTCCACTCGTCGTCACACTTGGATATGGCAGCAGAAATGAGAAAAATTGGTCAGTACTGGCGTATTGTCGCCACGGGTTTCTGTTTTGCCATGTTTGGTATTGGTGGATTAGCACTGAGTTTTGTGATTATCCCTCTTATTCACTTGCTTGAAAAAGATCAAACGCGGCGTGAATATCGCGTACAAAACACGATCCAAAAAACCTTCAATCTATTTTGCAAGTTGATGAAATACACTGGCGCAATTGACTACAAAATAACCGGTACTGACATTTTAGCCAGTGATAGAAACTGTTTAATAATTGCTAATCATCCCAGTTTGATTGATTACGTGTTAATTGCCTCACAGTTGCCACAATGCGATTGTTTAGTTAAAGCAGCGATTTGGGATAATCCTTTTATGAAGCACGTAGTAAAAGGCGCAGGTTATATTCCCAATAAATCCCCTGATGAATTACTCAGCCAGTGTGAACAGCGCTTTGCGCGTGGAAATGTATTGTTGGTATTTCCTGAAGGAACCCGTACAACACCCGGAATAAAATCTAATTTACAACGCGGCGCAGCCCAAGTGGCAGTTCGTACTGAGCGTGATATGCGCGTTGTGCACATTACCGTAACGCCTAGTTTTCTAACAAAAGAGAAAAAGTGGTATCAAGTGCCAGAGAGCAAACCCTTCTTTCATATAGAGGTAAAACATAAGGTTGAGGTAAAACCATTTATAGAGCAAACTAGCAACCCAACGTCAGCAGCTAGAAGATTAAATCAACATCTGGCTGAGACCATTTTCCCAAGTTAAGTGACTTATTTGCCCTTCTTATGGCAATTTTCGCTCATTCTCGGTTTTTTTCACAATATCAGTCAATATAAGTAGGTCCCAGTGGAAGTACTACATAACGAAATCAAACAACTGATCATCGACGCCCTTAACCTTGAAGACATTTCGATTGATGATATCGAAACGCAAGCACCGCTGTTTGGTGATGGTTTAGGCTTAGACTCCATCGATGCATTAGAGCTCGGTTTGGCCATTAAAAAGAAATACAATATCGTTATTGATGCGGATGATAATAACACCCGTCAACACTTCGCCTCTGTCGCTAATTTGGCGAATTATATTTCTTCACAAACCGAACATTAATTTAGTAGGCCCTGATATGTCAGTAGTAAATCAACAACAAGTCTTTGAGCAAGTAAAAGCCGCTCTGATTGAGCTATTTGAGTTGGATGAAGATGATATCCAGCCCGAAGCCAATCTGTATCAGGACCTAGATCTAGATAGTATTGATGCGGTTGACCTTGTGGTGCACTTGCAAAAAGTGACCGGCAAAAAGATTCAACCAGAGGAATTCAAAACCGTACGTACCGTCAATGATGTAGTCGACGCGGTTGTTGAACTCGTAAAGGGCTAACCGATGCGCACATTGCTGACAGTTCTGTCTGCAATCGTACTGCTCGCTTACCCATTTGCGGTTTACTTCGGTCTCGATAAGCTTGGTCTTAACGTGGTTGCTCTCCTTTTAGGCGCAGTGTTCCTACTAAGAATCTTTTCTGGCCATCAGGCCAAGCTTAAAGAGCTGAAGCATCTTGCTGTATTAAGCGGCATGGTCGGTGTCACTCTGGTCACGCTTGGGGCAATTTTTAAGCAGCAAGGTTGGCTGACCTTTTATCCGGTGGTGATAAACCTGTCGATGCTGGCCGTTTTTGCCCTCAGTTTGACTCAATCACAAACGGTGATTGAACGTTTGGCCAGATTGCAGCAACCGGATCTGCCTGAAAGTGGCGTGCGCTACACGCGCACCGTCACCAAAGTGTGGTGCGCATTTTTTGTCTGCAACGCGGCCATCGCTCTGTATACCTGCTTTCAGCCATTGCACGTCTGGACACTGTACAACGGTTTGATCAGCTATTTGGCGGCGGGGAGCTTATTTGCCGGAGAGTGGATCGTACGCCAACGTGTTCGCAAGGACTAAACATTCGATGAGTCAAACTCAACCATTTCTCTCTTTGTCGACGCTGTTTGCAACTGGCAGAGCGCCCAATCACCCGATCGCATTTGATGCGCAGGGAGAGCGCCACTGGCAGCAGTTCTTGGCGCAGGTTGCCGCGCTTTGCCAGCGACTCAACCGCGAGCCAGCGAAGAAGGTCGCTCTGTGCTGTTTGGACAGCTACCACTTTGCCGTGGGCTTTTTTGCTTTGTGTTACAGCCAGAAAGCGCTCATTCTGCCGGGTAACTATCAGCCATCCGCTTTGGCAGAACTCAGCAGTGAGTTTGATCTGCTCCTTTGCGATCATAAGATTGCACAAAGCACGTCACTTCCTCATCTTTTGCTTGAGCCAGAGTCGATGGAAAGCGCCAGCTATGTGTTTAAACCGCTCGATGTGGAAAACCTCACCCTGACCTTATTTACTTCTGGCTCAAGTGGGGTGCCAAAAGCAATCGCCAAAACAATCAAACAACTTGATATCGAGATTGAGATATTACAACGTCTGTTTGGTGCTCAACTGACGAACTGTCGCATTGAGAGTACTGTCTCCCATCAGCATATTTATGGCTTACTATTTCGCCTGTTGTGGCCTCTGTGCGCAGGTCGAGCATTTGCACGCTATAACTTGGAATATCCTGAGCAGTTGATCGCCCACGCTGAGGAGAAAGTCGCGCTGATCAGTAGCCCTGCGCTCTTAAAACGTTTGGCTCAGGAGCATCAGACTGGCGCTTTCGCGGCTATTTTCTCATCCGGCGGACCACTGAGTTTTCAGGCCGCCCACGATGCGCAGCAGTTGTTTACTCAGTGGCCGATAGAAGTGTTTGGCAGCACCGAAACGGGCGGAATTGCCTATCGCCAGCAGGTTTGCGAGCACCAACCGTGGACGCTGTTCCCCGGCGTTGAGGTTATGCTTAATGAAGAACGATGTTTACGCTTACGTTCGCCGCATATCTATCCGCACCACTGGTATCAGACCGCCGATGAATGTGAGTTGCTCGGTGAGCGGCAATTTATCCTCAAAGGACGCACTGACCGCGTGATTAAAATCGAAGAGAAACGTGTTTCGCTAGTCGAAGTGGAAAAGCGTCTTGAGCAGTTAGCATGGTTCAGCGAAAGTGCGGTCATACCGATGCAGGAAAATGATCGCTTAGTACTGGTCGCTGCGCTGGTCCTAAATCAGACAGGCAAACAACAGATAGAAGATATCGGCAAAGGCAAATTCTGGTTGCAGCTGCGCGCTGAGCTGCGCCAGTGGCTAGAGCCGATTGCCATACCTCGGCGCTATCGCCTAGTGGAACACATCCCACTCAATAGCCAAGGAAAACGGCTGAACAACGAAATCGAGATGCTTTTTCAGTCCAATTAATGACAAAAAAATAGAACATCATGACCCAAAAAAGAAAGCCAACGCTGTTATCCGTTGTGGTCGAACAAGACCAAGCCACACTGCATTTGCGTGTTGATCACGACATACTGGACTTTTCCGGTCACTTTAGCCATTTTCCGTTGTTGCCGGGCGTGACCCAAATTGATTGGGCGGTCGCTTATGCCAAGGAGTTTTTGCATACGCCACCTTCCTTTAAAGGCATGGAAGTGATCAAATTCCAAGAACCGATTTTGCCAGATAGCGAAGTGTCGCTACAGCTCAAATGGGATGACGAAAAACAAAAATTGCACTTTGCCTACACGTCACAACGAAATGGCGCAGTGGTCAATCACTCTACTGGAAAAATGAAGTTGGGGAACGCTAGTGAGTAATTACCACGCTTGCTTTTTGATCCCATGCTACAACCACGGTAGCACCGTTGGTCAGGTCATTGATGCCCTGCTGCCATACCAACTGCCGGTTATTTTGGTTGATGACGGCAGTAACCTCATTACACAGCAGCAACTCGAGCGGCAAGCGCAGCGCAACAATGTTCATTTGGTCAGGCTGGCGCACAACCAAGGCAAAGGTGGCGCGGTCATGGCGGGGATTCGCCATGCCAATAAACTCGGTTTTACTCATGCTATCCAGATTGACTCCGATGGTCAGCATGATATTCAAGCTCTACCAAAACTGCTTGAAACGTCAAAAAGGCTCCCCGAGCGCCTCATCTCTGGCAAGCCGATTTACGATGCAAGCGTGCCTAAATCTCGACTCTATGGACGCTACGTGACGCACGTTTGGGTATGGATTGAAACCTTATCCTTGGCCATCGAAGACAGCATGTGCGGTTTTCGCGCCTACCCGGTGGAGAAAACCGTCAGCGTGCTCGATAAGTACCGAATTGGCAGTCGGATGGATTTTGATATCGAGATCTTAGTGCGGATGTACTGGGAGGGGGCCGATATTGAGTTTATCGAAACTCGGGTCATTTACCCCGAAGGCGGCATCTCCCACTTCGATGCGCTGTGGGACAATGTCAAAATCAGTTGGATGCACACCCGGCTATTTTTCGGCATGTTGCCGCGTATTCCCAAACTTCTTGGCCGAAAAAAGCCCAATTCGCAGCCAAGAACCCATTGGTCGAAACAGCAGGAAAAAGGCACCGTGCTTGGGATTAAGCTGCTGCTGGCGATTTATACTTTGCTTGGCAGGCCGACTTTTAACCTAATTTTGCGTTTGGTGATGGGCTACTACCATGCCACAGGCAAGCAGGCAAAAAGCGCCTCGCAAACCTATTTGGCTCAGTTGCAACACTACGCCAGTGACAAGCAGATCGAGCTACCCGACCACCTCACCAGCTACAATCATTTGTTCTCGTTTGGTCACACCATGCTCGACAAACTGGCCGCGTGGAAAGGTGACTTTTCAGCGCACAATCTTACTATTCACGGCCAACAACAGTTCGACCAAATGGTCGCGAGTAAGCAGGGCGTGGTGATCTTAGGCTCACATTTAGGCAACCTTGAGCTGTGTCGCGCACTGGGGCGACGCCATACTGACGTCAAGATCAATGCGCTGGTGTTCACTGAGCATGCCGAGCGCTTTAACGCTGTGATGAAAGCGGTGAATCCAAGCTCGGAGCTGAACTTGATCCAAGTAAGTTCGTTAGGGCCGGACACCGCTATCTTGCTGCAACAGAAAATTGAGCAAGGTGAGTGGATAGTGATTGTCGGCGACCGCACCTCCACCAGCAAAGAGAGCAGAGCGGTATGGGCCGATTTTCTCGGTAAGCCAGCACCTTTCCCTCAAGGGCCATTTATGCTGGCGTCCATCTTAAAAGCACCGGTTTATTTGTTGTTTGGTTTACGGGATGACACCAGTTCCACAGCGCATTTTGATGTCTATTTCGAGCATTTTAGCGACAAAATTGTTCTGCCTCGCAAAGAGAGACAAGCCGCTTTAGAAATGGTTGTGCAACAATACGCGCAACGTTTAGAACATTACACGCTGCAAGCTCCTTTGCAGTGGTATAACTTTTTCGATTTTTGGAACCTGACAGATCAGCAACATGACAACGCAAACAGAACATAACATCTCCTTTGGCCAGGGACGCCTGACGATTGAAGACGTCAGCGCAATTGCACAGGGGGCAAAAGCCCGCTTAAATGACTCAGCCCAGTTCAACGCCAAAATCGACCGTGGCGTGGCTTTTTTAGAGAAGTTACTCAAAGAAGAAGGCGTTATCTACGGTGTCACCACCGGATACGGTGACTCTTGTACCGTGGCAATTCCAAGCCAACTGGTTGAAGAGCTTCCGCTGCACCTAACTCGCTTTCACGGCTGCGGCCTTGGCAAAGTGCTCACTCATGAGCAAGCGCGCGCGGTACTGGCGACACGCCTTTGCTCACTCGCGCAAGGTGTTTCCGGCGTAAGCCACGAGCTGCTCAAGCAGATTGTCACGCTGATCAATCATGACATCGCCCCGCGAATTCCAGAAGAAGGCTCGGTCGGCGCTAGTGGCGATCTCACGCCGCTCTCCTATCTTGCAGCGGCCTTGATTGGCGAGCGCGAAGTGTTATATCACGGCCAAGAACGCGCCACCGCGGAGGTGTTTGCTGAGCTGGGGATCCAACCTATTAAGCTGCGGCCAAAAGAAGGTTTGGCGCTGATGAACGGCACCTCGGTCATGACCGCACTCGCTTGTCTAGCATTTAAACGGGCCGAATATCTCACTCAGCTTACAAGCAAAATCACCGCGATGGTTTCGGTTGGCATGCAAGGCAACGACTTCCATTTCGATGAAGCCCTGTTTGCCGTCAAACCGCACCCAGGTCAGCAACAGATCGCGGCGTGGCTGCGTGCCGATCTTAAAGCTGAACAACCGCCGCGTAACAGCGATCGTCTACAAGATCGCTACTCGCTGCGCTGCGCGCCACATGTGATTGGCATGGTGCAAGACGCCCTGCCTTGGCTGCGCCAATTGATCGAAAACGAGCTCAACAGCGCCAATGACAACCCCATCATCGATGGCGACAATGAACGCGTTCTGCACGGCGGACATTTCTACGGCGGCCACATCGCTATGGCGATGGATACGCTAAAAACGGCGATTGCCAACTTGGCGGATCTACTGGACAGACAAATGGCGCAGTTAATGGACTATAAGTTCAATAACGGCCTACCATTTAACCTAAGTGGTGCTGAAGGCGAGCGCAAACCAATCAACCACGGTTTTAAAGCGGTGCAGATCGGCATTTCCGCTTGGACAGCAGAAGCCCTGAAACACACCATGCCAGCCAGCGTGTTCTCACGTTCAACCGAATGTCACAACCAAGACAAAGTGAGCATGGGCACTATCGCCGCGCGCGATTGTCTACGCGTACTGGAGCTGACGGAACAAGTGGCCGCAGCCTCGTTACTTGCCGCCACGCAAGCGATCGAAATTCGCCGCCGTCGCGGTGAGTTGAACCAGCAACATATGAGCGACCAACTGCGTGCGATGTGCGCTCACGTGTTGGAAGAGTTTGATTTTTTGAGCGAAGATCGCCCGCTAGAGAAGGACCTGCGCCACTTTATCGCGCGTATTCAACAGCGCCACTGGTCATTGTATTAAGAGGTTCTATGACAGAGATACTTTACCCTTTGGAAGCGGAGGTGACTTTGGTCACCACCTTTCAAGACGCCGATCCGATGGGCGTGATTTATCACGGTAACTATTTTCGCTTTTTTGAAGAAGCTCGCCGGGTAATGATGGAGAAAATCGATTACGGCTATCTGAAAATGACCGAATCGGGCTTTATGTGGCCAGTGATTGATGTTCAGGTAAAGTATGTCCGCGCCATTGCATTTAATCATCCGATTCGGGTCAAAGCCCGCCTGACGGAATGGGAAAATCGGCTGCGTGTCCACTATGAAATCTACGATGCTCAGACTGGTCAACGCATGACAAAAGGCCACACCACCCAAGTGGCGGTGGGGATTGAAGACAAAGAGATGCGCCTTGCTTCGCCAGCGGCACTCCTTGAGCGCGTGGCACAGTGGCATCAGCATGGAGAATATCAATGCTAAACCGCTTGAAAAACCCGCTTTGTCTGCTGCTCAGCTTGTTCTCTTTCGTCACCTTTGCCAAGGTGGACAACCTAGATTCGCTGCAAAAACAGCTCTCTAGCCATGCTCTGGTGCGCGGTCAGTTTACCCAGCTTCGCCATTTGCAGATGTTTGCCCAGCCCCTCAGCTCGCAAGGCCAGTTTGTGTTGGATAAGCAGCACGGTTTGCTGTGGCAACAAACAGAGCCGTTTCCGGTCAATTTGGTGCTGACGCAAGATAAACTCAGGCAGAGTATTGCTGGTCAAGCGCCGGAGGTGATCACGTCGGCACAAAATCCGATGGCATTTTACTTCAGCCGGATTTTTTTAGCCGTATTTCATGGCGATACCAACGCCTTACAAAACGAGTTTGACCTGTCACTCAGCACCGATGATGCCAAATGGACGCTGACCTTAGCGCCAAAATCCGCCCCTTTAAATGCGGTGTTTGAGCGTATTGTTTTGCAGGGCGAAGATGAGATAGAGCAGATTGAGCTGCTGGAAAAACGTGGCGATCGCAGCGAAATTCATTTCCAAGCACACAGCCATCAACCCGCTCAATTGACCAGCACGGAGCAGCAACAGTTTGCGTTTTAAATCTCCTCTCTTCGCCTTTGGCTGGCTTGCGCTGGTGATCGCCGCGCTCATTCTACTGCTGAAACTGTGGAATCAAAGCGCAAGCGCCCCGATCGAAACGGATATTCTCAAGCTTTTGCCACAAGACAAACAAAATCCCGTGGCCGAACAAGCCTTCTCTCACATGGCTGATTCGATGGGCAAACAGGTGGTGTTTGTGGTGGCTAACCAAGACGCCTCCTCTGCTTTTTTAGCCAGTCGCCAACTGGCGGAAAAGCTGCAACAAAGCGGCTATTTCCACCAAGTGATTGGCGAGATTGATGCCAACGCTCAGCAGCAGTGGGCCAACTACTATTTCACTCATCGCTTTCAGTTTCTCACTGCGCAGCAGCGACAAAGGCTCAGTGAACAACCCCAGCAACAAGTGCAATACGTGCTTCAGTCGTTGTATAACCCCTTTTCAGGCGTGACTGGCACTGAACTCGCTAACGATCCTTTTCTGCTATTTCGTGATTATCTCAATGAGCTCTCACAGCGCGCGGGCACGTTTAAAGTACGCGATGGATTTCTCACCTTGGAGAAAGATCACACCACCTATGTGTTGCTCAGCGCACAATTAGCCGATTCGCCGTACAGTTTGGATGCCCAACGCGCGGTCGCGCAGATTTCACAGTGGCAGCAGCAACTGGCGGCACAGACGGGCAGCGAGTTTTACCATACCGGGGTGCTGTTTTACGCCGATTTTGGCACTCAAAGCGCAAAGCAAGAGATCAGCACCATTGGCATGGCATCGCTTGCAGGCATTGTACTATTGATGCTTTGGGTGTTTCGTAGCGCCACCCCACTTCTGCACGCCCTGCTGTCTATCACTATCGGGCTACTGGTGGCGTTTTGTGTCACCTTGTGGCTGTTTGGCAAAGTTCATCTGTTCAGTTTAGTCTTTGGTGCCAGCCTGATTGGCGTTTCGATTGACTACTCGTTTCACTACCTCACCGACCGCTTAGCCGCTGGCAGAAAGTGGCACAGCATCTCGGGGCTGCAACACATTTTTGCCGCCATCACCTTAGGTTTGATCACCAGTTTAATTGGGTATTTGGGCTTACTGATTGCGCCTTTTCCCGGTTTACAGCAGCTTGCGCTTTTCTCCGCCACAGGCCTTCTTGCTGCCTACTTAACCGTTGTCACTTGGTATCCCTGGCTGGCTGCGCGCCCATCAAAAGAACGCGCTTTGCCGGGCCTTGCTCTTTGGCAGGCTTGGCTTGCCTGCTGGCAACAAAAACGCGTCGCTGTTTATCTTCCCGCAGCTATTACCCTAGCCAGCCTACTCGCCGTCACCCAGATCCGTTACGACGATGATATCCGCCAGTTGCAAGCGTTGCCGCCACAGCTCAAGAGCCAAGAGAGTGTTATTGCACAGCTCACTGGCGTGCACGCCTCACAGCAAATGTTACTTGTTCTCGCCGAGAACAACGAAAAACTGCTGCAGCGCTTAGAGTCACTGGAACCCACGCTGGCCGATTGGCAACATCAGGGGCTCATTTCTGCTCATCAAAGCCTTGCACAAACGATCCATTCGGTCGCCCAGCAGCAACAGGATTATCAGTTAATCAAAGCGCTTTATCAGGGGTTTTCCGGCTCACTGAGTCAAAATTTGGGGCTCAAGCAGGTCGCCAGCTTCGACGCGGCTTTTAATCCGGTCTTTTTACAAGATTATCTGCAATCTCCCGTCTCCGAGCCTGTGCGTTTTATGTATCTTGGGCTGATCGACGAAAAGGTTTCTGCCGCAATTTTGCTCAAAGAAGTCAGTAATTCAAGCGCAATCAAACAGTTTGCCGAGCAAGATGCCGAAATCCTTTATCTCAACAAAACAGAAGATATCTCGCAGCTGTTTAGCCAGTATCGCGTCAAAGTGATGGAATTAATCGGCGCCGCTCTGCTGGTTATCTTCAGCTTACTCAGTTGGCGCTACGGAGTGCGCCACAGCGTGCGCATCGTTTTGCCATGTCTCATCGCCTGCCTTGCTGGTCTAGCAGTATCTGTGTTCACTGGATCCACACTCAATCTGTTTAACCTGCTTGCACTGGTGTTGGTGATTGGCATTGGGATCGACTACACCTTGTTTTTTGCCGAGCAACAAGCAAGGCACAGTACCTTGCTCGCGGTGACACTCTCCGCCATCACCACCCTGCTGTCGTTTGGCCTGCTAGCACTGAGTGCCACACACGCCATTCACAGTTTTGGCCTAACGGTCCTAAGTGGAATTTTTGTCGCATGGCTTCTCGCACCAATGGCGATTGACAACAAAGGAAAATCATCGTGACGCTTTCACGCTTATGGCTTTTGGCCATCGTCAGCTTTGTGCTGCAAGGATGCACTCTGACACCGTCTGCCCCACTTTCAACGGTGCAGATAACGCCAGAGGTCAAGGTCACCTTACCCTCACCAAATGAACTGGGCCAACATATCAGCGCCACTCAGCTCATCACGGCCACGTGGCAGACAGAACAAGGCCAGCAGACCCAGCAGCTTCCTGTGCAGTTGCAAGTCGATGCGAATAAAGTGGTGTTGGCGGGTTTCTCGTCGTGGGGAACACGGCTGCTCTCACTAACTTATCAAGATGGCGAGATAGAAACGCAAGTCTTAAGCGGGTTAGAAAATACCCTACCACAGCCGGAGCAGGTTCTTTTTAATCTGATGATCACGCTCTGGCCGCAACAAGCTTGGGAAGCACCGCTAAATCAGGTAAAGTGGCGACTTATTGATAACACCAATAAGCGCATCATCATTGATAATAACGGAAAAGAGACGCTCCGGATTCAGTATGAGAATGGCCGCGGTTTTGACGGCACTGTCCATTTTTTACTCGGTGCAAAATCACTACAGTATTACCATTGAGACGCTCAACTACCAGATAACACAACCCTAACTGTAATAAGCCAAATGAATTCGCACTCTTTTCAACCCATTTATATTCATGGCTGTGGCTTTCATTCTGCATTAGGTTCAACCCCAGAGCAGATCCATCAACGCCTAGCGCTAAACCGCAGCGAACAAATGATCGTTGAGCCTTCGCTGCTCAACACTCAAACCGCAACGGTCGTCGGAAAAGTGACCCAACCTTTGCCTGACATGCCGCTGCAACTGACGGATTATGACACACGCAACAACCGTCTAGCGTTCTCAGCGTTAAAGCAAATTGCAGCGCAAGTCGAGCAAGCCAAGCAGCGCTTTGGCAGTCATCGTATCGCGGTTGTCATCGGTTCAAGCACCTCCGGCATTGCCGACGGTGAAATCGCCTATCGAGAGAAGATCGAAAGCGGTGCATTTCCTGACAGTTTTCACTACCGGAAACAAGAGCTCGGCAACGTCAGTGATTTTGTCGCCGACTATTTCGCCCTCACAGGCCCAAGCTACGCCATCTCGACCGCTTGTTCATCCAGCGG
Source organism: Vibrio tarriae (assembly GCF_002216685.1). Classification (NCBI taxonomy): domain Bacteria; kingdom Pseudomonadati; phylum Pseudomonadota; class Gammaproteobacteria; order Vibrionales; family Vibrionaceae; genus Vibrio; species Vibrio tarriae. The sequence goes on along the minus strand of NZ_CP022352.1, from coordinate 855,710 downwards.
CCGCGTGTTTATCTCGGCCAAACGCATGTTGCAAACGGGTATGGCCGATGCTGTGATTGTCGGCGGTGTAGACACCCTGTGCCGTCTAACCCTCAACGGTTTTAACGGTTTAGAAGCATTGTCAAACCAGCATTGTCAGCCTTTTAGTGCTGATCGCGATGGGATTAATATCGGCGAGGCAGCGGCTTTTATGTTGCTGAGCTTAGAATCCAGTGATGTCGCTCTGCTTGGCTGCGGCGACAGCTCAGATGCGCATCATATTTCCGCACCTCATCCTGAAGGTAACGGCGCCGAAGAAGCGATGCAAAAGGCACTGCTCGATGCCCATCTTTCTGCCAAGGATATTGGCTATATCAACGCACACGGCACTGCTACTCCACTCAACGACAGCATGGAAAGTAAAGCCATCTATCGTGTATTTGGTGACAAAGTGCCCGTCAGCTCAACCAAGCATCTCACCGGTCACACCTTGGGCGCCGCCAGCGCGGTAGAAGCAGCTATCGCTTGGCACATCCTCAAATACGATCTGGATTTGCCGCAGCAAGAATGCCCGAACAAAGCAGAAGATATTGCAATCCGCTTGGTGGAAACGCCTACCAAGCTTAAGAAGAAAGCGATTTTAAGCAACTCATTCGCCTTTGGTGGCAACAACATTGCGCTAATTTTTGGACTCACTCATGAATAACCTTGCTGACATCGCCACTCTGCTGCCACACGATGCGCCGATGATTTTGATTGATCGCGCGATAGACGTGCAGCCAACTCGCATTCACTGTCAGGTGGACATTGGTGAGCATAATGTCTTTTTTGACAGCCAAACATGCAGCATTCCCGCTTACGTCGGCATTGAATTTATGGCTCAGTCGATTGCCGCTTGGTCAGGGTATCATGCACTGCAGAAAGGCGAACAGCCACCGATCGGTTTCTTACTCGGCAGCCGTCGTTATCAAGCCCATTGCGATCTTTTCCTCCAGGGCCAAACGCTGGATATTTTCGCCGAACAAATCATGCAAGACAGTGGTATGGCCGTCTTTAGCGGTCAAATCGAATTGGCTGGCCAATTGCTGGCACAATGCCAGTTGAATGTTTACGTACCAAGCGAAGAAAAATTACAAGAAATGAAAATCAGGAGTCAACAATGACCCGACAAGTGTTAGTCACCGGGGCCAGTAAAGGAATTGGTAAAGCCATTGCGATTCAATTGGCCAAAGATGGGTTTTCCGTCGCCGTTCATTACATGGGAGACAAAAATGGCGCTGAAGAAACCTTAGCGGCCATTCAGGCACAAGGTGGCACAGGCCGTTTAATCCAGTTTGATATCAGTAATCGCGCCCAATGCCGAGAACAGATTGAAGCCGACATCGCCGCTCACGGCGCTTATTATGGCGTGGTCAACAATGCTGGCATCACACGCGATACTGCGTTTCCAGCGATGACAGAGGCAGAATGGGATGGCGTGATCCACACCAATCTCGACAGTTTCTACAACGTGCTGCACCCATGCGTCATGCCTATGGTGCAAAAGCGTCAAGGTGGACGCATCGTCACGCTGGCATCGGTGTCTGGCTTGATGGGCAACCGTGGTCAAACCAACTATGCGGCGGCAAAAGCGGGCGTGATTGGCGCAACCAAATCGCTGGCACTTGAACTGGCGAAACGCAAAATCACCGTTAACTGTGTTGCGCCCGGCTTAATCGATACAGGTATGGTCGATGAACACGTCAAAGAACATGCATTACCGCAAGTGCCGATGCGCCGTATGGGGCAACCTGAAGAGATTGCAGGTTTGGTCAGCTATCTGATGTCCGACATCGCCGGGTATGTTACCCGCCAAGTCATTTCGGTCAACGGAGGTTTAATATGAACCGCAGAGTCGTTGTAACTGGCATGTCTGGTGTGACCGCGTTTGGTCATGATTGGGCCAGCGTTGAGCCGCGTCTCAAAGCTTTAGAAAATGCTACGCGCTACATGGAAAACTACGCGCAGTATGAAGGGCTCAACACCAAACTCGCCGCCCCTGTGGTCGATTTTGAACTCCCATCGCACTATAAACGCAAGCAGGTACGTGGCATGGGGCGCGTCTCCAAACTCGCCACCGTCGCCACGGAAAATGCACTCAAGCAAGCTGGTTTAATAGGTCACAAGGTGCTAACCAACGGCCAAACAGGCATCGCTTATGGTTCATCAACTGGCTCTACCGATGCGATCGGTGCTTTCGGCGTGATGCTTAACGAGAAAACCACCAAAGCGATCACTGCGACCACTTATGTACAGATGATGCCGCACACCACCGCCGTTAACGTTGGCTTGTTTTTCGGTTTACGTGGCCGAGTAATTCCCACCAGTAGCGCCTGCACGTCCGGTAGCCAAGCGATTGGCTATGCGTATGAGGCCATCAAGCATGGTTACCAAACCGTCATGGTCGCAGGTGGAGCAGAAGAGTTATGCCCGACAGAATCCGCCGTTTTTGACACCCTTTTTGCCACCAGTCTGAAAAGCGATGCACCGAAAACGACGCCAAGCCCTTACGACAAAGATCGTGACGGGCTGGTGATTGGCGAAGGCGCGGGAACACTGGTGCTGGAAGAGTATGAACATGCGGTGGCTCGCGGGGCGAAGATCTACGCAGAAATTATCGGTTTCGCCAGCAATTGCGATGCGGCGCACGTCACTCAGCCACAAATGGAAACGATGCAAATCTGCATGGAGATGGCACTGCAAAACGCCAATCTGCATCCGAAACACATCGGCTACGTGTCGGCTCACGGCACCGCCACCGACAGAGGTGACATTGCCGAAAGCAACGCCACTCAAAATGCCGTCGGCAAGGTGCCTATCAGTTCACTAAAGAGTTACTTTGGCCACACGCTGGGCGCTTGCGGCGCAATTGAAGCTTGGATCGCGATTGAGATGATGAACAGCGGTTGGTTTAACCCCACTCTCAACCTCAACAACCTCGACCCCGAATGCGGCGATCTCGATTACATCACAGGCAGCGGACGCGAGATGGATATCGAGTATCTGATGAGCAACAACTTTGCTTTTGGTGGCATTAACACCTCGATCATTTTTAAACGAGCCCAAGCTTAATCACTGTGCTAGGCATTCTCAGGAATGCCTTTTTTATTTCGCCAACCACACGCTATATCACTGAAACTAAACCCAGAAATAAGCTTTAGGGTCTTTTTCTACTTCGCGCATCATTGCCGTCAAATCTTCACTACGCGCTAAAAATGGATAAGGGATCCAAGCTTCACTCTGCGCTTTTTGTTGATCGTAGGCGTAAAGCGCCCACTGTTTAGACGCTTCTTCCCAGACGATTTTTGCAACCAAACTTTCGTAGTCACAACGGGTTGAGTCGAGTTTGTAGTGGCACAGAATAAACTGCACCCCGTGCTCGATAGGCTCAAAGCTCGACTTGCCCAGCTCAGCAGGTAAGCTCTGGTTGCGGCTCATGCAAAGCAATTCTGCACGGCGTTCAAGCTGTCTCTGGAGAAGATTGACAATCATTTTTAACCCCATCGGTGACTTAGTCTGCTCAGTATGGCTATCTCAGCGATGCAATTCCATGATCTCAACATCATTTGATGTATAAGCAATTCGCGTTAACCTAATGAATTTCACAAATCTACTCACCAACCTAGCGATGCCTTCACATTTTTGTCATACGTTTCAGGCATACTGCGTAAAATTTTTTTGACAATATGGGAGCTAATTTATGATCAGGATGGCACTTGCCGCCGTTTGCGCACTTCTTTTTTCCATCACAACGATGACACCTTTTGTGCAAGCAAGTGAAATTACCATTTCAGGTTCCACCTCAGTGGCCAGAATTATGGACGTACTGGCTGAAAAATATAACCAACAATATCCCGAGACTTATGTCGCAGTCCAAGGTGTGGGTTCTACCGCTGGGATTTCTCTTTTGAAAAAAGGCGTCGCGGATATCGCTATGACCTCACGCTATCTCACGGAAAGTGAAGCCCAAAACACCCTGCACACTTTTACGCTGGCTTTTGATGGTTTAGCGATTGTGGTTAACCAAGCCAATCCAGTCACTAATCTAACACGAGAGCAGTTATACGGCATTTACAAAGGCCAAATCACAAACTGGAAACAAGTGGGCGGTAGCGATCAAAAAATCGCAGTCGTAACTCGTGAAGCTTCATCAGGCACTCGTTACAGTTTTGAAAGCTTGATGGGACTGACCAAAATCGTTAAAGATCGTGAAGTCTCTGATGTTGCCCCCACCGCTTTAGTAGTCAATAGCAACAGTATGATGAAAACCTTGATCAACCATAACCCACAAGCAGTTGGCTTTATCTCGATTGGTTCAGTCGATAAATCCGTCAAAGCAATTCAGTTTGAGAAAACGGATCCCACTTCTGACAATATAGCTAAGCACACTTACCAATTATCGCGACCATTTTTAATTTTGTATTACTCCGATAAAGCCGATGAACAAACTAAAGAGTTCATTGCCTTTTTAAAGTCAGAGCGTACTAAAAAATTGATTGTGGAATACGGCTACATTATGCCAAGTGATGTGGAATAAACCGCAAGAGCACCACTCTTACTGCATGAGTTTCTGCATGGTTTCACCATAGTTCTTCATGGTTTACCACAGACAGTGTGCTTCAGAAACGAACAAGGAGAGCAAATAGGCTCTCCTTGTTGATTTATGCTGATGACAGAATGGGTTAGAAGTGCAGTTGGATCACTGACACTACAACACAACCCGGACGACGAACACCTTCAATCTCAACCTTGATTTCACGCTCAATCTCAAGTCCCTTCTTAATCGGGGTAACTTTCGACAAAGTGCTCACGGCACGAACTCTATTACCCGCTTTTACTGGATAAGGGAAACGTACCGAGTTCAAGCCAATATTGACCACCATTTTCGCAGTTGGAAACAAGGTTTTCTCTTCATCAACGCTGTCTGTTAACTTTGGCAGCAATGCCAGTGTTAAAAATCCATGCGCAATCGTCGTTTTGAATGGCGACTCCAACGCCGCACGATCCGGATTGGTATGAATCCACTGCATATCTTCAGTGACTGCACCGAATTGATTGATTCGCTCTTGATCAACCAGCAACCAATCTCCCGTATGGATCACTTCACCCACCTGGGTTTGCAACTCGTCATACAACGCCTGAGCCTCGGGTTTGAGTACAATCGGCTCAGGGATCGGCGTATCTTCATTGGCAGGCAGATGTAGATCTTTTACCCACGCAAACAGCGGGCGGTTTTGGGTCTTGTTTAAAATATCACCCCAGTACTCGCGTACAGACGGAGACATCCACTGTTTAAATTCAGTGTGCTTAACCAAGTTTTCAGCTCGATGCTTTAAAAGATCCGCGACTCTCATCAAAACCTCATTCTTAACCAAGAAGAAATGGAAACGACCTAATTTTGAAGTACTTCACAATAAGCTGCAATCACTTTCGGGCGTACATGCGTAACCTGTAACCGACAAACACTTTTAAAAACAAAAACTTATCAATAAAACGTTATTTTATTAGTGTTTGAGCGATTAGAGCAAACACACCATTCATTTCAGTCATTTTGCGCTACGTTAGCCAAGCAAGCTCATCGGCAACTTGCAAAGGGTTTAGAATGCCAAACAAATATTGCACCAAATATACCCTTCCTACTTGAAGCTGCAGCATAGGTACTTCCTGCCCTTCATTCATAAACTTTCAATCTGGCTCAGATACGCATCAGCCGTGATCAGGATCGCTTGCTGAGAATCGCTCGTCATCTTGTCCCACGTTTTGTATAGCATTCCGATGCGAGGATTGTTGGCGAGTCGATCACGATGTTTAAGCATAAACCGCCAGTAAAGCGAATTTAGCGGGCAAGCTTTCTCACCGGATTTGAGTTTCACTTGATAAGCACAAGAGGCGCAGTAGTCACTCATTTTATTGATGTAGGCACCACTGGCTGAATAGGGTTTGGTGGCGATCAATCCGCCATCCGCAAACAGCGCCATACCTCGCGTATTGGGAAGTTCGACCCATTCAATCGCATCGATATAGATACCTAGATACCAGGCATCGACTTGATCAGGGTCACACTCCGTCAGCAAGGCAAAGTTCCCCGTCACCATCAAGCGTTGAATATGATGCGCGTAGCCAAAATCCAGTGACTGAGTGATCGCCTGCTGCAAGCAACGCATCTTGGTTTGTCCATTCCAGAAATAGCTTGGTAACGGCCGCTGCGCTCCTAAATGATTGCGTGTTTGGTAATGAGGCATATTGCTCCAATACATGCCGCGCACATATTCACGCCAACCGAGAATTTGCCGCACAAATCCTTCCACTTGAGCTAACGAGATCTGCCCTTGAGCTGCGCGATAAGCACTAATAGTGGCTTCAATCACTTCGCGAGGTGAAAGTAGCTTACTATTGAGCGCAAATGAAAGTCGGCTGTGATACAGGCTCCAGCGATGGGGATGCTGCGCCGTCATCGCATCTTGGAAGCGGCCAAAATTAGGCAGGCAAATTTGGCAAAAATGCGCCAATAAGGAAAGCGCTTGGGCACGACTGATAGGCCAAAGCAGTGACTCCCCGACTTGTCCGATAGACGGAATCCGATGACGTTCTAATCGCGCCTTGATGGGCGCAACGGGATTATCAAAACAGAGTGGCGCCGGCAGCTGAACGAGATCTGGCGCTTTCAGCTTATTACGATTGTCGGCATCAAAATTCCACTGTCCGCCTTCAGGTTTGCCATCAGCCGTCATCAAATAACCAAAACGCTTACGCATTCGTCGATAAAAGTGTTCCATCAGCACGGCTTTGCTTGCGGGAAATTGCTCTGGGATCTCAGCAAACGGTAGCAAGAAGTGCTCAGTGTCAACGCACCCTATTGTGATGCCGGATAGGCGCAAATTGGCCATTTGCTCAAGCAGCCGATACTCGTCAGGTCTTTGGTATTGGAAAGCATCGGCCTGAACTTGCTGGCAAATCTGCGCGATCAGATCGGGTAAATCGTTATATTGCGCGCTGGCATCCAGATCCAGATGCCATACGTGATGCCCTTCTGCACTTAAATAATCAGCAAAAGCTTGCATGGCCGCAAAAAATGCACACTGTTTTTGAATGTGATGGCGAACGTACTCCTGCTCCTGATGCAGCTCTGCAATCAGGTATAAAACATCATCCCTATGCTCAGAAAACCAAGAATGAGCATAGTTGAGTTGGTCACCCAATATCAATCGCACAACGGAATAGCGCATGGTGCTCCTTAATCAATACCGCGACAGAAGAATGCATTATCTTCCATTCATGCTTTGGGTATACGTTTAAAACCGCACTCCGATCAGTGGTTAACCTGTATTGACATGGTCGAAACCGAGTAAAGCATCAACCTCTCATATTGAATAAACATTATATATTTCATGAAGATATTAGTTATTTAACTCTAAAAAATAAGCGTGAGAGCTTGATTCCACATATTGAGTAATGACTTCGCTTTCTCTCTTGGTCTTAAGTAAATTTGCTCTCGGTCACGCTTCGGCAAACCATTTGAAAAAATGGGACGCAAAGCCTCCGGTCTGTCGGCAAAAGCTCAGCGCTTTTGAAACCTATGATAGCGGGGTTGCCATTTCGGCTTATGCCGTTTTGTCTTATGCGTTGCTGAATGTGCTGAAGTTCAGATTCACTCTGAACTACGTCTGGCACTTTGTCAGGCAAACTATGTCAGCTAACAAAAAAGAGTCTGTGATGAAAAAACAACCTAAAATGACCGCTATCGCCCTGATCCTCTCTGGTATCAGTGGATTAGCGTATGGACACGGCTACGTTTCCGCAGTGGAAAACGGTGTCGCCGAAGGACGTGTCACCTTGTGTAAATTTGCCGCTAACGGCACTGGAGAAAAAAACACTCACTGTGGCGCGATTCAATACGAACCACAAAGTGTCGAAGGCCCAGATGGCTTCCCGGTCACTGGCCCTCGCGATGGCAAAATTGCCAGTGCGGAATCGGCATTGGCGGCAGCGCTGGATGAGCAAACCGCTGACCGTTGGGTAAAACGCCCAATTCAAGCTGGCCCACAAACCTTCGAGTGGACGTTTACCGCCAACCACGTCACGAAGGACTGGAAATACTACATTACCAAACCAAACTGGAACCCAAACCAGCCATTGTCGCGTGATGCATTTGACCTCAATCCGTTCTGTGTCGTTGAAGGAAATATGGTGCAGCCACCCAAACGTGTCAGCCACGAATGTATCGTGCCTGAGCGCGAAGGGTATCAGGTCATCCTCGCCGTATGGGATGTGGGCGATACCGCAGCTTCCTTCTACAACGTGATCGACGTGAAATTCGACGGGAGCGGCCCAGTGTTACCCGATTGGAACCCTGCAGGTCAAATCATTCCAAGTATGGATCTCAGCATTGGCGATACCGTGTACACTCGCGTGTTTGATAACGAGGGGGAAAACCCAGCTTATCGCACTGAGCTGAGAATTGACTCTGAGACGCTAACCCAAGCCAATCAATGGTCTTACGCATTAGCAACTAAGATTAACCAAACACAAAGTCAACTTCGCGCAGGTCAGATTAACGGCGATCAATTTGTTCCCGTTTACGGCACCAACCCGATTTATCTGAAAGAAGGCAGTGGCTTGAAGAGTGTTGAAATTGGCTACCAAATTGAAGCACCACAACCTGAGTATTCACTGACGGTTTCTGGTCTAGCGAAAGAGTATGAGATTGGCGAACAACCGATTCAGCTTGACCTGACTTTAGAAGCGCAAGGTGAAATGAGCGCAGAGCTGACGGTTTATAATCACCACCAAAAACCGCTGGCAAGTTGGTCACAAGCGATGACGAATGGCGAGCTGAAATCCATCACGCTACAGCTGAGCGAAGCTAAACCGGGACATCATATGTTGGTTTCTCGCATCAAAGATCGTGATGGCAATCTGCAAGATCAGCAAACTCTCGATTTCATGCTGGTTGAACCGCAAACACCACCAACACCGGGTGACTACGACTTTGTGTTCCCGAATGGCCTGAAAGAGTACGTGGCTGGCACCAAAGTGCTCGCTAGTGATGGCGCAATCTACCAATGTAAACCGTGGCCATACTCTGGCTACTGCCAACAATGGTCAACCAGCGTAAATCAGTACCAACCGGGTACAGGCAGCCATTGGGATATGGCGTGGGATAAACTATAAATTCCCTCCCTAAAACACAAAATCCCTCAGCCAACGCTGAGGGATTTTTTATTTCGGTTAGAGAGAGCCTAATCACCGATAGAACAAAAGTAACAGGATTAAACCTTGTTTTACTCTTCATCCATTTCGCAATCAGTACAACTTTGCAGAGCGATTTCGTGTTCAAACACGATTGTCTCGTTACCTTCGGCCACAAGTTCTGCAATTTCATCCGCGACTTCTTGCTCATCTTCCGCTTCTACTTGATTTGCCAGTTCTTCTTCTGAGTAACCGTAGAAGTTCAGCAATAAGTAATCGCGCGCTTCTTCTTTAGTACAAGTCACGTTCACTGAAAGATCTGGCTCAACGTTGTCTTGTGCAATCAGCTCTGCCACTTGTGCTAATAAATCCTCTTTCATCGCCGCCGTTAACCAGCCTAAATCCGTACTAACGGTGGTTTTTTTACAGTCAAAACAAGGCAGTTGATGAAAGTAATATTCAAAATTGGTCATAGGTCATGTCTTCTTTCAGAGTGAGTAGCCAGATTATGCGCGATTTCTCGCAAATTACTATCTTAATCATGAGGAAAGAATCTCTGAGTGTGTGCGTAAAAAATCGCTCAACGCTGCTTGACCTGTCTATAGCTCTACAGTTCATACTAGCCGCATATTCAGCCTTTTGAGCTCAGATAAAGCATGTATTTAATTTCAGAATTAGCGTTTAAGGCGGGGCTCTCTCGAACCACTCTGCTTTACTACGAGAAATTAGGATTGATTCGGGGACAACGTCTTGATAATGGCTATCGCTACTACAACGAGAGTGATCTGCAGCAACTGTTTCTTATCCAACAGCTTCAGAGTGCGGGGCTCTCATTGAAAGAGTGTGAAGAGTGCTTACAGGCGAAACTAGACCGAACCCTATTGGAAAGACGTTTAAGCCAACTCGATGATGAAATTGAGAAAAAGGTTCGTGCTCGAGAGTTGCTTTTAGCCTTGCTCGGCGAACGTCCACAAAGAGAGTTACACCACTCTCTCAGTAAACATGCTCCGAGCGCTTACTTAAGTTGGCTCAACACGCAAGGTTACAGTGAAAAAGAGGCGTTCCGATTAAAATGGTTATCGAAAGATATGAATGAACACGACATCTATATGCAAGATTTCATGAAGGTTTTTGCCACTTTGCAACGCTGGGGCCCCGGTGGTGAGCAAGATACCTTAAAAGCCATTTCCTTGATGTCGATACAAAACATGCAGCACATTCTCGACATCGGCTGCGGAACGGGCCTTTCGACACTCCTGCTGGCTGAAAACAGTTCGGCACACATTACTGCCGTCGATAATGAACCCATCGCGATTGAACAACTTGAGAAGCAACGCCAGCACTCACCATGGAAAGAGCGGATATCCCCAGTATTGGGTTCCATGACAGCGCTCCCCTTTGCAGCGAAAAGCTTTGATGCAATCTGGGCAGAAGGCTGTGTTTACATCATGGGCATGGAGAACGCCCTCAAGCAGTGGAAACCTTTTTTAGCTGATAACGGCATCTTGATGGTCAGTGATTTGGTCTGGCTCACTGAGAATCCGGAACCGGAAACTCAACAATTTTGGCAATCCGAATACCCTGATATCCAATCGATACCTTCTCGAATCAAGCTTTTCAAAAAGCTGGGTTATGAGGTGATGGAGCATTTCTCATTAGGCGTTGATGCATGGCAAAACTACTGGCTACCACTGCAAAACCGTGTCCAAGAGTTAAAACTTCGGCTGACAAACTCCCAAGCCTTGTCTGACATAGAAAAAGAGATTGCTATCTATGAACGAAGTGCTGCCAAAGACTTTACTTATCAATATTTTATTTTGAAACTTAACCACTAGAGACTTAAGAATGAATTTTTCTTTATACAAATCACAGCAAAAACTAGAGATTATCGACCTGTTCCAAAACACCTTTTCTGATTCTGAAGGATCAGAAGAAGGCACTGTGATTGGAAAACTGGTCTCCGATTTTCTCAGCAACTCCCTTCAAGAAGATGATCTTTTCGTGTTTGTCGCATGCGATGACCACCAACGTGTTGTCGGCAGCATCCTTTTCTCTAAGCTCTCATTTCCTAATGAGGAAAACGTGTATCTTCTCGCGCCAGTGGCAGTAGCAACGAAGTGGCACGGTCAAGGCATTGGACAATCACTGATCCGTTTTGGATTAGAGACGTTAAAAGCAAAAGGTGTCAGTATTGTTATGACCTACGGCGATATTCGCTTTTACTCCAAAGTCGGATTTACTGCGATTAATGAAGAGAGGATTCAAGCGCCATTGACTTTGTCCTATCCTGAAGGTTGGCTTGCTCAATCGTTAACAGGGAAAGCGATCACCCCGATCAGCGGTAAACCCACATGCTTAGAGGCGATAGCAAATCCTATTTACTGGTAGGCTTAAATTATGGATGACACTCTGTGTGACCCGATGTTTTTTTTACTGCCAACTTCCCTGCACTTTCCTGTTTGTTGACACTCGGATTACAAATCTTGTGATGAAGCGGCTACTATTGGCATGAACCCAATTCTAAGTATTTAAATCATGACGTTGCTGCTGACTCACCGCTGGTTAAGCCTCTTACTGTGTAGCTTATGGGCAGTGCCCGCACTGGCCAATATTGACCTACCTGAAACTCAGCGTTGGTCGATTTTTTATCGAGCAGCACTTGAGCAGCAAAGCACGCCACTGGTGACCAGCCAAACCCTCAATCGATACCCGTTTGCCCAGCTCAGTAGTCACAGCCAATACCCTGATTTTACTCAATATACGTGGCAAGACATCGCAGATTTAGCCGCCACGGCCAAGCAGTGTCTGCCGCTCAACTCTTCTTCGCCGTATTTGGCGAAAGCGGTCGAATTTGAGTTGGCGTTATGTCGCCAAACGCCGCTCGGCGCAGAATGGTTTCAGCGTGTTGCGTGGCAACATCCGGCGGGAGGCAGCTACGCAGATCGCTATATTGAGCACTTACCGGATACGCAGCAGGCAGCCTTTGCCTCGGCGCATCCAACACGTTTCACCTTGGCGAGCCGCTATCATCCGTTGCATGCCTTATGGCAACGACCGGGCGCTGCCGGGGTAGATGCACTGCTCAACGGTTTTCGCCTGTATCTTGCGCCAAATGATGAGCTGTGGCTCAGCAGCGAAGCGGGCTGGCATGTGCTTTCGAGCGTGCAGTGGCGCGCACTCACCGCACCACTGCCATTCACACTTGAGCCTTATCAAGCGCAAAAGCCTTGCGATGATCGTTACAGTAACCTCTGCTTTAATCAGCGCGTGAGCAGTCATGCGCTGCTGTATAGCGGTTTGGTTATCGGCGTGTTGCTTGCGTTTGGCGCTGCGCTGCGTTCACTTTGGCTGCGCTATCAAGAAGGGCGCGAGCGGCGCTTTATTTTGCAACTGCTGACTCACGAACTGCGCACGCCCATCACCAGTTTAGGGTTTACCGTCGAATCACTACGCAACCAATTTGATGAGTTATCTCCCAAGGCGCAAGAGAGCTTATGGCGATTAATGGCCGATCATCAGCGGCTAGCACAACTGAGCGAAACCAGCCGCCACTACTTGAGCCCAAGCCACGACAGCATGGCGCGCCATCCAGCGCAGTTGAGTGACTTCATCGAGCATTGTATCGAGGGCTTTGAGGTTGAGCTTCATCTCAAACACGACTCAATACTGGCACTACCTTATTACTGGCTTGGGCTGTGCGTCACCAACTTACTCAGCAATGCCAAGCAGCATGGCGTGCCGCCCATTCGCCTGACGGTGAGTGTGGTTGCACAAACGCTGCGCATTGAAGTGGAAGATTGCGGTGAATTTCCCTCTTTCTACCAACGTCTGCGTAAACGACTTTCGAGGCATCAAGACACTCACTCTCGCCCAAACACAGATAACATGGGCGTTGGCTTACAGTTGGTGCGAAAACTCATCACCCAAATGGGCGGCAAACTGGTTATCCGTCGTCATCCAACCCGTTGTATTTTGGAGCTGCCGCTATGAAGCGTATTTTGCTGATTGAAGATGACACCTTACTCGGCCAAGGTCTGCGCGATTATCTGCATGACCATGGTTATGCATGCGAGTGGGTAACGCAGAGCCAACAGGTCGAAAAGCACTGGTTCAGTACCGATCTGGTGATTTTGGATCGGCAATTACACGATGGTGACAGCCTGAAACATCTGCCGCACTGGTTGATGCTTAAAGCCCTGCCGGTGATCGTACTGACCGCCAAAATTGAAGTGGAGCAACGAATTGAAGGGCTCAAAGCGGGCGCGAAAGATTATGTGCTCAAGCCCTTTTCCCACCAAGAGTTGCTGGCACGCATCGAAGCGCAGCTGCGCCCGCTCGGCAGTAGCTTACTCAGCTACGCGGATATTGTGGTCGATGTGGCCAATCGCTCTGTACTCAATAACCAAACACCGGTTGAGCTCAAACCGAAAGAGTTTCAACTGCTGCTGATGCTACTGCAAAATCCGGGGCGCGTTTATCACCGTGATGAGCTGCTCAATCTTATTTGGGGTTATCAATATTTCCCAACCACGCGCACCGTGGATAACCACATTTTGCATTTGCGACAAAAACTGCCACAACTGGATATCGAGACCCTGCGCGGCGTGGGTTATCGCCTCAAAGGAGCCTCCGTATGATCTGCGCCTCTTTTCGCAATCACATTGCGCGACTTGGCATACTCAGCGCATTACTAAGCGGCGCCGCGATAGCGGAAACGCCGCCAAGCCCCACCCATGCTTGGTTTCGCACCACACCGCTGCAAAGCAGTTACCAGCTATTGGTTGAGGGGCATCCCACGCAAGCGTGGCACGAGCTCATCCACACACTGTCTACCACGCCCGTAGCCGAGCCTTTTTGGCAACCAATTAAAGAGGCCATTCTCAGTCAAACCCAATGCGGACAAGCACTTCCAAGCACATCGCCTAACGATCTCGCGATTGCGGTGACTTTTATTCATAAGTTCAATCAGACCTTCCAAGGCTACCAAGTGAGGCTGAGCGCCGAAAACCTCAGCCAGCCGCTGGCGGTGCGTCTGGCTTCTGCGCAAGGTGCAACCTTGTTAGCAGCAGAGCTTGCGCCTGCCGATTACGCCGAAGTGGAAAGTCGCGATCTGCTTTCGCCGTATGCCGCAGGTGTCTATTGGCTCACGCTGGGCGAGCAGCGCATGGCGCTGCTGATTTCGGCCCCTTCCAGCACACCGTGGATTGAACAATCCAGCGCGGCCGATCTCATTATCCGCTTCCCCGCCACGCCTTCGGGCTGCGCATCGTCACTGGCTCGTTGGCAATTTTTTGATCAAAACTTTACCCTGCTGCACTCACAAACCGTCAACCGTGATCAGCATCCTGCCCCACCCATAGCCCCTTCTCAAGCGCGCTGGCGTAGCCTCAGCGTTATCCAAAGTGAATACCAAGGCACCATTCGCGTGGAGCAAATGCAGCGCCTGACGATACCCATTGACTAAGTTCAGGCAAAAGAGGGAAAGACATACTGGTGACAAAACCTATCGATGGACGAGGTTAAATATCTGGGTTACACGATAGGAGACCGATATGAAATTAACCTTTTCCTCACTGGGGCTACTGCTGCTGGTGAGCGCGCCGAGCTTTGCGTTGACCTTAAAACAGGGCGATCAGCACTGGCAGATTGACCCCGACACACTGGCCATCAGCCTCAAGCAAGACTCACAAACTTTCGCTATCAACCAAGGCTGCCTACAGATTGACGGGCAGACACAACAGGCAACGCAATTAACCCAAAGCGCCGAGCAAGCCACATGGACACTTAAGCCAAGTGGCGTGCAAGTGTCTGCACAGTTACAACAAGGGTTGAACATCGATTTTCGCTGGCCAAGTGCTCGTGAGATTGAACGCCAAGCTCCTAAAGCACTGCGCTGGTTTGATCTCAGTGAAGCATCGACCCAAACGCTTTTACTGCCGTTTGACGAAGGAACGCGAGTGCCAACCGATAACCCGACTTGGACACGTTATTTGATAGACAATCATTCGGGTGCCAATACCACGCAAGATCTCAAAATGCCGTTCTGGAGCGCGCAGCAGGGCGAACACTTCATCAGCTATCAACTGCTCAACGCCACCAATAACCAGCTGCACTTTAGTGAGCAGCAAAATAAGTTGGACTTACAAGCGGAGCACTGGTTTACCCCGCTGAACCAAAGTGAGCCTTTTAGCGTGCGCATCACCGTGGGCGATGAGATGCTGGCCGGAGCCAAAGCCTATCGCGACTGGCGCGATGCCGCGGGGCTGCGTGTTTCACTTGCGGAAAAACGCAAGGCAAATCCGCAGATCGAAAAAATGATTGGCGCAAGCCACGTCTATCTGTTCGGGCGTGATTTAATCGCAGTGCAAGATGTGGTGGATTGGTGGGGGTTGCGCGATTGGTTTTGTCGCTCTGAGTTTACCCCTTCACCAGAATTACAAAAGGAACTGGCGAGCCTAAAAAAAGGCCAAGACTGGCTTAATCAGTATCAGAAAAAATTGCTGGTCGGAGAGATAAACCAAGCCTTGAACCAAAAGTTCAGCGCCGACCCATCGTCCATTCAAGCGCAGTACCAAGCCACGCAGCAGCGCAGAACGTGGCTGACTGAACACGCTGGCGCATACCTCAAACCAAGCGATCAATGGGGACAAGGGTTAGCGCAACCCATGATCAGCACCCTTCAGCAAGCAGGATTAAGCAAACTCTGGCTAGGTCTTGATAACTGGATGCCAGCTTTTTATCAGCCGCAAGTGGTCGATAGCGCCAAACAAGCCGGCTATTTGATTGGCGTGTATGACTCATACAATACCGCGATTGAAAAAGGCATCAACGACAGTTGGCTGACCGCGCAGCTGCCGGATCGCATGCGCGAAAACTGCGCGATTGAAAAAGCCGATGGCACGTTACAACTGGGCTTTCGCGGTAACGGCTTTTATCTCAATCCCGCCTGTGAACTCGGTTACGTTAAACAGCGCGTGCAAGATATTCTCCATTTCGGGCGCTTTAACAGCCTGTTTCTCGATGTGGATGGCACCGCCATGGCGCGGGAAGATTACCGCTCGCGCAGCAACGAAACCGCGATGCTAGCCGCCTTTAACACCCGAATGCAGGATATTGCAAACACGCCGACGCTGATTTTGGGCTCGGAAGATGGCAATGCCCTGACCACTCAAGGGCTGGTGTTTGCTCATGGTATGGAAACAGTCGGCTTTGGCTGGACAGACCAAGCTATGAAGAGTGACAAGCAGTCACCTTATTATTTGGGCAACTGGTATCCCGATGAAAAGCCGGATTTTTTCTTTAAATCAGCGCAAGTCAAAGAGCCTTATCGCAGCTTACTTTTTGCCCCAGAGTACAAAGTGCCGCTCTATCAAGTGGTGTTTCATGATGAACTGATCAGTAGCCACCACTGGCACAGCGACAGTTTGAAGTTTTCGAATGTCAAAGCCGTGCGTGATTTGCGTGCCATGCTGTTTAACACTCCGGCGATGGTGCATTTAAGCCGCGATGAAATGCATAAAAACTCCGCGCGTATCGAGCAGCTCAAGCACTATCAACAAGGGTTTTTGCCCTTGCATGAGCAGTTGTGGGATAAAGCCTTGGTCGATTTTCGCTGGCTGGATAAGCAAGGCCAAGTGCAACAAACGCGCTTTAGTGATGGCTCGATTCTCAGTGCGAATTTTAGCGCGCAGCCGTTTAAGCTCGCAGGAGGAGAAATGATCGCGCCGCACAGCCTATTGGCTCAATTGGCGAATGGGCAAACCCATCAATGGCAGTCTAAGTAGAAATCGGGCAAATAACGATCTAGCGAATAACCATCGCGCGCGAAAACGGCTCAATGGACAGATAAATCAAGGCAGGCTATGGCAGTCAAATCATCGCGCTGAGCGGAAGTTACTAGCAGCAAGCATAGAAAAAGCCACCAACGCATGGTGGCTTTTTATCATTCATCCTTACAAAAAGGCTTTATAAGGCAGTTCTGGCTCATTTTTGAAGATATCTTGGAAGCCACGGAAATGCTGGTAATGCATGCGTCCTTTATCGGTTGGGTAGGTATATTTACCTCCAACTTGCCAGAAGAACGGCGCAAATTGGTACTGTAAGCGATCTTTTTTCATATTCCACAGCACTTCGATTTCACGCGGATCATTTTGGAAGTTCGCCCAGATATCGTGGTGGAATGGCACGACAACTTGGCAATCGAGCGATTCTGCAGCGCGCAATACATCCGAAGAGGTCATTTTATCGGTCACTCCGCGTGGGTTCTCACCGTACGACAGCAGCGCCACATCAATCTGGTAATCGTTACCGTGTTTCGCATAGTAGTTTGAGTAGTGTGAATCGCCAGAGTGGTACACAGAGCCACCAGAGGTTTCGATCAAGTAGTTGACGGCTCGCTCATCCATACCATCCAAAATCGCTTTGTCGTAAGACGATACGCCTTTTGGCAAGGTCACTAACGCGGTGCGGTCGAACGAATCCAGCACGCGAATCTTAACATCGCCGATTTCAAGCACATCACCGACTTTTGCCACAATGCAGCGCTCCTGCGGTACACCCCATCCTAGCCACAAATCAACACAGGCTTGTGGGCCAATGAATTTTACGTGCTCGCCGCAGTTTTGCAGCACCGCTGCAGCAACGTTAACGTCAATGTGGTCAGCGTGATCGTGCGAAGCCAGCACCGCATCAATCTCTTTAATCGCAAACGGATCGAGTGGGAAAATCGAGGTACGCAAGTTCGGTTGCAACGCTTCCACACCGCCCATACGCATCATCTGATGCTGGGTATTCATCAAGCGGTTTTTCTGCGTTTTTTTACCGGTTCCGCACCAAAAATCGATGGAAAGGTTGGTGTTGCCAGCACTCTTTAGCCAAATCCCCGTACAGCCTAGCCACCACATCGAAAAGGTATTTGGCTCCACAACCGTTTGTTCAATCTCTTCATTTAGCCAAGTTCCCCACTCAGGGAACGTACTCAAAATCCAGGATTCGCGAGTGATTTCATTCACTTTACTCATAACAACACCTCTTGTTTCACAACGTTAAGATAAATTTTGGATGTAGGGAGCCAAGCGCCTAAATCCTGAGGATTGGCACTGGCGGTTGGGTTGGTTATTTTAATTTGGTAAAAGTGAGTGAAACGCTACACTAAAATGACTTGCGTTCCTTGCGCCTCAAGGGCCTTAACCACTTGTGCATCCGCATTTTTACCTGTGATGACGATGTCAATTTTGCTGGTAGGGCAAAACAGCATGCCGGTACGCTGCCCGACTTTTGAGCTGTCCACCACTACAACTAGCTTATCGATCTGCTCCAGCATCTGCTGTTCAGCAACCGCCGTGAGCATATCAGTTTTATACAATCCCGCTTCAGTCAGCCCTTTGCCAGAGGTAAACATCCAGTTTCCTGCGTAACTACCGAGTGAATCCGGCGCAGGATTAAGGAAAATGCTTTGCGCTCGATTGTATTGCCCGCCAATGATGATCACATCGTCATGATCTTCATTGATCAGATAGCTCGCCAAAGGAAAATAGTTGGTCACTATCTGCACGTTTTCGCCACACAACTGCTGACCCAGCAAAAAGGCGGTCGAACCACAGTTGATTACCACGCTATCGCCCGGTTGACACAGCTCCGCCGCTTTCAAGGCAATCAGCGATTTCTCTTCATAATGCTCTGTGCTGTTGATATTGAGCGGTGACCATTTTCTTTTTTTCGTTTCAATCCGCTCTGCCCCATTACGCACTTTGCGCAGTTTACCTAGCTCATCAAGCTTGGCGATATCGCGCCGCGCCGTGGCCGGAGAGACATTAAAGCGCTCAATAATGTGCGAAACGTTAATCGCTTGATTCTCTTCAAGCAGAGTCAAAATACCGTTATGTCGTTGGACTTCATTCATACCATCACCTAACTGAGAAAAAACTCACCGAATGTCGACTTAGTGATTACTTGGTGATTAATCTTGATTGAATTTGATTCTAATAATCACCCATAGACTTGTCAAACTTTCTGCACATAGAAATCATACATTTATCACAATCAAATATAAGTGATTGAATTTAAATAATTTAATTAATCATAAGTGATCTACCTATCATTTGTGTGGTTTATTTTTTGCCAAAATTGATAAAAATCAAAATAATCACAAATGAGCATTGAATGATTACTTTTGATTGTTAAAGTCTATTCTGTGAGCAAAAGGAGCGATTTTACGCACTACCAAAAATCACTCTTCCTACATCAAAACAACTAAGGGTAGAGATATGGAGTTCTTGTACGACGTTTTCTATATTTTTTACAGCCAAGTAATGACCAAAGCCCCTTTGCTGCTAGGGCTAGTCACCTTAATCGGCTATTGGCTGCTAAGACGCGATGCGACAACCATCATTAAAGGTTCAATCAAAACCATTGTCGGTTTTATGCTGGTACAAG
The DNA here is from genome assembly GCF_002216685.1 of Vibrio tarriae. Lineage (NCBI taxonomy): Bacteria > Pseudomonadati > Pseudomonadota > Gammaproteobacteria > Vibrionales > Vibrionaceae > Vibrio > Vibrio tarriae. The sequence goes on along the minus strand of NZ_CP022352.1, from coordinate 836,069 downwards.
TGGGCGCAGGCACACTGGTCGCCGGCTTTAAACCTGTGATTGAAAAGCTGTCGCTATACCACGGTTTAACCGGATCAGTGATTGACCCCTACACCTCGATGATGGCCACCATGGAAACCATGGGCGATAACTATTCATGGGTCGGGTACGCCGTGCTGCTAGCACTGGCGATCAACATTCTGTTGGTGCTGTTTCGCCGCTACACCGGCATTCGTACCATCATGCTGACTGGACACATCATGTTCCAGCAAGCGGGTTTGATTGCGGTGTTCTACTTTGTGCTCGGCGCTGGCATGTGGGAAACCATCATTTATTCGGCGGTATTGATGGCGCTCTACTGGGGCATCTCTTCTAACATCATGTTCAAACCGACCGAAGAAGTCACTGGCGGCGCGGGTTTCTCCATCGGCCACCAACAGCAAGTCGCTTCATGGATCGCCACCAAAATTGCTCCCAAACTGGGGGATAAAAAAGACAGTGTTGATCACCTGCAACTGCCTAAATGGCTGCATATTTTCCACGACAGCATCGCTGCCACCGCGATTGTGATGACGGTGTTCTTCGGCATCATTCTGCTCTCTTTTGGTCTGGATAATCTGCAAGAGATGGCGGGCTCCACTCACTGGACTATCTACATCCTCGAAACGGGCCTTAAGTTTGCCGTCGCGATCCAAGTGATTGTGGCCGGTGTGCGTATGTTTGTCGCCGAGCTGTCCGAAGCGTTCAAAGGCATCTCCGAGCGCGTTATTCCTAATGCTGTGCTCGCGATTGACTGTGCGGCGATCTACGCATTCTCCCCCAATGCCATGGTGTTTGGTTTTATGTGGGGCGCACTCGGCCAGTTTGCAGCAGTCTTAGCCATGCTGGCGTTTAATGCGCCAATCATGATCATCCCCGGCTTCATTCCTATGTTCTTCTCCAACGCAACGATTGGCGTCTTTGCGAACCATTTCGGCGGTTGGAAAGCGGTGATGAAGATCTGTTTTGTGATGGGCATTATCGAAGTGCTCGGCTCGGCATGGGCAATTCACCTCTTCACCCAGCAAGGCACCGAATTCAGTGGCTGGATGGGCATGGCCGACTGGGCTTTGGTCTTCCCACCGATTATGCAAGGTTTGTCCGCCTCGAAACTCTTCTTCTTCGTACTGGTTGCCCTGGCGTTGGTCTACATGTTCTTTGCCTCCAAACAGTTACGCGCCGAAGAAGATGCGCAAGGCAACATCACGGTCAGTGACGAGCCGGAAGTGATTGAAGCGGTTGAACAAGCTCTACAAGCCGCGCAAGGCACTCGTCCAGTGAGCATTCTGGCAGTGTGCGGTAACGGCCAAGGTTCATCGATGATGATGAAGATGAAAATCGGCAAGTATCTGGAGCAAAAAGGCATTCCACACGTGATGGATTCTTGCGCGGTGTCTGATTACAAATCCAAACTCGCGACCACCGACATCATTGTCTCCTCGAAACACCTCTCTGCCGAGATGGAACCGGGCGAAGGCAAGTTTGTGCTCGGGGTGCAGAACATGCTTAACCCAAACTCGTTTGGCAATGAACTGCTCGACATCATCCATAACCATTTTGTGAAAATTCGCTAGCTCGGCAGGCGGTGGGTAGCCGCACCGCTCTGGTTGCCTACCGCCCCCTACGACAATAAGAAGCTGGTTTGATCAGCTCTACTCTGGAGATAGAACCATGGGACTCAAACAATCCTTAATCGAAAACAACTCAATCCAACTGCAAGCCAAAGCCAATAACTGGCGTGAAGCGATCAAAATTGGCACCGATATGTTGATTGCCTCAGGCGCAATCACGCCAGCTTATCACGAGGCGATCATCGCCAGTGTCGAGCAGCTCGGCCCCTACATCTGCATCGCTCCTAATCTTGCTCTGCCCCATGCGCGCCCTGAAAACGGCGTATTGAGAACCGCTTTTGCACTGGTGACCTTACAAGAGCCGATCTATTTCGAAGGCGAAGATGAGCCAGTGGATGTGCTGATTACCTTAGCGGGCAGCTCTTCGGATGAGCATATGGAAGGACTGATGGAAGTGACGCAAGTGCTGGATGATGAAAACAGCGACACCGGAGTGGATCTGGATAAGCTGCGCCGCTGCCGCGATAAACAGCAAGTGTATGCGGTGATTGACCAAGCACTCTCACCCCAAGCGACTGCACAACCCGCATTTGCGCACACCGCGTAGGAGGGAGTATGTACAGCGAACTGAAACAGCGCGTATTCAACGCCAATCTCAAATTGCCCAAATACGGTTTAGTCACTTTTACCTGGGGCAATGTGTCGGAAATTGACCGCGAACTCGGCGTACTGGCGATTAAACCGAGCGGCGTGGAATACGATGCGATGCGCGCCGAAGATATGGTGATTGTCGACCTCTCGGGCAAAGTGGTGGAAGGCAAATTGAACCCATCGAGCGATACCGCAACCCATATTGAACTCTACCGCGCCTTTCCCGACGTCGGCGGCGTAGTGCATACCCATTCGCGCAGCGCCACGATTTGGGCTCAAGCGGGCATTGATATTCCCGCGCTCGGGACAACCCATGCTGATTACTTTTACGGCGACATTCCCTGCACGCGTAAGCTTTCGCACAGCGAAATTGCTGGTGAGTATGAAAAAAACACAGGCCTAGTGATCGTCGAAGAGTTTCGTCATCGTCATATCGATCCGATGGCGGTACCGAGTGTGATTGTGGCCGGACATGCGCCTTTCTCTTGGGGCAAAAATGCCGAAGATGCGGTGCACAACGCCGTGGTGCTGGAAGAGATCTCCGCAATGGCACTCGCCACTCGCTCGCTCAATAGCGGCATCAAAATTCAGCCCGAATTGTCCGATAAACACTACCTGCGCAAACACGGCGCGAACGCTTACTACGGCCAGAGGTAATCGCTATGTATAAAGTGCTCGCCTTGGATCTTGATGGCACTGTGCTCAGTGACGATCACACCATCCATCCACAAGTCAAAGACGCGATTCGCGCGGCTCAGCAGCATTGCCATGTGCTGATCGTCACGGGTCGTCATCACACCGCTGCGCGCCCTTACTACGATGAACTGGGTCTGACCACGCCCATCATCTGTTGCAACGGCACGTATGTGTATGACTACGCAAGCGAAACGGTGCTGGAGCACAATGCGATCGACAAACAAGATGCACTGATCTTTATCGATCTGGCCCAAGAGTTTCAGCTCAAGCTGGTGATGTACATCAAAGATGCAATGACTTACTCGCAGCGCAGCCCCATCGCGTACATGCAAGCATTGGAAAAATGGGCGCAAGCGGCCTCTCTCACTCATCCACCGCAAATTTATGCGATTGACTCCTTTCACCAAACTGCGCGTGACTCTGAGTTTGTATGGAAATTTGTCGTCGAAGGTTTGCCAAGCTCGGTCGAACGACTCCTAGAGCATCCGTGGGTGAATACCCGTTTTAATGGTGAACGCTCTTGGTCCAACCGCATTGATTTTGCCGCCAAAGGCAACAGCAAAGGTCTGCGCCTTGCGCAATACGTTGCTCAGCTTGGCTACGCCGCCAACCATGTGATGGCGATTGGCGATAACCACAATGACATCTCCATGCTGCGCTATGCCGGCCACGGCGTGGCGATGGCCAATGCCGATGACACCGTGAAATCTTACGCGCGCAGCCTTTGCTCAACCGATAACAACCACGCTGGGCTTGCCCAACTGATACGTGAACATATTCAAGGATAAACAGTATGACCAAACCAATGATTCAAATCGCCCTCGACCAAACCAACCTAACCGATGCCGTGGCCGTAGCGAGTAATGTCGCCAGTTACGTCGATGTAATTGAAGTTGGCACCATTTTGGCTTTCGCGGAAGGAATGAAAGCGGTGTCGACTCTGCGCCACAACAATCCGGATCATATTCTGGTGTGTGACATGAAAACCACCGATGGCGGAGCCATTCTCTCGCGCATGGCATTTGCAGCGGGGGCCGATTGGATCACCGTCTCAGCCGCCGCGCACATCGCGACCATTGCCGCGTGTAAAAAAGTGGCGGATGAGCTGAATGGCGAAATCCAAATCGAGATTTATGGCAACTGGACGATGCAAGATGCTAAAGCGTGGGTCGATTTAGGCATCACTCAAGCCATTTACCACCGCTCACGCGATGCGGAATTGGCAGGGATTGGTTGGACAACGGACGATCTCGACAAAATGCGCCAGCTCTCTGCGCTAGGCATTGAGCTTTCGATAACCGGCGGCATCGTACCAGAAGATATTTACCTGTTTGAAGGGATCAAAACCAAAACCTTTATTGCCGGACGTGCATTAGCAGGCGCCGAAGGCCAACAAACCGCGGCGGCTCTGCGTGAGCAAATCGACCGTTTCTGGCCATAACGGGAGCCCATCATGTATCAACATTTACTGCGCCACCGCGTTGGCTTGTATGAAAAAGCACTGCCCAATCACTTAAGTTGGGAGGAAAAACTGGCCTGCACCAAAGAGCTCGGCTTCGATTTTCTGGAGATCTCGGTGGATGAAAGTGACGAGCGCCGCAGCCGCCTCGATTGGGATGATGCCACCATTTATTCATTGCGCCGCCTTTGTGAGGAGTATGGCGTGCCGCTGCAATCCATGTGCCTTAGCGCTCATCGCAAGTTTCCGTTTGGCTCGGCCGATCCCGCGCTGCGCGATGAGGCACTGAAAATTATGCAAAAGGCGATTACCCTCGCCTACAAACTGGGTATTCGCACCATCCAATTGGCGGGGTATGACGTCTATTACGAGCCCGCCAACTCAGCCACTCATCAGCGTTTTATTGAGGGCATGCAACACGCCGCCCGTTTAGCTGAGCGCGCTGGCGTGATGTTAGCCGTTGAGATAATGGATACCCCTTATCTCAATGCGCTGAGTAAATTTGAAGTGCTGAATCGGCAGATCCAATCGCCCTTTTTTACGGCGTATCCAGACGTTGGCAACATCTCAGGCTGGAATTATGACTTGCTGACCGAGCTCTCGTTAAGCAAACCTCACATCACTCAGATCCACCTCAAGGACACTTACAAGGTGAGCGAACAGTACGCCGGACAGTTTCGTGATTTAGTGATTGGCGAAGGGGACGTCGACTTTGATGGACTGTTCTGCCGCTTAAAAGCACTGGATTGCGTGGTGCCGTTAGTGATTGAAATGTGGGCGCACGATGAACAGTGGCAACAGCATATTCACACCGCGCAGCGTCGATTAAACCAAGCTTGTGATCGCGCCGAACTCCCTCGCTTGTTCCCTCATCTTTAAGCTCCTGAGCCGCGCAACGCGGCACTTCCCGAAAAGGGAATGTGCGGTAGGTTTCCCCCGCTCTACCGCACTTTTTCAAGCACATCTTCATGGTTGACTTCATCCCCACCTTGACGCACAGTGGCGGCTGTTTGTTTGAAATTCCAACCGGTTAGCATGAAATTACTCCACCTTCAGTTGTTTTGGTACGAAAAGCACCACACCCTACTTGAATTAGAAGCCCTGCCGCAACTGAGCCCGGCACAACAGCAAGAATTTGAAGAGTGGATCAAAACACGGCGCAAAATTCTCAGTTATGAAGTGCATCAACACGCGTGGATTAAGGTCAACGCCGATGGTTTTTCATCACTGCTGACCTTTAAACCCAACGGCACCTTGATTGAGAAAGACATGTTCAGCGACAAAGCACTGCATGGTTTGTGGAAAGTGATGGATGGCTTCTTGTTCGTCAAAGTGATCAGTGGCGAGTTTATTGTCGAATACCAAATTGTCGGCCACCAACCTCAACCAGTGCACTGCGGCATTGAATACATCAATGGCCGCGTCAGTAGCTACAGCAAGTTTGCCCAATTGGCGTCGAAAGAATAGCGCTTCAAAAGCCACCGTCTCCTTAGCCTTCCGGTTTATTAGGTTTGTTGTTCAGATTATCCGGTCTAAACATACCCAAAGTGCACATATCGCCACCGCACCACTTATCCATAAATTTCGCAATAGCATTGCACGGTGAAACACTCGACTCTGAGTCGCGATTTCATTTTTACGCTTTAGAATTTGCTGGAGTAACAACCATAACCCCAACAAGGCGAGCGCCAGTTGCAATGCAGAAAACAGCCCGATTTTGATCAGCAATAGCATACCTGCCGTTAGTGCTAACGAACTGCGAGTCCACGCCAGTTGCGTTCTTTCACGCTGTAAACCGGGGTCGCGCTCTACCTCAGTTTTCATCCCACTCATAATGCCCAAAACCCAATCAACATAGCGAAAGCAATGACCACACCGGTCATCACCATCAGGCTTTTGCTGTATTTAAACGGCCCTTCAAGCCGCATCGCTTTCTCGTTTTGGTACCAACGCAGAAATGCCCACACGGCCGTAGCAAATGCAACGCCCGCCAATGCCGGCGTTAGCCACTGGCTGTGGCTTAATATCGTCGAATCGTGCGTTGCGCTGAGCAGATCTACCCCCACCGCAGTAGCAAGAAAGGCCAATGCTGTACGTATCCAAGCCAAAAACGTCCGTTCATTCGCCAGCGAAAAACGATAATCCGGATCTTTACCCATCTTCATTGTGAAAAACCTTAATCTGCAATCACTGTTGTATATGCTGAATCGAGCTCAGTGCGGTGTGCATGCTGAACGAATCTGTCAAAGTAATAAGTTTGAAAAAGACGATATCAAAAGCCGCCATTTGCAGAAGTTGTGGTGTCACCATGCCTAATTGAGAATGCTCTTCGGTGTAACTGTAAGGGATCACATAATCCGCCAGTTGCGCCACTTTATCGCGCCCATAGCGCGTTAAAGCAATCACTTGCGCGCCGTTTTGTTTAGCACGTTCAATTGCGGTCAACACTTCTTGGGTATTCCCCCGCGCAGAAACCACCAACAGCACATCATCCGCTTTGAGCAGTGAAGCTTGCACAATTTGAATGTGATAATCCTGATTAAACTGTACGTTAAAACCCGCACGGATCAGCTTGTGATTGATATCTGCCGCGACGATCGCCGAAGCGCCAATCCCCGCCAACGCAATCTTGTTAGCCTTGAGCAGTTGCTGCGCGCACTGCTCTACCGATTCCGCATCCATCAGACCAATCGATTGTTCGATAGTCGAAACAAACAGATGTTTGGCTTTTTCAATAATCTGCGCCGTGGAATCACCTGTCTCAATGCTGGCATAGACAGATTGAGCACTACGCGCCATAACTTGTGGCGCTTGGGCGGCGAGTTTTAACTTCAGATCAGGAAAACCACTACAACCGAGACTTTTCGCGTAACGAATCACTGACGAATCACTGATCCCAAGCAGCGCGCCGACTTTCGTTGCGCTCAACTCCGATAAATCGAACTGTCGTTCAACAATCAATTGCGAGAGCTTTTGCTCATTTTGATTACTCGAATGTACTAACGTTTTTACCTTGTTGATGAGTTTATCCATCGAAGATCCTTGTTAACTCAAAAAGCCGCCACCCATTAGCGCGGTGACGGCCAGATACTACCGATTCTACTGATTTTTTTCGACTGGCTCAGTGAAGCCAAGCAACATAGAGGCAATAAAACCCACCACCCATGCAGCCAACACCGCAAACAAGAAAGAAGGAATTTGCCCTTCACCCACGAGTGGGATTAACGATAGACCAGCCGTACCAAATGGAATGATGATCCCCACTTTAAAAGCCGCCATCATAGCGCCTCCTGCAAAACCGCCGATACAGCCTGCGATAAAGGTTTTTCCAAGCGGTAGCGAAACACCGAACAACAGCGGTTCGCCCACACCCAGAATCCCTACAGGTAAAGCACCGGTGATGGTTTTCTTTAAGCGCTCGTTTTTGGTTTTCAAGAACACATAGGCCGCCGCACCCACTTGACCCATACCGCCCATCGCCAAAATAGGGAACAGATAATTAAGGCCAAACGTTTCTAGAATTTGCGCGTGAATGGGGATAAGTCCTTGGTGCAAGCCAGTTAACAGTAGGAACAAGAAACCGCCCCCAAGCACACCACCAACAGCAACAGAACCCGCTGACTCATTAAGCAGTGCAACAGAAACCAGATTGCCTAACCAAACATTGATGCTGTGTGCAATCGGCTGTAGCACCAGCAACGCAACCGCAGAGGAAACCAGAATTGTTAGGGTTGGCGTGAGAATCAAATCAAGGCTTTCCTTACAGTGACTGCGAAACCAGAGTTCAAATTTGGATGAAAACACACACACCAGTAATACGGCAAACATGCCACCGCCGCCCGGTACTAAAGTATTTCCAAACAGTTGAATATTGGCCAGCCCCGGCGCGGCTAAAATCGCCGCCATCACTGCGCCAATCGCGGGTGAAGCGTGCAGCTCTTTCGCGGTGTTCATCCCGATCATCACCGACAACACGGCAAATACCGCTTTACCCACCACTGTGAACAGGTCAAAAATTTCGGGGTAAGCCGCCACAAACTCTGGCGATACCAGTTTAAAAATATTGACGATACCCAAAACCAAGCCACAGCCGATCAACGCGGGAATCGTTGGAACAAAAATCGCGGCTAAGGTGTTCAGCGCACGGCGAACCGAGAATGGCTGAGCGGCTGCAGGCGCACTGGTTTGAGCCTTTACACCACTGCCTGACATTCTCTTTTGCAGCACACCCGTTACCTTCGCTGCCGTACCCATGCCCACAATAATTTGATACTGCTCGCCCGCATCTACCACGCCTTTAATGCCATCAACTTCACGCAGCGCTTGCATATTGAACTGGCTGCGATCTTTAAGCGCAAGGCGAACCCTTGTCATGCAGTTGGTTAAAGTCGCGACATTCTCGAAGCCACCAATATGGCGTTCAATCTCGTCGGCAATGATTTCCAAATGTTCTATCTTGTTAGCCATATCAGATTCCTTGCAGTAGCTGCTGTTTGAGGGATTGGAAAGGTTTAGAGGCGATAAGAAGAGCTTGGGATGGCTCAATATCCAACCAGTGCAGCAATACCGCGGCGCGCACATTGTAATTGACCTGATTGAGTAAGGCTTGCGCCACCTCTCTCTTCACATCACAGATTTCACTGACGATGCGCTGAGCTCGCACACGGAGTTTCTCGTTGCTGGCTTTGACATCAATCATTAAGTTGCCATGCACTTTACCTAGCTGAATCATCACCGCCGTGCTGAGCATGCCAAGCAACATCTTTTGCGCAGAACCACTCTTCATACGCGTAGAACCTGACAGCACTTCTGCACCAACGTCGGGCGCAATCGCAACATCCGCCAGTTCGGAGATCAAACCCCATCCGCGAGTACTCAATGCAATGGTTTTAGCGCCGACTTTTCTTGCGTATTCAAGCCCAGATAGCACAAAAGGTGTGCGTCCACTTGCCGCAATGCCAAGTACCACATCGTGTGCATTGAGCTGTCGAGCTCTTAACTCAGCTGGTGCAGACTCTCGACAATCTTCGATATTTTCTACTGCACTCAGCATCGCCGCATGACCACCCGCAATAATCGCCTGAACCAATTCCGGTTCGGTGCCAAAAGTCGGAGGGCATTCGGCAGAATCCAGTACACCAAGACGTCCGCTGGTTCCCGCACCGACATAGAACAAACGCCCACCTTGGCGCATCTGTTCAGCAATAAGGTTTACCGCTTCGGCGACTTTCGGTAATACGCGACGAATCGATAGCGCGACACTGGCATCATGTTCATTCAGTAATTCAAGAATTTTGAGCACTGGTAGATCCGACAAATTCGCAGTCTCTGGGTTTAACTCTTGACTCACCGTGGATAACAACTCACTCATAACGCTCTCCGTTGGTTTTCGACATTGAAATAATAATTTAATGTCGAAAATCAACAACCGTATAATTAGTAAAAGTCGAGATTCGTCACAAGGAATTTCATTAACGATACGAATTGGTATCAAGCATCCATCACGATTAACAATGCAACGCCCAAAAATTGACCATAAAAAAATCCGAGTGCACATGGCACTCGGATTAGCAGATATGACTTATAAGTTTTTAGTTCTCCTCGTCATAAGACGAGAAATCAACTAGTGACTAGCAGGAAATGACTTCGCTTCCAGTACGAGATAAGCATTCCAAGATTGTTCATCACGAATACGTTTTACGAAGCCGCGGTTGGTCAACCAGCTTTCACTCGTTTCTTCAATACCTGATTGAGTAAAGGTGGTTTTACGCGTGACTTTACAAGCGTCAAACTTACCTGCTGCAACTTCAACCATTTCTTTACCCACATAGGTATCCGAGTAACTAAACTCTGAGTTAGACCATGCCTTGGTAATCTCCGTCAATTCTGTTTGTTGGGTTACAGTGCGCAAGCCTTGCACCATTGATTCACCTACGTTAAAGCTGGCCAAAGGCGCATTGAGCGCAGGGCCTGAAAACACTGGAATCCCTAAGTGTTTATCCGCATCCGCGATTTTCGCTTCTAAAGCGACTTTGGCAATCCCCCAACCAAAAGAATTATCGGGGTTAAAACCTTCTTGGCCCAGATCATAGCCCTGTGCAGAATAGGCTTCTTCATACCCTAATAAATTCCCATCCAGATCCTTAACATTGATGATGGTTTTTTCCAGCGAACCATTCCAGTCAGAGATCCAACTTGGCATTCCTGACACTAGAGTCACATCGTTTAACCAAGAATAACTGTTACCTTGATAAGAATATTCAAAGGTTAGTTTTGAAGCTGAGCCATTTACATCTCGATCCACCGCGTATTCTGCAGTGTCTCCAATTTTCTTGGTATAGCCAGCGTCAGGCAGCGAAGCTAAACATGCGGCTAATGTGGCCGGTGGTGATGGGGGAGTCGGAGGCGTTGGCTGTGAAAATTTATCAACAATCAGATCGGCTGCAGTAGAATCGAACACATAGTCTGAATCAGCTTCATTCTCTTGAGCAACAAAGTGCGTCACTCGAACAAAGCCATCGAATTCGGCAAAGTACAGTGCATTATCCGTTCTGTTGAAATTACTCCAAGTTATATTGTCAGCAATAGAAGCAGGCAGTGTGACTTTGCGCAGCGTCTTTCCATACTGAGTAATATCTTGCCACTCACCTTCATCGGCATACTTAACAAAGTTCTCATTCCAGTCCCAACTCCTTGAGTAATATGCCACTTTGCCATTGGATAATAACTGAGCAAAAACATCACCTCCATCCAAACCAGCGATTGGAATTAAGTCAACTGAATCAGTGGTACCATCACGGCTTTGAGCATTAGCGGCTACGGTTTCAGCCAATGTGGCAATCCATGTATCTTTCTCGTTCTTAATAGCACTGATGCCATTACACATTTGATTTAAGGCTGCATAGCGCTCAGGGCTCCCCTCCTTACACCAACTTCCTTTATTGAAGGTATAGAAGCCTCCTTCAAGATATTCGGACGAAACCAAGTATGCATAGCTATTCGAAGGGAAAGTCAGATCTTGTGGAATGCCACTCGCCCATACTTCATCGTCAGCACTTTTCTCGAGCACTGAAGCTACGTTCAGGCCGCTGAGATCCATTCTTTTTGCCGAGATTCTCTCACTCTTGGCGGAGTTGCTGGTTTCAAAAATCACTGAACCATCATTGTTGAGGGTAATCTTTGAAATCGCATCACTTTCTGTCTCCCATCCCTCTTTATCCAGAATCATTTGCTCTGGATTCGTCATGTCAGTAACGAGAACAAACGAACCTGAGGTGTAATCAAATTGATACTCTTGATCAATCACCTCATTATTTTTACCCAGCGCCACAAAGCCGTAGCTCAACTCTTTGAGACCGTTTTCTTCTTCACCGGCAAACCATATCAATGTTTCATTTTTGATCAATTCAGCTAAGTTAGCTTCAGTGGCACTCTTTGCCGCCTCGTTAATATTCACTCTATCTTCTAGGTTCTTATCACTAATGCCCACATGCTGTTGATCAATGTCTTGGCCTGCTTTTATGGGGTCAAAATTTTCCCCTGCAGTTTCAACCGTAGTCACGACATTTGAAAGCACCTTACTGACTTCAGTTGCAATCAGTGACGTTAGCTTGTCAACACTGATACCTGCATTGGCGGCTGCTTGCTCTAACTTATCGGTATTTTCGGCCATGATGGTAGCGGTGACTTGTGCGATGCGATGAAGTCTTGCGAATTCTTTTTGATCGGCAGCGCTAAGCTCTTTTGAGGATTTACCTGCGACATAATCAGCGGCCAAATCAAGCTTGGTGCCGAGTTTAGCTTGTACTGCTGCTTTAGCTTCTTCAAGCGTGCGGCCATTTTCAATTTCGTTATGCACTAACGTAGTCAATGGGCTGATAAATGGAGAACCAGGAGGTGCACTTAAGCGGTAACCTTTGGTCAGTGGCTTGTCACCATAGTCAGCATCTTTGGTTTGATCTGCGATAACCTCAACCAACAAGCTGCCTTTCGCAACCTGCTCTGGCGTTAGGCCTTGTAACGTAAACTGTCCATTTTCACCAGTGGTTGCCGACGGCTCATCACGCTCACACATTGCATTGGCATTGAGGTCTAAACACGCGTTGGCGCCAATCAGATAACCGTCTGCTGCTCGTGCTGTCAATGACATATCTGGACTGGGCTTATCAACACTTGGTTGGCTCGGATTCGACTGAGTGCTATCACTGCCACACGCAGCAAGCGTCAAAGCTATAGCCATAGCCAATACAGAACGTTGAGGGCTCATAATAATCTCCATTAATATAAAAATTTCGCTGTTATCCATGACAGCTAGTCTATTTAGCCATCATTACTTATTACTCAGAGTAATCGGCTTGCAAAATAGCAGAACGTATTATTATCTAACCTCTGTGTGATCATGATTCATAACTCACGCTTATTGAAATGATGGATTTTATAATAATTTTGCGTGTCACTTCTAAATACACAATAGAGTAACTGACTGATCTAAAGTGATAATTTCTTACACTTTTAATGGGAAGAAATGATGTATCCGAATTTTTTAGGAAAGTGAGACTCTGATTTGCTCATTCCGAAAATGTAATCTCTTTATTATTAATTCGACTTAGAAGTGAATAAAAACAAACTATTCAGATTTTGAATGGCCGAAAAAATAAAGGCGAGCCCTTGGGCTCGCCTTTATTAAGATATGGTCGTAATGATTACAGCAGCTCAACCGACTGCTGGGCAATCACGAATTCTTCGTTGGTTGGGATCACCATGGCTACGGCGTTAAGCAGTTCAGATTTTGCAATGATGCCCGCGTTACCAAAACGCGCTGCTTCGTTGCCTTTTTCATCTTCCACAAAACCAAGCAGTTTCAAGTTGCCGAGAATTTCGCGACGAATCGGCAGTGAGTTTTCGCCAATACCGCCAGTGAAGATGATCGCATCCAGATGCTCTAGCGGGATAAGGTAAGAACCGATGTATTTTGCGACACGGTAGGTGAACACTTCAAACGCCAGTTTTGCACCTTCATGACCATTTTCCATCGCTTCTAAAATGCCGCGAGCGTCAGAAGTGAGGCCGGACACACCCAAGAAACCAGATTTCTTGTTAAGAGTTTCAAACACTTTCTCTTGGCTCCAGCCTTTCTTCATCAAAAATTCGATGATGCCGGGATCCAAGTCGCCAGAACGCGTACCCATCATAAGACCCGCCAATGGGGTGAAGCCCATGGAAGTATCGACAGATTGACCATTGCTGATAGCACAGACTGAAGCGCCGTTACCCAAGTGAACCGAGATGAAGCTCGCTTGCTCAATCGGCTTATTCAGCATTTTGGCTGCTTCACGGCTTACATAGTAGTGGCTGGTACCGTGGAAGCCGTAGCGGCGGATACCGTATTGTTTGTACAGTTCATGAGAGATAGCACCAGTGAATGCCTTTTTAGGCATGGTCTGGTGGAAGGCGGTATCAAACACAGCGAACTGTGGCAGGCTTGGGAAAGCCGCCATAGCCGCTTGAATACCTTTCGCACCGGCTGGGTTGTGGAGCGGAGCAAGATCGGACAAGCTTTCGATTTCTGCCAGCACTTCTTCATCAATACGAACGGTCGAGGTGAATTTCTCACCGCCGTGAACAATACGGTGTCCTACCGCTACTAAGCCTTGAGCAAAGCCCAAGCTTTCCATTAAGCCTACAATGCGGTTGATCGCATGTTGGTGATGATTATCGGCGGCGGTAATCGCCTCTTCCGCTTTCTCACCCTGGTATTTCCAACTGATCACGGCTTCAGGCAGACCGAAGCACTCGCCAAGGCCTGAGATCAGCGCTTCCCCCGTTTGGGAATCAATCACTGCAAATTTCAATGATGAGCTACCAGAGTTTATGACCAACACATACGAGTTCGACATGGGGGCTGTATCCTGTTTCAGACGTTAAGGGGAAGCGTTTTTGCTTCGTCATTATAGAAATAGCATTATTCAATAAATTTTGAATCTTTCAACTTTGTTTTAGTTTTTTGTGCGATAGAAACGTTTTTTTGTTGATCTTAAGCAAGAAGCGATTTCTTTTTAGCCGAGAAATATTTCAATTTTTAAGCAAATAAAAAAGCGCTCGTTCATCACCACGAGCGCTGATGCAGAAAGGGATGAATCCAGTGTTCGGCTGGGATATTTAACGGCTATGCAATCGATATCGCTTGCCAATCGAGCGTGATTGACTCTCGGCGTGAGAACATATCGATATGAGAGTTGATCACCGCTTGCTGGGCCGCCACATTTTGCTCGCTGTCCCCCTGACAAACAAACGTCAGCGTTTGGTTTTTCTCGCACACGGTTAAGGTGGTCACTCCCGCTGGAAACTCGATTGAGTTGATTACGCCTCAATAGACTATACGAGTGACTAGGCTCTGGCTGAACGTGACTCTATTTTCAGCACACCAACTCCAGCCAATACAATAACTACTACACCAACCAGCTCGATGAGGTCGGGCAAGCCGCCAAAGACGCTATAGTCGAGCCCGAGCGCCCAAAAGATAGCCGTGTATTCAAACACGGCCAGTGTAGAAACCGATGTTCTCGCCATAGCTTCTGTCATTACGATGTGAGCTACGCCTCCAAATAAACCTGCACTGATTAGCCAGAAGAGGGTGTGCGAATTCAATGGCTTCCACCCTAAGAAAGCAGTCAACAAGCCAAACAGACTGCAAATCAGCGCAAAATAAAAAGCAATGCTCCCCGCATGCTCCGTGTGCGTTAGCTGTTTGATTTTCACTTTTGCAATGGCAGTGGTGACCGCCATCGCCAACCCAGCCATACAGCCCAGTAACGTACTTTGGGTCATATCTGGCGATTCCAAAGAAGGATATAAAATAATCAAAACACCTAGAAACCCTGTCAATACCATGCTAATCAGATAAAAAGAGGGTCTTTCTCCCAGCAGCATAGCCGCTAAAGGAATCGCAAAAATTGGAGCCAAAAAACTTAGTGCGGTAGCCAAGGACAAAGGTAAATACACCAAAGAAATAAAAGATAGGAACATAGCTAGACAGCCATATGTACTGCGCGAGAGATGTCCTTTCCAGTTCCGCGTCCGCAAAGCATCAGGAAACACATTCATCCGCATCAAATAGAGCACAATGGGAATCAACGCGATACTGCTCCGCCAGAAAACAATCTGCCCTACAGGAGCGTCGGCTGATGCTATCTTCACACAGAGCGCCATCCCAGCAAATAAACCCGTCGCTATGAGTCGCAGCGAAATACCCTTCCAAGCGTTCATGTTAAAGCATTTTCACTTCATGGTTCGTTTCAGCAGCGAGATGCGGCATAAACAATGCACACATTAGCAATAGCAATGTTCTCATCAGGGTATCCTGTGTAATCAGAAAAAGTGAAGTAAAGGTCGTTGCAGTTCAGGGTCATGAATTGTTCGGGTCTTTACCCCAAACACGTCCCAAATACGCTCAGGTGTTAGTACCTCTTCAGGCTTACCAATCGCAACCAGATGACTGGAATGCATGATGATCAAACGATCACAGCGAGCAGCCTGATTCAAATCATGCAACGCAATGACGATGGTCGTCTTTAACGTTTCGACCAACTGCAAAATAGCCAGCTGATTTTGGATGTCTAAATGGTTGGTCGGCTCATCCAGCAGCAGTATTTCAGGTTGCTGTGCTAGAGCTCTGGCCAGATGAACGCGCTGGCGCTCGCCTCCAGAAAGAGTCTGCCAAATACGATCCTCAAGGTGCTGAATACTGAGCGCGCGCATGGCATCATCGACAATGTGGCGATCCATATCTGACCAAGGGTTCAACAGAGAAAGCCAAGGAGTCCGCCCTAGTTCAACAGCATCACGAACCTGAATATGCTCGTGTGTTTCGGCTTGTTGTGTAACAAAGGCCATCTGGCGTGCGACCTCACCTCGTGGCAGCTGATGTATCGCTTTCCCCTTTAAGAGTACTTGCCCATGACTTGGCTTAGTAATACCGGCCAATAAGCGTAAGAGTGTTGATTTCCCTGATCCATTAGGGCCAATCAACCCTAGAACCTCACCAGGTTGCACATCAAAAGAGAGCGGGCTGATCAAGGTTTTACCACCTTGTTTGTAACTCACATTCTGGACAGAAATCATTTGTGCTTCGCCCCCCGAATCAGAATCAAGGCAAAGGCAGGTGCACCAATCAGGGCTGTCACAACACCAATGGGTAAGACTTGTCCCGGCACGACAATACGAGAGAGGATATCGGACATGATGAGAAATACCGCTCCCATCAAGGCGGAAACCGGCAGTAACACAGCATGACGTACCCCAACAAGATATCGTGCAGCATGCGGAATCACCAAACCCACAAAACCAATTGATCCAACCATCGACACCATAACGGC
This sequence comes from Vibrio tarriae, assembly GCF_002216685.1. Lineage (NCBI taxonomy): Bacteria > Pseudomonadati > Pseudomonadota > Gammaproteobacteria > Vibrionales > Vibrionaceae > Vibrio > Vibrio tarriae. The sequence goes on along the minus strand of NZ_CP022352.1, from coordinate 819,300 downwards.
TGTCATTGATGCCGTTACCAAGATCAAAATTAACCGCACTCTCTTCACTGGGATCCCTAAAGACGCTGCAGACTCCGACCCAAAGGTGAAGGCATCAAGAGCGCGGGCATGGTATAGAGCAATCACTAGACCGATAAGAGCGATGGGAACCGCAAGCGAAGCATCTTCCCAACGCACACCACTGAGATTGCCTAATAACCAAAACATAATGCCTCGAGCAGCCTCGGCATTAGCTGATTTAGTAATCATTAATGCGGAGAGTGCATGAAACAGCTGAGCCCCAGCGATACCTGCTAAGATGATCTGCCCAGTGACTCGGGAAAGAGCGAGAACAAGGCCAAAGGACAAAAGTGCGCCTAAAAACGCACCAGCAGACATGGAGAGCATACCTGCACCTATGCCTACAATCGTGACAGCGACAGCCCCCGCAGAGGCCCCCGCCGAGATCCCTAAAATATAGGGGTCAACCAAGACGTTTCGTAACAACGACTGCAAAATTACGCCACTCACTGCCAAAGCGGCCCCACAGCAAGAGGCAATAACGGCTCGGCTCAAGCGGTACTCCCATAGAATACCGGCATCGATCAAATCAACGGCATACTGAGCACCCAACAGATTATTGGCCAGTGTTTGATACACCGTTTGTAAGCTAATCGAACTTTCACCAACAGTTGCCGCGAGTAAAATAGCAGCCAGAAGAATACCGATCGCAAGAAATAAACCTCTGAGCGACTGAATCACAAGGCTTGCGGTTTTTTGCCAAACGAGTGTGGACATGTGTAACTATTTCCCAGCCAAATTCATTAGACTCAAGGTTTTGACCAGGTGCTCAAGCCCCTCAATCGAACGCAACGTAGCTCGCATTGCATGAGCATCCATGACAACAATTTGATTATTCACCACAGCTGACATCTGGCGTGTCAGAGGATCTGAGCGTAAAAAATTCAACTTTTTCTGATAATCATCAGCATCGAAACGACGACGAGTCATGTTTGCAATAACGATCACATCAGGGTTTGCTTTGGCTATGCTTTCCCAACCTACAGAAGGCCATTCTTCCGGTGCATCAATGATATTTTTAATGCCCAATGTTGACATCATCCAAGCGGGCACCCCCGTTGTTCCGGCAACCCAAGGATCCATTTTTATATCGGCGCTGGAAAACCAAAACACGGCTGATAGGCGATTCAGATTATGCTGTTGCGCATCTGTAATGGCAGCCGCCTCACGTCCTTGTATCTCACGAATCAGTTCATCGCCCTTCGCTTGCACATCAAACATATTTGCAAGATTTCTAATACTTTGGAACAAACTGTCCAAGCGAAATGCCTTAGGAGAGCCATCCGAGTTCACCCCAGCACACTCAGAGTCAAGCACATAGCTTGCAATCCCGAGGGACTGAAACTGCTCACGCGTACCAACTACACCTTGAGGGCCCACCGCGAACAGAAAATCCGCCGTCACTAGGTCTGGGCGCTTTGACACAACGCTTTCGAAGCTGGGAAAATTATCCGCTAAGCGTTCGATCTTAACATTTACATCCTCAAACTCTTTTGCAACATCTGTAAACCAGTTAGACGTACCAATCACTTTGTCATGTAAACCCAAGCGATACAGCAGCTCAGTGGAGGCTTGCCCAACGGTAATCACACGTTCAGGAGGAGCGCTCAGATTGAGTGGATAACCACAGTTATGCAGTGTTTCAGGCGATTCTTGCGTTTGACCGATGGCAATGCTCGAAAGTCCAGTCATTAGACTGCCCATTAGCAAAGCTCGTGAAATAGGATGTGAAAATATAACTGCCATGTAGATCTCCTTCAGTTCAAACGCAGTGTGTGATTTTAATTAGAAGGCTATCATTCTTGCAATTGCTAATGATTATCAATTGATTTATTATTAAGTTAACATTCCAAAATGGAATACCCTCTTCTCAACTTGCGCTCAATAGGCTGGCAACGTATGTGTGATAGTTTCAATATTCGTCAAATGGAAGCCTTCAGAGCAGTTATTAAGCATGGTTCTGTCAGCCGTGCAGCCAACAGTTTATTTATCACTCAATCGGCCGTTAGCAAACTCATTTCAGCATTGGAAGAGGATATTGAATTAACCTTATTTGAACGGCGATCTGGACGCCTGCAACCCACACCAGCCGCATTAAAACTCTACGAACACAGCGATCGCGTGTTTACCGAACTGTCTCAACTGGGCAGAGAAATCAAGCTGTTAAAAAATGAAGGCCCTCGAGTCTTTTCAATTGGACTCTTGCCTGTACTGGCGAGTCGCTATTCGGCAGAGGTGTGTAAAGCGTTTCGTGAACGGCACCCGACGATCCACCTTTCCTTGATGACAGGTAATACCGCCATCATCAAAGATTTACTCATGAGCCGAAAACTGGATGTGGGCATTATTTCAACCCCAATTAATCACCCAGCGTTTGTCTCTGAGTCGGTGTTAGGTTCTTCCTTAGTCTGTGTGATGCCGCAAGACCATCCGCTCACGAGTAAAGACGTCATTCACGTACAAGATCTTCATCAGTTTGAGTTCGTTGATTACAATCCAAATGACCAATGTAGTGCAGTACAAAGCAAAATATTTGATCAGTTTAACTGCCGTCCTAAACTCACGATAAACGCAACCACTGCTTCGTTAGTCATGAACCTCGTTGAATCAGGGTTTGGCGTAGGGCTCGTTCATCCTGCAACAGCCTATTGGCGAAAAACCACTCTTTGCATCAAACCCTTTTTTCCCCAAACACCTATTTCGTATTATTTTTGTCATGATCAAAAACCTACACAATGCTGATCTAATTCAGTCATTCACTGCATGTATGAATCAAGTTCATGCTCAAACCTTCAATATTAGCTGCAATAAAATGCAGCCGGTTTGCCCAAAACCTGCTGAATAATCATCTCCAGATCATACAACTCCAGCATGATCTAGGACTGCCCATATACACACTAAAATATAATCCGCAATGCGGAGGCTATCCGATTGCTTCCGCCACGAAAGGGCTTAAGTTGATATCATTGTTGGCAGAAGGTGTTAAATTGAGACGACATAACAAAATCTCCAGTGCAAAAGCCCGCACAAAGCGGGCTTAAATAGAGTAAGAATGATTAGAATTGGTAAGCGGCGGATAGCTTATAGCTGCGTCCCGGCTCTCTGTCATCCAAAGTGAAGCCGCGAGCAACTCCCAAACGTGAAGCATGAGAGGTGTACAGCTCATCAAACACGTTATCCACGCCAAACGTTAGCACTAGGTTCGGGACTGAATATGGCGTCCACTGCGCGTACAGGTTATGTACGTCATAGCCTTCTTTCTTCGCCGAACCAGCCACCACGTTGTCTTCATCCAGAACCACAATTGATGTCCAACCAAACAAGGTATCAATTGAATCTGCTTGATAACCCAAGCTCAGCGCGATGCTGTCACCCATGTCGGCACTGGTACCAACAGAATTGAGCATAGGACCACCCTTGGTCACATCGTTAGCATCCGAGCGTGCGTAAGAGAGTTTGGCACTCGTCGCTTGATAAGCATAAGTGCTACTCAGTTCGAAGCCTTTGATTTCCATATCCCCTACGTTGCTGATCAGGTAACTGTTACTGGTGCGGATGTGGTCATCAATTTGGGTTTTAAATAGGGTGAAGTTGGCACCAACAAAGTGGTCGCCATAGGTTTTATCAAAGCGCACACCACCTTGGGTATTTAAGCCCGTTTCAGGTTTGATGTTATCCGCTAAGCGAGCTTGATCTTGGTAACGAATAAAGGTTTCCAGCAGCTCTGGGCCTTTAAACAGCGAGCGGGCGTTGGCAAACAGCGTCCAATAACTGGTCACATCCCATTCAGTACCCAGTGACCAAGTCACCTCATCAAAATCTTTCTTGCCTGTCATGGCTTTACGTTTGAAATCATCAAAACGCAGACCGGCGGTCACTGACCAAACGTCATTCACATACAGTTTGTTCTCCGCAAACACGGCGGTAGAAACTGCAGATTCTTCCATAAATGGCGTGCTGCCGTAGGTCGCTTTGCTAGTTTGATCGACATAATCCATACCATAGCTTACTTGGTTACGGTGGGCTGCCAGTTCGTAGTCAGATTGGAAGAGCGCGTTGATGCCAACATTGCGGTTTGTCGCCGTATTGCGTGAGACACGGTTGCCCGGCCAAGCGCCTGCCATCACACTTTCATCACGATCAATTTCGGTTTGGCTACTGTAGAGGGTGACTTTACCGCGATGCTTATCTTGCTTGAGTTCATAAGAGCCAGTAATGGTATCGCGATCATAATGCGTCGGAATCAAACGGTTTTTGGTCAAACCTTCGTTGGCGCTTCCTGCCATATCAGGGCGTGGGCTATAGTCCCCTTTATCACGATAGACATCATAAGAAACTTGGAATCGATGACCCGCAGCAGGTTCAAAACCGACTTTTGCAAGAACGTTATAGGTGTCCCCTTTCACGCCAAAGGTCTCTTTACCGGCACCATCTTCAAAGTTATCGCGTGAGATACCTTGACCATAAACCATGGCGTCAACCTTTTCGCTCAATTGACCGTAAACCGTGAGTGAGCCTTGTTGGTTATCGTTTGAGGCATAACCACCGAAGATACGGGCACCAAACTGCTCGCCGCCCACCAGCAGATCTTTCGCATTCTTGGTTTCAAAATAGACCGCACCACCAAGGCCACTTTGCGTGACCGAGTTGTTACCCACCTGCACATCGGCCGATTTCAAAATGTCTGGGTTAAGCGTTAAGTTACCAATGTGGTGGAACATATTGGCGTGCTGTGAAGCGCCATCCAAACGAATATCCAAGTTGGTTTCACCCAATCCGCGAATGTTAATTCGTTGGTTAACCGAGTGCGTTCCGCCTACATCAACCCCGGGAATATCACGCAGCAAGTCCGACATGTGATCGGCTTGTTTGAGTGATAGGTCGTCCGAGGTGAGAGATTCCGAGCTACTCGATACTTTCGTACCCCAAACTACCACATTGTCTTGCTCCGATGTCGCTTTCTGCTCAGCAACCGCGTTGGCCGACATCGCGGCGGTGATCGCAAGCCATAACGCAGACTTCTTGCAAATATCCATACTGACTCAATTCCTCAAAAATACAAATGATAACGATTCGCATATATGTTAAATTGAGCTCAACCAATAGAGAAGTTGAATTGATTATGCAAAATCGCACATCAGTTATGGAAAACACGCAAAATCAACATAAGGTATTAACCAAAAACGGCGCACGCCAAACGGTCACCTTGTCACGTCATGTGGTCAAGGAGCGAGATGAGCAAATTGTTGCGCAAAATTTGAATCAACCCGTGATGGCACAAGGCCACTTTGTGGAATACGTCAGTCCAAACGGGTTTACCTTGCATGGAGGGTCTAGCCTTGAATTGGCCGATTGCGATGTGATGACCACCAGCGCGCCAGCCCTTGTCATCATTCTCTTGCTGGAAGGCACCTTACGCTTTGCCTATGATGATCTCAAACTTGAATTGTGTGCCAATCAGCATCCACAAGCTTTGATGGTCAATTTGCAGCAGCCGTGCATCTTCCATCGCCGTCTGCATCAAGGGATGACAGTACGCAAACTCAACATCGTTTTATCGCCCGATACATTGCAAAAATTCGCGCAACACTCCTGCCCATTGCAACATTTTCTGCAACAAGACAAAGCACAGGTTCCACTTTCACTGAACGAGGAAAGTTGGCAAGCCGTTGAGTCTCTGCTCAACAGTCGTGTTACCCACACCATCAGTGCGCATATTACTCGGGAAGCCACGGTTTGGCGCTTGGTGCATGACGCCGTGTTGCAATGCCCTGAAAACGCCACCTCATTATCTCAGCACCAAGAGGGACAATCTGAGCAATGGATTAATCAGTTGCTGCACTATATCGATCAGCATTTGCATGAAGAGATTTGCTTAGAGCAACTGGCAGAACGCCATACGATGAGCGTTTCCAACTTACAACGCAAATTTAAAACTCGCCTGAATATGACGATTGCACACTACATCCGGCACCGACGGTTACAACTGGCGCGTCAGCAATTAGAGCGAGGTTTGGTCACCATCACAGAGGCCGCGTATGAAGCGGGCTACCTGCACCCTTCCAACTTTACCGCAGCGTTTAAAAAAGCCTTTGGTATCTCTCCGCAGGCTTTTGTGGAATTGAAACAGGCGGGTTAATCGCCATGATTCTGGCTAAGCTTATCCCCTACTTGGTACTGCTGCCTCATGTCGGAAGAGTATAGAGACATAAGCGCTGCCCCTGCATCTCAATCACATTAAACGGGGTATCGTAAATGGCGCTCAACACTTCAGATTGGATCACGTCACGCACCGAGCCTGTGGCTACGACTTCGCCTTTTTTCAATGCGACGATTTTATCGGCGTAGCAGGAAGCAAAGTTGATGTCGTGGATCACCACCACCACCGCCTTATTCAGCTCATGGGCTAAACGGCGCAGCGTAGACATGATTTGCAGCGAATGCTTGATATCCAGATTGTTTAACGGCTCGTCGAGGAAGACGTAATCGGTATCTTGCGCCATGACCATGGCGATAAACGCGAGTTGACGCTGACCACCACTCAGCTCATCCAGATACTGATACTGAATGGTTTCGAGATCGAGATACTCGATCGCTTGGTTGATGATCTGCTCATCTTGTGCGGTCAATTTTCCTTGGCTGTAAGGAAAACGGCCAAAAGCCGTCAGCTCTCGCACCGTAAAACGCATATTGAGCACATTCGATTGACGCAACACCGCCAGCTTTTGAGCCAGCGCCTTGGTGTTCCACTCCACCAACTCACGCTGCTCAATCCAGACTTTACCGGCATCCCGATTGACCAAACGGCTCGCCATTGAAAGCAGCGTACTTTTGCCTGCGCCATTGGGGCCGATAATCGCCGTCACCTGCCCTTTATCAAACTGAGCACTGGCGTCATGTACCACGCGCTTGGTACCAAAATGTTTGGTGAGCTTTTCCAGTTGAATCATTACTAAACCACTTTATTGCGAAGTAACAGCGAGAGGAAATAGATCCCGCCGATAAAATTGATCACCACACTCAAGGTGGTCCCGAAATGAAACACTTTTTCGATGATCCATTGGCCTGATAATAGGGCGCACACCGACATCGCCGAGGTTGCAAGCAGCAAGGTGGAGTGACGATAAGAGTGGAACCATTCACGAGTCAGGTTGGTCACCAGCAGCCCAAAAAACAGAATGGGCCCGACCAGAGCGGTGGAAATCGAAATCAGCAGCGCGCTGATCAGCAAAACATTACGCGTCACTTTGTGTACATCGACACCTAAACTCACCGCGTTATCTTTATCTAACCAGAACACATCGAGCACACGATGCTGACGGAACAACAGCACGCAAGCCAACAGCAGCAGAGGCGACACCACATACACCAACTTGGTGTTGACGTTATTAAAGCTGGCGAACATGTTAGCCTGTACCGAAGCAAAATCGTTCGGATCCATCAACATCACAAAGAAAGAGGCGATGCTGGAAAAAAGCTGGCCTAAAATCACCCCAAGCAGTAACAGCACAATCAAGTTGCGATGCCCACTTCGGAAATAAAAGGCAAACAGCAGCGTCGAGAAACTGAGCATCGCCGCCACCGACAGTGAAAAATTCCAGTACACGTTCATCGCAATACTGCTCATGCCCCCAAACAGCACTACAACCAACACTTGGGTGAACATGTATAAAGCATCAAACCCCATGATACTCGGCGTTAAAATACGGTTATGGGTGATGGTTTGAAACGCCAACGACGACTGCGCAATCGCAATGCCAGCAAAGACCATAGCCAACACTTTCGGCACGCGACGCGATAAAAAATAATGGTAGTTGTCCGCATTGAGCCCGACACCAATAAACAGCGCCGCAAACAGCAGAGAAATCGCGATCAGCAGCAGTAATTTAGTTCTATCCTGCATGACGCTGCCCTCGCAAAATCAAAGCTATAAACACCGAGCCACCCAAAATACTGATGATCATAGAGATGGGGACTTCATACGGGAAGATGATGACGCGCCCCACTAAATCACATAACAACACGAACATCGCCCCGAAAATGGCAGTGCGCGGAATATTTTTACGCAAATTATCGCCGTAATAGAGGCTGACTAGATTAGGCACAATCAAGCCCAAGAAAGGCAGTTGACCGACAATCATGACCACGGTCGCCGACATGATGGAGACTAAGGCCACACCGATGATAATGACCTGTTGATAATTCAACCCCAGATTGGTCGCAAAATCTTTCCCCATCCCCACGGCAGAAATGCGTGCGGCATACAAATAGCTGAAAATAGCCACCGGGATTGCGATATAAAGCAGTTCAAAATCCCCTTTAAGCAGGTTGGCAAAATTGGCGATAGCCCAACCGGAGAGATTTTGGATAGCATCATATTTGTAGGCAATAAAGGTCGCTAACGAGTCAATCACATTGCCAAAGATGATGCCGATCAGCGGCACGAAAATGACGTTTTTAAACTGAATGAGCTGAATGAAAAACACAAAGACCAGCGTACCCAACATGGAGACGCCGAAAATCAACCAGAGGTTTTGACCATGGCCAAACAGAGCTAGGCTAAGCACGTAACCGAGCATGGCACACTCAATCGTGCCGGAAGTCGATGGTGAGGCAAATCGGTTTTGACTCACTTGCTGCATGATAAGACCCGCGATGCTTAAACCCGCACCGGAGAGCAAAATCGCTAATAATCGGGGGACTCGGCTAGTCAGCAGTAACTGCCAAGCTGACTCATCACCTTGAAACAAGGCTGCGAGGGATAAATTGCCCACGCCAACAAACAGGGAACAAAAACTAATAACAACTAAAACAAGCAATAACTTTTTCAAAGTAAACCTCAGCCTGTCAGCAAGAGGAGAGTTCCCCCTCCTCCGTGCTTATCTACTGCATACCAACTGACGCTTTCATGTCGGCAACCATCTGCTCTGTCGCTTTCACGCCAGAGATAGCGATGTACCAAGCATTCACATCGAGATAAGCAATATGGCCGTTTTTGTAAGCTGTGGTGGCTTTAACCAGATCATTTTCAAAGGTTTGACGAATATTGGTTTCACCTTTAGTAACCACTTTATCTCGGTCAACCACCAGCAAGGTTTTCGGGTTGTGTTCACGGATGTACTCAAATGAGATCAGATCACCATGGCTGCTCTCTTTGCTGACTGGCACGGTTTCACTAAATCCAAAATCTTTGTACACCGAAGAGAAGCGTGAATTGGCACCAAAAGTCGTCAGGTTGCCGCCAGAGCTCATGACCAACATCACATCACTTTTATGTTGTTGGTTGTATTGCATGATGGATTTAAATTGCGCGTCAACTTGCTCAATTTTGGCCTCGACCGCAGGTTCAATCGCAAACACTTTGCCTAGATTACGCCACTGCTGTTGAGTGCTTTCCCAATAACCTTGGTCAGCTTCAGCAGCAAAAACGATGGTCGGTGCAATTTTTGATAGCTCGTCGTAGCTTTTCGATGCACGCGGCCCAATCACAATCAGATCCGGTTTTTGGGTATAAATCGTTTCAAAATCTGGCTCAAACAACGAACCTGCACTTGGATACTTATCACTCTTGTATTTGGCAAGATAGTCAGGAGTACCATCAAATTTGGAAACAGCAACTGGCTCAATACCGAAACTGTCGATAGCGTCCAGAGCACCCACACCAATAACCACTACACGTTGCGGTTTCTGCTCAAGGGTGGTTTTACCCAAGCGATGTTCAATCGTTACTGTCTCTGCTTGTGCAGCAAACGCAGCCAATAATCCTAATGCAGCCCAATGAATACGAGATTTCATATGTTCCTTCCGAAGGTGGTTGAGATAAGCAAGCGGAATCATTTTGATACTTATTCTCATTAAGAGAGTGCGTACTATAATCAAAACCAACTTGGCAATGCAACTGTGTGAGGGAAGATATCGTTGAACAATTTAGAAATGCACAAACCCTCGCCAATTCTTATCAATAGCAAGGGTCTACAAGATTCATTTAATGAATTTGATTTATACCCAAACCACTTGGAGTTGCAGGTAGGTGGCAAGTGAGTGACAAATTTGTCTGGAACAAATTTGCACAGCCATCGGCTGGCCTTTGGTGAGAGCCAAGGATGGCTCTCATAATCCCCATGAGCATAGATAGACTATGTGATTGGGGAGAACGAATGTAGCCAACACCGCTGCAGCTTCAAGTAGGAAGGGTATAGCTTAAATAAGGTATGACTGACACTCTGCCCCAAGCACATGCGTAATGGTTTGCGGCTCTACCAATAACCAATTAGGACAAGCATCCAAGGGTTCGGAAGCTAAGATGATTCCATCTTGCCAAGGTTTGCGGTAAACCGTCGGCGGTTGACCATCGGTACTGTAACGAACCAGCCAAAACTGTTGACCATCAGAGAGACAAATAGAGGCTTTAAACGGTAACACGACGCTTTTTACGACCATCAAGGCTTCTATTTCCGCAATGGTTTGGCGAATGGATGCCACCGGATCTCGCTCTAAACCATTTTTGAGCATCAACAAGAAAATCAATTCGCTGTCTGTCGTACCGATGCGCCGAATGTATAAATGCTCAGGCAGTGAGCGCTCCAGCTCATATTTCACTGCGCAATAGTCACCAATTTGGCCGTTATGCAGAAACATCCAGTGGTTATACATGAAGGGATGACAGTTTGAACGCGATACTTGCGTGCCCGTCGATGAACGAACGTGAGCCATAAAGCGATGTGAGCGAATATGGTGAGCCAATGAGCGTAGATTCTCATCTCCCCAAGCCGGTAACACTTCGTGGAAGCGTCCCGGCGTGCTGCGCTCTGTGTACCAACCTAGGCCAAATCCATCCGCGTTGACTCGTGTTACCGCTTTACGCGCTTCCAGACTTTGGTGAACTAACGAATGCTCTGGTTGATAAACCAACTGCTCTAAATAGATGGGGCTCCCTTGATAAGCCAGCCAGCGACACATAACCACGCCCTGTAAAAAAGTATTTCTGATTTCAATAAAGCATGTTTAGTTACAGGGTGCAATACGGGGTGAAAAATATAACTGAATTCTAGCCAACGCTTGCAGTATAAGGCTTCAATCCGCTCTCGATTCGTTGCCCAACCCCCTCTTTGTAACAGATTAACACCGAGCTTTTTCAGTTAAATCGAATATTGCCCATACCGAAACTATCCCCAAGCCACTTGTAGTTGCAGGTGGGCGGTAAGTGAGTTCATCCCTATGAGCATAGACAAACTATATGATTGGGGTGAACGAAGCCAACACCACCGCAGATTCAAATAGAAAGGAAATAAATGAAGCAAGATCAAATTATTTCCCTTTGTTTATTCGTCAATAAATTAATGGCATTTTACATATATTCATAGAACGCTCATTTCTCGCAGATTTCCTCTTGAAAAACAATTACACCATTTACAAGACCAAACTAACAATTACGATATTTTATATCGACATAGATATTATTTATTAATGCTAATCATGTGAATATTTAATTGTCATATTTGTAATTTAACCGATTGGTAATTTGTTCACTGAGTTTGTTGTAAATGTGATGTCATGCCAAACAATGAATAATTCAGACTTGCTATGAATTATCGCCAGCCATAAATTGTTACAAATACTTTACATATGGATGTGTACTATGCGCACCCTATTTGGATTATGGGTAATCTGCTATTCCACCTTATTATTTGCTAATGCCCAGCCTAATGATGAAAAGCTAATTAATGCCTTGATTGAACAAGGCATTATCTGCGAAGGGCTTTCTTATGAGCAGCAACAAAAAGCATTATCCCTCTACTTACAGCAAAGGTTTAATAATAAGAATAACGATATCAAAGCTGATAGCGAATCCTCTTCTTTAGGTGAAAACCCTGAATTAAAGCCACGCTGTATTAATCCAAAATCGCCATAACCATCACCCAATCTGGTTAACCGAAGATTGTTATTTTCGGCTGGCCTTTTCACACCTTAAATAAGGAAATATTAAGGAAATAAAATGAAAACGATCAAAAAAACGCTATTAGCTGCCGCCGTAGCCAGTTTTTTCAGCAGTGGATTATATGCTCAAACACCCATTGATTTAGGCGTGGTGAATGAGGATAAATTAATTGAAATGTTAGTCCGCACCGGACAAATTCCTGCCGATGCCTCTGACGTTGATAAACGTATTGCGCTAGAACGTTATCTGGAGGAGAAAATTCGCTCCGGCTTCAAAGGTGATGCGCAATTTGGTAAGAAAGCGCTCGAGCAGCGTGCGAAAATTCTTAAAGTGATCGATAAGCAAAAAGGCCCGCACAAGGCGCGTGTTTTTGCTTTAGATGTTGGTCAAAAGCGCACGGACAAAGTGCTCGCGCTATTGATCGATTTCCCGGATCTTCCTTGGGATGATAACCGCTTGACTAAAGAGCATACTGAGATGCTCTACGATCGTTATGAGCCTTCTCACTACCAAGATTTGCTGTTCTCGGACAAAGGCTATACCGGTCCAAACGGTGAAAACTTTATCTCAATGCGTCAATATTACGAGAGTGAATCTGGCAACAGCTACAGTGTCTCCGGTCAAGCAGCAGGATGGTATCGTGCCTCAAAAAATGCGGCTTATTACGGTGGCAACTCTCCCGGTACCAATAATGATATGAATGCTCGGGAGCTGGTTCGCGAAGCACTGGATCAACTTGCGCGCGACCCAAACATTAACCTTGCCGATTACGATATCGAAGATCGCTATGACTACAACGGTAACGGTAATTTCCGTGAGCCAGATGGCGTGATAGACCACTTGATGATTTTCCATGCCTCTGTTGGTGAAGAAGCGGGTGGTGGTGTGTTGGGCGCGGATGCGATTTGGTCACACCGCTTTAACCTCGGCCGCTATCATGTTCTTGAAGGCACGAAAAGCAACGTTCCAGGACGCTTCAATGGCCAATTCGCTGCCTTTGATTACACCATTCAACCGATTGATGCGGCCGCCGGCGTGTGTGCCCACGAATATGGTCACGATTTAGGTCTGCCCGATGAATATGACACCCAGTACACAGGTACGGGAGAGCCCGTCTCTTATTGGTCAATCATGTCATCTGGCAGTTGGGCGGGCAAAATTGGCGGTACACAGCCCACCGCTTTCAGTTCATGGGCTAAGCAGTTCTTACAAAACTCGATTGGCGGACGCTGGATTAACCATGAGCAGCTTTCGATTAATGAGTTAGAAGCCAAACCGCGCGTGGTTACGCTGTTCCAAACCACAGATAACTCACGCCCGAACATGGTGAAAGTGACTCTGCCGATGAAACGGGTTGATGGCATTAAACCTGCTGAAGGCGAGTTCTCCTTCTACTCGAACCGTGGCGATGATCTGAAAAACCGCATGAGCCGTCCATTGACGATCCCAGCAGGTAGCCAAGCCACGTTGCGCTTTAAAGCGTGGTTCCAGATTGAAAAAGATTACGACTACGCGCGTGTGCTGATTAACGGTAAACCGATTGCCGGTAATATCACGACGATGGATGATCCGTTTAAATCAGGTTTAGTGCCTGCGATCTCAGGCCAATCTGATGGCTGGGTAGATGCGCAATTTGATCTCTCGGCTTGGACAGGCCAAACCGTTGAGCTGGCATTTGATTATTTGACGGATGGCGGTCTGGCCATGGAAGGTCTGTATGTCGATGACTTACGCCTTGAGGTGGATGGTAATCAGAGCTTGATCGATAACGCAGAAGGCACATCCAGCTTTGCGTTCCAAGGTTTCACCAAAAATGGTGGCTTCCACGAAGCCAATCACTATTACTTGCTGCAATGGCGAAGCCACAATGACGTAGACCAAGGCTTAGCCAATTTGAAACGCTTCGGGCAACTGATGTCATTCGAACCGGGCTTGCTGGTGTGGTATGTGGACGAATCTTACGCGGATAACTGGGTTGGCAAACATCCGGGTGAAGGCTGGCTAGGCGTTGTCGATGCCGACCAAAATGCCTTGATCTGGTCAAAAACAGGGGAAGTGGCACAAACGCGTTTCCAAGTGCGTGATGCAACCTTCTCACTCTTTGATCAAGCGCCGCTCAAACTGGTCACGGCTGATGGCAATACGCTGGAAGATATGAACTTAACCGCGAATGCCTCGTTCTCGGACGATCAAGATTACAGCTCGCCTCAAGCTCCAGATTCTGGCCGCAAAGTAATGCCATTTGGTTTGAAGATCGACCTGCTCTCACAAAGTAAAGAGAATGAGTACGGTGTTGTTCGCTTGTCGAAAGTCACCACGGAAAATATCGCGCCTGTGGCTCGCTTTGAACTGAAAGTCGAGGGGCTCTCTGTGACGTCACAAAACACCAGTAGTGATAGCGATGGCAATATCGTCAGCTATTTGTGGGATTTTGGTAACGGTAAAACCAGTACCGAAGCCGCTCCAACTTGGTCTTATACCAAAGCGGGCAGTTACTCGGTCACTTTGACGGTGACGGATGACAAAGGCGATAGCGATACTCATCAGCAAACCATTAAAGTGGACACACCGAATGCGTTACCACAAGCCAGTGCCAACTATATCCATTTAGGTCGCTGGGTCACCATGTGGTCAACCAGCACCGACAGTGATGGCCGTATTGTTGACACCGAATGGACACTGCCGAATGGTAAAATCAAGCGTGGTCGCATGTTTACTGCGATTTTCCCAAGCTATGGTCACCATGATGTGCGGCTCAAAGTGATGGATGACCGCGGCGCAGTCACTACCACAACCGTCAAAGTCAAACTGTAATTCTTTCTTCTTCCGTGGATTTGGGCACCTTCGGGTGCCCCTTTTTTGACATAACAGAGAAATTAACAGCCATATTTATGAACACAAAAAACAACCCCAACGCTGGTTGGGGCTGGGAAAAATGAGGTTAGCTCAGTAAATCAACTTACAGCTCAAAACTGCCCACCAATTTATCCAACTGTGAAGACAAACGTTGCAAGTTGGCACTGGCTCGACTTAACTCATCCGCGACATGCGAGGTTTCTGTCGTCAGTTGGTTAATGTCTTCAACGTTACGGTTAATGTCTTCCACCACGGTTGATTGTTCTTCAGTTGCTGTCGCAACTTGAATGTTCTGATCATTAATCTGGTCAATTTGGCTGTTGATCTCGGAGAGAGATTGGTTCGCTTTCGCGGAGAATTCGACCACTGCATCACTTTGTGAGCGACCTTTTTCCATTGCTTCCACTGCGCGAGTTGACTCGGTTTGGAGGCGATTAATCACTTGCTGGATCTCTTCCGTTGATGCCGCCGAACGACTTGCCAGTGTACGAACTTCATCCGCGACCACCGCAAAACCACGACCTTGCTCACCCGCTCGCGCCGCTTCAATCGCAGCGTTAAGTGCCAATAGGTTAGTCTGTTCAGAAATGCTGCGAATGGTATCGAGTGTTGAGCTAATACCGTTGATTTGGGTCGCCAATGACGCGACGACTTGAGTGGCATTATCAAGTTCATTCACCAGAGTTTGGATCCGATTTTGAACTTCACCCACCACTTTTTTCCCTTCACCAGAATGTAATGTCGCTTGCTTCGCGACATCGGCAGCCATAGCTGCATTGGAAGCAATTTCAGAAACTGTCGCACCTAGCTCATGAATAGCAGTCGCCACTTGCACCGTTCTGTCTCGCTGTGAAGCACAGTTAGACTGAGTCATGTGCGCGCGCTGCGACACACTAGAAGCCATCGTCGCCAGTTCTTTTGAGTTTTCTGCCACTTCTTCAATCGAATGATGTACTTTATCAATAAACGCATTGAAGCTGTTGCCGATGTCACACAGTTCATCGTTACCATCCAACTCCAATCGGGTACGCAGTGAAAGATTAGCCGCTGCAGAACTCATGCGATCTTTCAGGTAAGCCACTCGACTGCGTAAGTTAGTAATGATGATTAATGAAGTGATAAACGAAATCACCAACCCTGCCGCAATAATTACCATTTTTTTGGTGCGCCCTGCTTCAAAACTTTCCACACTGGCTAGGTTTTGCTGCTCCGCTTGCTGCAAAAGCGTATCAAGGATTTGATTAGCTTGTTTACGCATTTCACCATAGGTCGGAGCGTATTTATCGCGGTAAATATTTTGCGCAGTGGTCATATCGTTATTCGCAAAGGCTTGTAACATAGGTTCTAACTCTTCACGAACCATTTGTTCAAAGCGAGCTTGAAGTTTACGTGCCTGCTCTTTAAGTTCTGGGTTCACCTGAGAATCGACCGCGAGTTGCATTGCTTGGCGCATTTCTGGGATATCTTCGGTACGAGCCTCTTCGACTCGTTTTAACACCCCTTTCGCATCTTTGAGTGCTGTTTCTTGCAGCAACATCATATCAATCCCAACTCGCATCCGAGGAATACGCGACGTTGCCTCTGCCATTGCGCGCATCGGAGCTGCTGTGTTGGCATACAAGCTGTTGGATTGAGCTTGCATAGCTGACATAGTGTTTAAACTGGTGAAAGCCACAAACAGTAGCGCAATCACAGGGATCGCCACTGCGATTACTAGCATCCATTTCAGAGAAAATTTATTGATGATCATGTCTCGTACCTATCATTCAGAAGTCACAATGCTTGCCGACCTGTAAAGATTGTAGGGTCATCGACAAACATCAAAAGCGCGTGAATCGCGCCTTATATTGTTATTGCGTATTTTTACCCTAGTATGAAAGGGCAGGCTAATCATCAAAAGAAAATCAGCCCTTGAAGTAGTATGGCAAAATTATTCGGCTTCTGAATTGTTAAGTCGACAAATGTGTGAATAAAAAACATTAAATACATAAAATGCCCCGAAATTTCAGGGCATGCTTCCACTTTTAAGGTTCCTAGTTCAAATCAAATTGAACCCCTTTCACTAACCAATCATCAGCCCAGATTCTCAGTTGAGTGATCTTAGCAGCATCAGCTAACTCAAAACGATCTTCGTGAGCATTAGTGACATATGATTTCGAGCCTAACGTTTGTTGACGTCCATCTTGATAGGTAAATGTCAAAGCCACCAACTGCTGGCCTCCATATTGGAAATCGCCAGAGGTTGCTGTGATAGATTTCACGCCCGCAAGGTCCACCGAGCTCAAACTGCCCCCCTTACCACCAACCAATAAATCAGGGGCGGAACCTAACGCATCGATGGCGGCTCCTACTCGCACATATAATCTATGATCTTGTCCAACGCGCTGCTGGTTCATTTTTCCTTGCGTGTAACCCAAAATCGGAGAGCTTTCATGTGCATTGAACACATCTGTATAAGCAGTGATAGTACGTAAACTTACAGCATCGTTGCTGGCAGCATACAGGCCAAGCTCACCGGTTTGTTTGTCATGTCCAAGCGACTCGCCACTGTACACATTGCTCAGTTCATCAGTACCTTCGCGCCACTCCCAACGTTGAGTCAGGTTTTGGTTACAGGTTTGCAGCGCATCTAATGCAGCACCATCGAGACAAAGCTTGGTGTTACTCGCACTCACATAACGACCAAGCTGATCGTAGATGAGGGATTGTGTTGCTTGCTGGCTATCACACGTATTGGCAGTTAAGCGACCTTGAGAACCCACTTCAATACAGCGGTTGTTGAAGCTGGCAAGTTGTAGGTTCACAGGGCGACCGCCAGTGAACACTGGGTGATCCCAATCGACGGTAAAACTTGCCGATTTAGTGATTCGGCGACGTGGAGTCTCTTCAAAGCCATGGTAGGACTGATGAGCACCCACCACATAGTAGTGCTTATAAGCACCGTTATAGATTGGGCGGATATTGACTGAAGAATCGATCACAAAATCCGTGCTACCCGTTTCTTTCGGTGAGGCTTTATAAATCACATCCATTTTCGGCACAAAACTCGCGTAACTGAGTGGGCTGATACGATTCACATCAACTGGGTAGGTATTTACCCACAGCGCATCAGTCGAACGATTGAGTAGCGATTCTGCCGTGGCATATTGCTGGCGATTCCAAGTAAAGCTGACGTTTTGCGCATTTTTCGCGTTACGCTCAATACGGTAATCCTGCGTGTTGTAGGTTAGCCAACGGCTTTGCGTGTAACTGGCTTTCGCTTCAAGCTTCGCTTTCGGACCATTTTTATCCGCTTCTACCCCACCAGATACCCCCAACTCAAAGCCTGACACTTCTTTACGCTCAAAATTAGCGTTGACGTTACTGACAGGGAAGGTTTTTAAGATCTGCGCTTTGCTATTTGAGGTACTAAAGTCAAAACGATAATCTTGCGCAATTGCATCGGTTGACCATTCACGGAAATAGGCGTCTAAGGTGGTGTAACTGGCACCAAACTGGCGATAACCGAGTTGATCATTCAGATGAATCCCCGCGCCTGTGCTGTCGTCATCTAAGCTGATCCGTACAATTTTGGCATCCGGTGTGGCGGAGCCAACAATGCCGTATTGCAACGATCGTTCTAAGTTAACTCGATAAATCAATGAGATATTAGCATCTTTACAGAACGGTCGACTGCCTTTTTCGTTTTTCCACAACCAAGAGTTGTTGAAGGTACACTCTTCATCGCTGATCGCACGGTTAACACTGATGTAGAAAGCCACATGCGGCAAGGTATTCGTCTCGCTGTTTGCCGGTGCCGGGCTTGCAAAACCAGAGCGAGCTAATAAGCGAGCAGTTCGCGGCGCTTCGAGTAATTGAGGGTCAACTTCTTCTGCCTGATCAAAAGGTGTAAACAGCAGCTCCCCTTTATGTTCAGTGATGACAATAAATTGATTAGCAAAGCCTACCCCGTAAGCCTTTCTGAATTTGGCTTGCATCTCTGCTTGACCTTCAGCATCACTGATCTGACTGAAATCAACCAAAACGCGTTTTTGCTGGTTAATCACCAAATCGCGCAGCTCAGCTAAGCTCGGTAATGCGTTGTCTTCAGCTTGCCAATCAGCAGCATTGAAATATTTTATTACATGATTATCAGTGACTTGGCTAATAATACCCACCGCTTCGCCACTCGGTTCATTAATATTCGCCAACAGAGTTGGACTGGATATTGCACTTAATATCGTGAATATCGCGATTGTACTACGATTGAGTTTTGGCATATAAACCTCTCTGATCCTGCTATTTTTTTGTGTTATTACAAGATGAGATTTTCAAACAAAGTGACTTATACTCAAATTACTAAAATAACGAATAATACACCAAGCACTCATATTAATAGGTGCTAATAAGCCATCTATTATATTTTGAGTAAAATTGAGTAATATTACTGTATTTCCAAGTAATCAGAATATACCCATTTTGATTGTGTCTCATGGGTTACCCTCGTCATCCTTGAGTTTGCGTGTGGCTGTACCCGCGTATCCTTTCAGCAGAAATGCATTATATAACTTCTGCCACCACATACTTACTGAAATATCACTTATGTTTCTAAATGTAAAATACGGTAAATTTAAAAATTCACAGCAGATCACAGTTTTCACCCTCTAAAGACTTTTTATTTATTGGAAAATAATCTTTTACTAAAATAACAATCCATAATATTTATATTATTTAACGACTCTAATTTAAATTGAACTAAATTAGTCTGAATTAATTTACAGAAACCGATGCTAGATATTATTTTTAAATTTATTTCTGAACCTAAATTAAAAACCTCTCCGAAAAATCCCATTAGTGATTAAACAAGCAACTGTTGATCTTACTTCCAAGCTAAAGATGCCATTGGCGATTTTTCATTGACCCGATGAATGTCTCATTCACAATACAAACAGATCTGACCAGATCGCCAATCTGTTTATTCAACCAATAAGAAGACAAACTATGAAAACAAAGCTCTTCACCTTGATTGCTGGTCTAGCCAGCCTAACAGCCTCCGCCGCTACCGAACCGTGGGAAAATCTAGAGATACAACCACTTAGCCGAGCTCAAGTAGAACAAGTACAAGGTCAGCAAACCTATACCTATGTGCGTTGTTGGTATCGTCCTGCAGCCACCCATGATGACCCCTACACAACTTGGGAGTGGGCAAAGAATGCGGATGGTAGCTATTACACTATCGAGGGTTATTGGTGGTCGAGTGTTCGACAAAAAAACATGTTTTACACGACGACCCGGCCAGAGACCCTTTTAGAACGCTGCGAAGAGACGTTAGACATCAACCATGGTTATGCTGATATTACCTATTTCGCTGCCGATCATCGCTTTTCATACAACCACACTATTTGGAGTAATGATCCGCAAGTTCAGCCTAACCGAATCAGCAAAGTGATCGCGTTTGGCGATAGCCTTTCCGATACAGGCAACATTTTCAATGCTTCGCAGTGGCGCTTCCCCAACCCTGACTCATGGTTCCTAGGCCATTTTTCGAATGGATTCGTTTGGACCGAATACCTAGCACAAGGTTTGAATGTACCTCTGTATAACTGGGCCGTTGGTGGCGCAGCAGGGCGTAACCAGTATGTGGCATTAACAGGTGTTTACGAGCAGGTCAGTTCTTATCTCTCTTATATGCGATTGGCTAAAAACTATCAGCCTGAAAATAGCTTGTTTACCTTGGAGTTTGGCCTGAATGACTTTATGAACTACAACCGTTCATTGGCGGATGTCAAAGCCGATTACAGTTCAGCACTGATCCGTCTTATTGATGCGGGAGCAAAAAATCTTGTTCTGATCACCTTGC
Source organism: Vibrio tarriae (assembly GCF_002216685.1). Lineage (NCBI taxonomy): Bacteria > Pseudomonadati > Pseudomonadota > Gammaproteobacteria > Vibrionales > Vibrionaceae > Vibrio > Vibrio tarriae. The sequence continues at coordinate 798,607 of NZ_CP022352.1, read as the reverse complement.
CGGACGCAACTCGCGCTCCGCAATTTCAATATACCACGCAAGAGCAAATTGATACGGTGCGCAGCAAAATCATCGGTATGAATGCCTTTATCCGCGAGCAAGCTCGCTACTACCAAATGCAAGGTATTCGGGTAGCGTTGTTTGATGCTTATGCACTGTTTGACAGCATCACGACTCAGCCGGAGAAACATGGGTTTGCCCACGCGAGTACGCCTTGCTTAGATATTCGACGAAGCTCTGCCGCCGATTACCTGCTTTCTCACTCGCTTTCTGCAGAGTGTGCTAAGCAAGGCTCAGATCGCTTTGTATTCTGGGAGGTCACTCATCCAACGACGGCAACCCATCACTATATTGCAGAACAGATTTTGGCTACCGAAATGGCACAATTTCCACTCTAGAATCCTGCGGACTCTTAAGGGTAGAGCAAAAACTCTATCCTTAATTCTTCAGTAAAATAAACACCAGCTTAGATGAGAGTGAACATTGCAACACACGGCCACTCATCGCTGATTTAACATCACAAATTGCAACAGTTGGGGCAACAAGCAACCAACACAGAACAACATGCTCTGCCATTGCGCTCGCTTTGTCGCCAGCAAGAGCGGAGACATAAAGAACAGCACCACCAACACTGGTAATAAGCTGATGTTACCAAGCCAGCCTAGCAATAGCGTCAGTATGATTAATCCAATCAATAACCCATAAGGGAGTTTTAATTTAAATCCAAGCAAGCTCATGAAAAGCAGCGGTACAGCAAGTGACATCATGTTTACAACATCTTTATGATATTAATTCTCATTTATCATAGTCTGACTTGAGTTTGGGTTCAAGGTACAATAAAACCAAAATAATCATTAGAAAAAATAATCCAAATCATAGATATTTATCGTGAACAAAACAGCAATAATCGTTTGCTAGATAAGGCTTACAGCAATAACATCTCGCGCCGAGAGCTAAGCTCTCTCAAGTTTTTTCATTAGATGATTTTAATAAGATATTGTTTTTATCTGGAGATAACGATGTCTGCCTCGCTTTCTGTTGCAAAACTGACCTTCTTTATCGCTATTCTGGCCGCTGTCGGCCAAGCGACACAAACTATGTATGTGCCTTCTATTGGTTACATGGCGCAAGAGTTTTTGGTTTCGCCGGCGGCGCTGCAAGCCGTGATGGCGTGCTACCTGATCCCATACGGTTTGTCGCAATTTGTCTACGGCACCCTTTCTGATCGTATTGGTCGCAAACCGATCATTATTGCTGGATTGGCAATCTACATTATCGGTTCTTTGATTGCGCTGTTCGCCCATCAGTATTCATGGTTTTTGGTCGGTAGCTTTGTACAAGGTCTTGGGATTGGCTGTGGTGGCGCGATGTCTCGTACGCTCTCTCGCGACTGTTTCGACGGGGCTGAGCTGCATAAAGTCAACAGCTTAATCAGTATGTGCCTGATTTTCTCACCTCTGGTTGCGCCGGTCTTAGGGGGCTACTTAACCGAAAGTTTTGGCTGGCGTTCAAGCTATTTGTTCTTGTCTCTATTTGCGATTGCCGTGGTGATTACCATGATGACCAGCATGGTGGAAACGCTACCTGCGGCTGCGCGTAAAAAAGAGCCCGTACTGCGCAGTTATCATTATGTGCTGTCAGATCGCCGCTTCCAAGGTTACTTAATCTGTCTTGTCGCAACCTTTGCAGGCTTAGCCGTGTTTGAAGCGGCAGCAGGAGTATTATTAGGCGGTGTATTGGGCCTACCTGCGACTACCGTAAGCTTATTGTTTGTGTTACCCATACCCGGTTATTTGGCGGGCGCTTGGCTCTCTAACGTGATTGCTCGCCACTGGCGTGAAAAAACCGCCATGCGCATCGGTTTGCTCGCCATCCTCACCGGTTCTCTGGTGATTATGTTGCCCGGTTTGCTTGGCCTGACAACCGCATGGTCCTTAATTGGCGGCGCAACGATTTACTTCTTAGGGGCTGGCATTTTATTCCCGGCCGCCACCACTGGTGCACTCTCTCCTTTCCCTTATCACGCAGGGACTGGCGGTGCGATTTTAGGTGGAATGCAAAACTTAGGGGCAGGTCTGGCTACGCTGTTCGCCGCCATGTTCCCAGCATCCGATCAACTACCACTCGGCATTATCATGCTTCTGATGTCGGTACTGGCGTTGTGGGGGCTCAAACGCGTTTACACCAAACAACCACCTTCAGATGAGATGCCTATTGCGATCTGATGAGAGAAAATTCTGACCCTTTAGCGAATATACCGGACGAGATCAATTTCACTGCAGAAATGGGGAAATTAAATCTTGTCGTCACCTGAAAAGGCAGTAATATACGTTGCGTGTCACAGTTTTTGAGCAAAGCTCTCCAACTGGCACAAGTTCCTTTAAGTAGAGGCGCGCTGTTCATGAGTCGCCAGTCGTAGGTTGACCCCGATGATGACTGGTTAAAGGGTACAGCGCCGAAGTGATCGTTGCGTCATCAACGTTCGCTGGGCCAGCATTGAACAAATGCCGGACTGCCATAGTGTGTTGTCTATGGAGCGCTACCTTGAAGGATAAGAAGTGTTATTTCGCTGAAATGTGTTTTTTATCCTGCTGGTAGATCTCCACCTGAAAAGGTGATGTGAGATCCATGAATTTAGCCCCTTATTCTGACTCGATTTACTCGGTCATCCCACCGCTACTCGCAGTGCTGCTCGCGATTACCACACGCCGAGTATTACTCTCTTTAGGCGCTGGCATTGCCGCTGGCGCTGTCATGCTTAACCATTTTTCACCTCTAAGCACACTACAGTACTTGTTTGGAAAGATCAGCGGCTTATTCTGGGCGGAAGGTGCAGCCAACAGCGATAACATCAATATGCTGCTGTTTATGCTGCTGCTGGGTGGTTTGATAAGCTTAATGACCGCCTCAGGCGCAACGCGTGCTTTCGCGGTGTGGGCAGAGCGCAAATGTAAAGATCGCCGCAGTGCAAAAGCTCTGACAGGGTTAATGGTATTTGCCTTTTTCATCGATGACTTTTTCCATAGCCTGTCTGTAGGCGCAATTTGCCGCCCGGTGACGGATCGCTTCCAAATCTCGCGCGCGAAACTCGCCTATTTGCTCGACTCTACAGCAGCCCCCGTGTGTGTGATTACGCCGATTTCCTCTTGGGGCGCTTACATTATCGCTCTCATTGGCGGCATTTTAGCAGCACACGAAATGACGGAAATCAGTGCGATTTCAGCATTTGTACAGATGATCCCGATGAACCTGTACGCAGTGTTTACCCTGCTTATGGTGCTCGCGGTGATTTTCCTGCCGATGGATATTGGCCCCATGCGCCAACACGAAGCGTGGGCTCGTGAAGGTAAATTGTGGGACGAAAGCAAAGGCCGCCCTGCGGGCTTAGATATGGAAGGCGGAGAAACCGCTCGCGGCACCATGATCGATATGGTGTTGCCCATCGCAGCACTGACCATCACCACCTTGATTTTCATGATCCAAACCGGTAACGCCGTCTTAGCCGCTAACGGTGAGGCTTTCTCTTTGATTGGCGCACTCGAAAATACCAATGTGGCGCAATCACTGGTTTATGCGGCGTTGTGTAGCTTGGCCGTCTCGATTGTCCTGTCACTGCGCTTAAAACTTTCGGTGCAAACATGGATCTCCACCGCACCAAAAGGTGTTATGGCGATGATGCCAGCGATCATCATTCTGCTATTTGCTTGGACGATAGGTGGTGTGGTGCGTGATCTGCAAACCGGCATTTATCTCGCGTCCCTGACTCAAGGCAATTTGCCAGTTGAACTGCTACCCGCGTTGGTGTTTGTTCTGTCTTGTTTAATGGCATTCGCTACTGGCACCAGTTGGGGCACCTTCGGCATTATGCTGCCACTCGCGGGTGATATTGCTGCTGCATCAGACATCAGCCTGATGCTACCAACCCTCTCTGCCGTATTAGCAGGCGCTGTGTTTGGCGATCACGCCTCACCAATTTCCAGCACCAGTATCTTGTCCGCCACTGGCGCGGGTAGTCATCATATTGACCATGTGGTGACTCAACTTCCTTACGCCATCAGCGCAGCAATGGGGGCATTACTAGGTTATTTGGCAATGGGCTTATTGCACTCTGTTTGGGCAGGTTTGGCAGCCAGCAGCGTATGGTTTGTACTGTTTTGCGCCTTTAATCTACGCCAAAAACGTTGGCAGCAAGAGCCAGTTGAAGCTTAAATTCTCTTTCACACCGCCCTTTATGGGCGGTGTTGTTTTCTATAACTCACCTTGGATTCATAGGCTAAGTACAGCGCTTATTCATCGATAGGTGTCCAATCTTTCGGCGGCGTTAAACCCCAGCGTGCAAACTCATCTGGCTGATAAAGGCCTCGCCCTTGACGGTTGATCTGGATCGGAATGTATTTGGCGGGTTCTTGTTTATCCAAAATACGCGTCGCCAGTTCCGCGGCCATTTTTCCTTGTTCTAATCCAAATAACACCACCCCACCCGCTGCTTTACCTTTGCCGATGGAGAAATCCCAAAAGCCAAACAACGGCAGTTGAGAATGTTGATTCGTCCAACTCAAAATGTTTTCTGGTGGAACATGTAGCCCATCAGTATTGACAAGAGTTTGATACAAACCAACCACAATAGCTCCAAAGCTTTCTTGATTGGCATACTCAACAGCATGCCTCCACTCTTGCTCACTCTTAATAGAGCGGATGTCCGCCTCTATCCCCAAGTTCTCCTTAATCAGCTTGTATTGATCTTGCATATAATCCAAGGCAATTTTTGAGGTATTACCTGAGTCAAACAACACCAAAACACGCCGTTTATCTTTCGGTAACAAACGGCCGATTTCAGCCATATTTTTGACAAATAAGGGTTGCTCTAAAATGCCCGTTACTTGCGCAATCCCCGAATATTCATCCAGCAACTCTCTAGGATTTGAGTTAATCCCTAGAAAAACAATCGAGATGGGCTCGTTATACAGTTTGGGCAGCAGATAATAGAGCGCGTTGTCATCACCCAAGACCACCAAGTCAGGTTTCAATCGCTGATAAGCTTGAAATGCACGATCGGCAGCCGCGCTGTATTCTCGAGCGGGAATCCGTTTCGTATCCATTTCAAAAAAGTGTAATTGATGTTGGGCGTTAATCCCCTCTTTCAATCCTTTTGTGTAGGCCGCATCCCAAGCATAACCTGAGTGATAACTTTGAATCACCAAAACATTGGCCGACCATGTTTGACCACTCAACAGCCACACTAAAACTATCCACCAACGCATAAGGCTTCCTCCTGATTTCTAGCAAGTTTAGTTGATCTTCATTCTTCTATACCTAAACCGCTTGGCGCTGCTTGTAGGAAGAAGGTAAGTACTCCATCTATAATGAAATGAATCGCTTCTAACACAATAGTTAATAATGAAAAAACGTGACGCAGAAGAAATAGACAGCAACCCGATGTTCAGCCGTATTGGCCGACGCATCATTCTTATCATGGTGATCCTCAGTGGTGCAGTGACTTTAGCAATGACGATTACCCAAACCTTCATCGACTACAACCGAGAGTTCAACAACGTCCAAGCTAGGCATGATGAAATTCAAACCATTCATGCAGAGCTTCTCGCCAGCTCATTGTGGAACTATGACTTAGTGGTGCTCACCCAAAGGCTGGAAGGCTTAGTCAACTTACCGAATGTCGATTATATGAAGATCACCTCTGGTGACTACCATTTTTCAGCCGGAGAACCCGTAAAAAGCATGGCATTGAATAGTGAGATTCCACTGGAATACACCAACCCTGATACTCAGATAACTGAAAAGATCGGCACTTTATATGTTGAATCTGATGCTCAAGGTATCTACAACTATTTGATTCGCCAGTTTCTGCTCACCTTAGCCGTCAATGCACTGAAAACCGCCATTGTGTGTTATTTAATCTTGCTGATTTTCCACGCCAGTGTGAATCAGCGGATTTTTGCGATCGCGCAATTTCTACGCCGCTACAATCCCCGCCACCCTAAAAAGCCACTGCAACTGCCTTATAACCCTTGGATTATGGAGAAAAATGACGAGTTACAATGGCTGGGGGATGAAACCAATCGAATTGCGAACAACGTGACAACCCTTTACCGCACCATCAAATCGGAACAAGAGCGATTGGAAGATTTTGCACAAGCCGCCTCCGATTGGTTATGGGAAACCAACAGCCATGGCGAGCTGATTTATAGCTCAGAAGCCATGTCTACTGCGTTAGCGATTGATGAAGAATCCAAACCACTGATGGTGCGTATTGCGCCGATCCAATCCTCAGCCGCGCTCATGAACTGCTTACTCAAACAGCAAGATTTCTCCAATTGTGAAGTGGAACTCCCACTCAGCGATGGCTCTCAAGCTTATTTACTGTTCCAAGGCATTGCTCGGTATACCGATGAGCAATTTCTCGGATTTCGTGGTACCGCAATCAACATTACATCACTCAAACTGGCTCAATTGAGTTTAGAAATCATGAACCAAGATCTGGAGCAACAAGTCGCGACTCGAACGCAAGACTTAGCGCTCAGTCTAACCCGTTTACAAGAAACCCAAACCCAACTGATTGAATCTGAGAAGCTCGCCGCTCTCGGTGGCTTAGTGGCAGGCGTCGCACATGAAGTGAATACGCCATTAGGTATTGCGGTGACGGCCACTTCTGTGATTCAAGAAACACGAGAAAGCTTGCTGAACGCTTTCAACCAACAAACACTCACCAGCCAACAGTTTGCAGAATTGATGGCGAGGATGACTCAGAGCACCCTCATGTTAGAAACTAACCTCAACCGAGCCGCGCGACTGATTCGAGATTTTAAACAGACGGCCGTCGATCAAGTTTCGGAAAGCCGTAGCCAATTTGACGTAAAACAAGTCCTCGACGCACTGATGGCCAGCTTACACAGTGAAACACGAAAAATTCCGGTGACGCCGCAACTGCATGGGGATGATGCCGTGATGATGAACAGCTTACCTGGCGTACTAACGCAGATAATGACTAATTTGGTAATGAACAGTGTGAATCACGCTTTCGCAGAGACCTCTCAACCAGCGATTGATATTCACTTCTATCAAAAAGAGCAGCAGATCATTATTGAGTATCGAGACAATGGATGCGGTGTGGCAAAAGAGCTGCATCAGAAAATCTTTGAACCATTTTTTACCACTAAACGAGGTCAAGGTGGATCAGGATTGGGATTAAATCTAGTGTTTAATTTGGTTAAGCAAAAGCTGCATGGCCAACTGGCTTTTGCCTCCGAACCGGGGCACGGTGTGCATTACGTGATCACATTACCCAAAGCGCTATCGATGCCTCAAATACCCGATTCCGTGACCTAGCCATACTTCGCGCCGACGCCATTAGCCACCCTAATCCGGCAGCGAAGCACGGATGGCAATAAACTCATCCCAATGTTTGAGTAACAGTTCAACCAGTTTTGGCTCAAAGTGACGCCCTTTTTGCGCAATTAACTCTTCTCGGATCTGTTCATCTGACCACGGATCTTTATAGGAACGTTTTGCCCCTAGAGCATCAAAGACATCGGCTAAAGCAGTAATACGGCCTGAAATGGGAATATCATCGCCTTGTAAGCGGTTCGGATAACCACTGCCATCCCATTTCTCATGGTGGGTAGCAGCAATTTCTTTCGCAACATGAATCAATCGCCGCTTAGAACGACTCAGAATATCTACACCGTACTCAACATGCTTTTGCATAATCGCCCACTCTTGAGCATCCAACTTGCCGGGTTTATGCAAAATACTATCTGGAATGGCGACTTTACCGACATCATGCAGGGGGGCTGCACTTTTGATCATATCGGCATCAGCATCTGGTAGCCCGTATAGCAACGCCAACCGTTCGCAAAACAACGAAACTCGCTGAACATGCGCTCCCGTTTCTCGGCTACGCGCCTCTACGGCATTCGCAAGGTTGTACACCAACTCTTTCGAGGTTTCGCGTAGATCCACCATCAAGTTAATGTTTTCGAACGTCAGCCCAATGTTGTACATGTAGATTTCCAGTAGCTTTCTATCCAACTCGGAAAGCTCTTGATCAAGATCGACATACAGTACGCTATCAACACCACGTTCATCTTGTTTAAAGAACACATAGGCATCCCCGTAATCACGGGTACGCCCGTTGTTCAACACCTCTTTACAGCGAATTTCAACCTCTTCGGGGAGCCCTTTGAACGGAGATTCCACATACAAATCCACACATTCTGCCGTTGTAGCAACGGTTAATGCACTGTACTGCTCTTCTCCTGGGCGCGGGTTCACCACACAGTAAAATGCGGAAGCATGCAATTTAAGCAGTGAGGTTAATTGGCTCAACACCGCTGTCGCGTAGGTTTGTAGGGTTCTGGTGTTCTGGACATTCGCAGAAGCCTCAATCACTTGGCTTAACCCTCGTTTTTGATCTTCAATCAAACATAAATCGCGATAAGCACGCAACATCGAATACAGCAAGGTACGCAATTTTTGGGTGGTCAGCTCGGTTTTTTCTTTGTAATCATCAATCTCATACTCTTTGATGACTTTATCTTCAGGAGCTTGCCCTGCTTGTCCGGTACGCAGCACCAAACGCACTTGACGGTTTTGGAGCTCTTCACGAATGTAACGCACCAAATCTAGACCCGCGTGTTCAGTTTCCATCACCACGTCAATCAATGCCAAAGCAATATCGGATTTTTCAGCCATCACAGCCTTGGCTTCTTGTCCAGAAAGCACCGAAATCAGCTCCAATGTACGATTTTGGAATTGGAAACCCGCTAATGCCAATCGGGTGATTTGATGCATCTGTTCATCATCATCGACCAGTAAAACGCGCCAAGGTTCATGGCAGTGCATGACTACACGTTCTTTTTCCTCGGCGGCGTCTTGCCGCATATCTGCAAACAGATCCATGTCGTCTCCACACTCCAACTACTTTGACCTTATTTAGTTTTAGCACAATAGCGCAGATAGGAGGAGGATATTTCACGAGATCAATGAGTAATACTTGGCATCCACTGGCTGAATGACGAACAACCCTCAGTCACTCAGCCAATGCATATTAGAATTAGAAGCTTGGGTTTGTATAAAGCTGCTGCTGATGTAACAAGCGTTCAACTCCAGCTGTGGTCATGCCTGTAATGGGGTGTCTATTTTGCAGAGCATCACGAATCGTAGTGCTGCGGATAGGCAACCTTTCAGGGCATGCCATCACTGTCCAACGCTGCAGTATTTCATCGGCTTTGTAGAATTTTCCGAAATTAAGTAGATTGTCTGGCCCTAACACAAAGGTGAACTCATCGTCAGGATAGAGAGCTTGCAAACACGTCAACACCGCATAAGTAGTAACGGCCTCTGGCGGAGTAAATAAGGCTTGCTCAACATCGGAACGCTGCACTTTGCTTGAGCCTATATCTTGAATGAATTGATCGACCAGTTGATTGCGCAACTCGTAATCGAGCATGGTTTTTCCCCAAGCATGGGCAATGCTCGGCACTAACAGAATCAAATCAAAATGACCAAGCGAATCAATAATGCTTTTGTGGCCTAAGGTCGGAGGATTAAAGGCGCTGCCAAACACCGCAATCTTTTTCATTGTGTACCTTGCCGATCAGGAAATGCCCTTTCTCGGTTTTCTAATTCAACGATTGCGGTATCATACACCGAAAAATTGACATTGCTTGCAGGAAAGGAACCTATGGAACACAAGATCCGTGAAGAAATGCGCGTACTGCCTTCGATTGATCCGCAGTTTGAAATCGAACGCCGCGTGGCTTTTATTAAACGTAAGCTCACCGAAGCTCGCTGCAAATCCTTAGTTTTGGGCATCAGTGGTGGTGTTGATTCAACGACCTGTGGCCGCTTAGCCCAACTCGCTGTTGAAGAGCTCAATCAGCAGCACAATACTTCTGACTACCAATTTATCGCGGTGCGTTTGCCTTACGGCGAGCAAAAAGATGAAGATGAAGCGCAACTTGCACTCTCCTTTATTCGTCCAACTCACTCGGTTTCGGTGAACATCAAAGCGGGGGTAGATGGCTTACACGCGGCGTCACAACAAGCCTTAACCAATACCGGTCTGGTTCCAAGCGATCCCGCCAAGATCGATTTCATTAAAGGCAATGTGAAAGCGCGCGCGCGCATGGTCGCGCAGTATGAAATTGCTGGTTATGTAGGTGGATTGGTACTAGGGACGGATCACTCAGCCGAGAACATTACCGGTTTTTACACCAAGTTTGGCGATGGTGCTTGTGATCTCGCCCCACTGTTTGGCCTCAACAAACGCCAAGTTCGTTTGCTGGCTGAAACCTTGGGTGCTCCCGCACAACTGGTACACAAAACACCCACCGCGGATCTTGAAGAACTCGCGCCGCAAAAAGCCGATGAAGCAGCCTTGAATCTGACTTATGAGCAAATCGACGATTTTCTGGAAGGAAACCCCGTTCCAGCACACGTGAGTGAACGTTTGATCGCGATTTATAACGCGACTCAACATAAGCGTCAGCCGATTCCAACCATTTACGACTAGACGACTTCTTGACCAACATCAAGCCAAGTCTTTCGCTTGGCTTGATGGTCAAAATAACGCTTTGTGTGGCGCAACATACTCGTTACACAAAACCACCTAAAATCTTTACTTTTCAGCCTGATAGTGTGATTCCCTCCTGAATATCAGCATCTGATATTTCCCGCATAGGATTCTGTGAACTCTGCTTCATAATTTTTGCAAATGAAACCAGACAATACATACAACTTCATTTAAATATAGGGAACATCAAATGCTGTATGTGGAATTTCTCTTTCTACTTCTGATGCTGTATATCGGCTCTCGGTATGGCGGTATTGGACTTGGCGTTGTCTCAGGGATCGGTTTGGTTATCGAAGTTTTCGTCTTCAAGATGCCACCGACCTCGCCACCGATCACCGTGATGTTAATCATCCTCGCGGTTGTCACTTGTGCCTCGATTCTCGAAGCGGCTGGTGGCTTAAAATACATGCTGCAAGTGGCGGAGCGTATGCTGCGCAAAAACCCCAAACGCGTCACTTTAATTGCCCCTTTTGTCACTTACACAATGACGTTTATGCTGGGTACAGGTCATGCGGTTTACTCGATCATGCCAATCATTGGTGACGTTGCCCTGAAAAATGGCATTCGTCCTGAGCGCCCTATGGCGGCAGCATCCGTTGCGTCACAAATCGCCATTACCGCCTCGCCGATTTCGGCCGCCGTGGTTTACTACTTGGCACAACTCTCCAACATTAACCATGAAATCACCCTACTATCGATTTTGATGGTCACGGTACCAGCGACTTTATTCGGTACGCTTTTAATGTCGCTGTACAGTTTGAGACGCGGTAAAGAGCTGGAAAACGATCCTGAGTATCAAGCAAGACTGCAAGATCCGGTTTGGCGTGAAAAAATCCTCAATACCACCGCCACCTCACTCGATGAAACCTTGCCAGCATCAGCACGTAACTCCGTGCTGCTGTTCATCTCCTCGATTTTAGTGATCGTGGTGATTGCAATGTGGCCGGAGATCCGCACCATTCAAGAAGGCACTAAGCCAATTGGCATGGACATGGTGATTCAAATGATCATGCTCTGTTTCGGCGGTATCATTTTACTCGCCACCAAAACAGACCCGCGCTCTGTACCAAACGGCGTGGTGTTCAAGTCTGGCATGGTTGCTGCGATTGCCATCTTCGGTATCGCGTGGATGTCTGACACCTACTTCCAATACGCGATGCCGCAATTTAAATCTGGCATCGTGGAGATGGTGACCAACTACCCTTGGACATTTGCTCTGGCGCTGTTCATTGTGTCTGTGGTGGTGAACTCACAAGCCGCAGTAGCACGGATGATGCTCCCTGTTGGTTTAGGGCTAGGTTTAGAACCCGCACTGCTGATTGGCTTGATGCCAGCGTTGTACGGTTACTTCTTTATTCCGAACTACCCATCAGATATCGCCACCGTGAACTTCGATAACACAGGCACCACCAAGATCGGTAAGTGGTATTTCAACCACTCCTTTATGTCGATCGGCCTCATTGCGGTTATCTCTGCCTGCTGTGTGGGTTTTGTGCTCAGCAAAATCATCATCGGCTAAACCGAGGTATGTAATAAAGAGTAAAGAGCCACGTCATGTGGCTCTTTTGGTTAACAACCACATATTCATTTTCTCTCTATCCAAATTGACTTGGCATTGTAGATAGCGGTTGCTACTAATCACTAAAGGCCTCAGAATGGCAGGCTTTGCGCGGATTTGCCGCGTTATTTGATTACTGTTGAGAATGATATATGGGTTTTACCTCGCTCGGTCTGTCTGCGCCAATCCTTAAAGCGATTGAAGAGAAAGGCTACAACACGCCTTCACCGATTCAGTTACAGGCTATTCCTGCGGTTTTAGCAGGCAAAGACGTGATGGCCGCAGCTCAAACTGGCACAGGAAAAACGGCTGGCTTTACGCTACCCATTTTAGAATTGCTGGCAAAAGGACCAAAAGTTCGCGCCAATCAAGTTCGTGCTTTAATCCTTACCCCAACGCGTGAACTGGCCGCACAAATCCAAGACAATGTCATGCTCTATGGCCGCCATCTACCGCTCAAGAGCGCGGTTGTGTTTGGTGGTGTGAAAATTAACCCACAAATGCAGCGAATGTGTAAAGGTGCGGATATCTTAGTGGCTACCCCAGGCCGGTTGATGGATCTGTATAACCAAAATGCGGTCAAATTTGATCAGTTGGAAATTTTGGTACTTGACGAAGCGGATCGCATGCTAGACATGGGCTTTATTCGTGACATTCGTAAGATACTGAAATTATTGCCTGAAAAGCGCCAAAACCTACTGTTTTCAGCCACCTTTTCGGCCGAAATCCGTGAGCTTGCCAAAGGCTTAGTGAATAACCCTGTCGAAATTTCAGTCAGCCCAGCCAACTCAACGGCAAGAACCGTTGAGCAGTGCATTTATCCTGCTGATGTGAAAAAGAAACCGGATATGCTGGTGAAATTAGTCAAAGAGGGGAATTGGCAACAAGTGCTGGTATTTATGCGTACCAAGCATGGTGCCAACCGCTTAGCGACCTATCTCAACGAGCAAGGTTTAACCGCGGCCGCGATTCACGGCAATAAGAGCCAAGGCGCACGCACACGAGCGTTGGCGGATTTTAAAGCGGGAGAGGTGCGTATTCTGGTCGCAACAGATATTGCTGCGCGTGGCATTGATATCCCGCAACTGCCTCAAGTGGTGAATTTTGAATTGCCGAAAATTGCTGAAGATTACGTGCACCGAATTGGTCGAACAGGCCGAGCTGGTGAGGTCGGTAAAGCGATTTCTTTGGTAAGTACCATTGAAGCGCCGGAATTATTTGCGATTGAGCGTTTAACACAAGCCTTATTGCCTCGTGTAAATTTAGCGGGATTTGAGCCGACCAACCAACTCCCTGAGTCAAAGTTAGACACTCGACCTTTGAAACCGAAAAAGCCCAAAAAGCCTAAAAAGGTAGAGGGAGCTGGAGAAAACAAAGGCAGCGCAGCTGAAAACAAACCTAAAGCTGGCCACCGAGGCCAGCCTACAGGACAAGCTCGCACAGCGAAAAAAGGCGGCACTCATTCAGCACCGCAAAAACCCGCAAACAGCTCTCGTCGCAGTTCTTCAAAACCAGTGACAAAGTCATCATCGGCTAAACCGATTTAGGTGTGAAACCAATAGCAAAAGAGCCACATCATGTGGCTCTTTTTGTTGGCTTCTCTCTTATCGCAACAACAGTGATTACTCACGCCCGTAGACGTTGTTCTCTTGCTCTTGAACTCGGATGAAAGTTGTACGCTTAGTTAGCTCACGAAGCTCCGCCGCGCCTACGTAGGTACAGGTTGAGCGCACGCCGCCAAGGATATCTTGAATGGTGCCGTGTACGCTGCCACGGTATGGCAATAGTACGGTTTTTCCTTCGGCTGCACGGTAACCTGCTACACCGCCAGAATGCTTGTCCATCGCGCTCTTCGATGACATGCCGTAAAATTTCATGAAGGTTTCGCCATCTTTTACGATGAGTTCGCCGCCCGCTTCTTCATGGCCTGCCAGCATACCGCCAAGCATCACGAAATCCGCGCCGCCACCGAAAGCTTTCGCGACATCACCAGGGCAAGTACAACCGCCGTCACCGATGATACGACCACCAAGGCCGTGCGCAGCATCCGCACATTCGATAATCGCGGACAATTGTGGGTAACCGACACCGGTTTTTACGCGTGTAGTACATACAGAGCCTGGGCCAATGCCCACTTTAACAATGTCGGCACCCGCTAGGATAAGCTCTTCTACCATATCGCCTGTTACGACGTTGCCGGCAGAAATCACTTTGTCAGGAAACGCAGCGCGCACTCTTTGCACGTACTCGACAAGGTGCTCTGAGTAGCCGTTCGCGATATCGACACAGATGAAGATCAACTCATCCGACAGTGCCATGACATCTTTGGTTTTTTGGAAATCCGCTTCAGATGTTCCGGTTGAAACCATGACATTGTTCAGCGTCGCTTTGTCAGCACTTTTCACAAACTCGGCCCAATCAGCCACAGTGTAATGTTTGTGCACTGCGGTTATTACACCATGCTCAGCCAGTGCTTTCGCCATGGCAAAACTGCCTACCGAGTCCATATTGGCGGCAATCACTGGTACGCCTGACCATTGACGACCACTATGTTTGAAAGTAAACTCGCGGGTTAAATTTACTTGAGAACGGCTTTTCAGGGTTGAACGTTTCGGGCGAAACAGGACATCTTTAAAACCTAACTTAAGTTCTTGTTCGATACGCATTGTGTAATTCCTTGATTAATAGACCATTTGTGTCTCTTAGCAGAGTGCGTAGTACCTTCGTTGGCAGACGTCAGTACATTTCGGACACAAAAAAACCGGAGCGTTGGCAGACGCTCCGGTTTTCAGCATTATAGGCCGCGTTTTTTTTCTCTCAAGACTGATATTTGACTTTTTTTTGTGTTACCCTGCCGAAGTTTTCATACCCAGACAATCCCCTCTGTAACACTCAACTCTTAAATTGCTTACCAAACAGTACGTTACTTCTATTTTGTCAAATTACCGACATATCGCTTTTGGCTGAACAATCGATTGCCCTCGCTTTAAATTGCCATAAATTAGACTTTGATCACCTTTTTGTAGGGCAAAATTCCAGCAACTCACAAGCTTCGTTTTCGAAGTCGATCAAGCTCACATCACGTATAAATAATTCACCACGCTTATCCATTCGGCGCATTTATTGCTTAACTTTAAATCTATTCTTGCATTCGGCATCCAAACTACTTGGATTTGTAGATGCGCAGTCAGTGAGTGAATCTTCATGACAATCTTCATGACATAGACAGGCTATGTGATTGGGGTAAACGAAGGTAACAGACACCGCTGCAGCTTCAAGTAGGAGGGAATATTAATCCTTTCAGGGAATGAAACAGGTGGGCTATGGTACGTTTTTGCGGCTGGTTAATGGTTTTTTGTTGCTTTGCACTTCCTGCTTATGCGGGAAATAGCCCTTATTCATTTTCGTTAAGCACAGGCTTTAGCCGTATCGATAGCCCTTCCAGTAGTGATGAAGCTTGGGTTACTCAGTTTGGGTATAATTACCAGTTTTCACCGTTTATCGGCTTAGATCTCGGCTATTCAGGCATGATCGGCAACGGAGCCGAAATGTTAAACACGCAAAAACAGAAGATTGATGTCAAAGTTGAAGGTTTTTATTTTGGCGCTTTTTTCGAACAGCCTATCAATAACCTGACGATTCTTTACGCTCGCGGCGGGCTATCACAATTCAAAGTGAAAGAGCGCTATGAATTGGGCGCGATTGGCGATAACCGTCAATTTTCAGGAACCAATCCGTATATCGGCATCGGTACGAAAGTGCAATCGAGCATCGACAAAAGCTTGGCGCTGACTATGGAGCTCAGTTACTACCCCTTAGAGCAAGATTATTCGAGTCTTTCCTTCACCGTGGGCGGGCAATATCGTTTTTAAAGACGTTTTCTGGCTTGAGGAATAGCACTTGGAGCAATAGATTCACCTAAAGAGTTAGATAGTTTTAGATCTAACTTCTCCAAAACATCAGTAATAGGTCTATCGCGATACAAGCCAATACCGACTAGTAGCCAAACGACCAACTCAGCAGGTAGCTTTCGTCTTCTCATGCTGGCTTTATTCGTTTCATCAAGCGCTTGATTTATCCATTCTAATGGAAGCTCTTTTTGAAAAAGCGCAAGTGAATCAGGAGAAGCGAAGTAATCAACATCAATAAGCCAGTGAGCCAACATAAAAAAATACCCTCAAACATGAAATGCTTGAGGGTATTTTCAACCAACCACAGGATCGTTCAACTGATCATTTGCTTAACTGATCGGAGTTAGCGAAATCGCGGCTTTTTCTCAAAATAAGGCGTTAGAACTTATAACCACCTGCGATCATAAATACCCACGGATTGATTTTCACATCAGTTGATTGAGCAGCACCACCATATTTGTATGTTGCCGTCGTTTCAATATTGGCATACCACACAGAAGCGTTAAGGAACCAGCTATCATTGAGCATGTAGTCTACGCCAGCATTAGCAGCCAAACCCCATGAATCATCTAGTTTAAGATCCGTTAATGTGGCACTACTACCCGTACCATTAAAGCTTTCATCAAAGAAAGTGGTGTAGTTCAAACCCGCGCCAACATAAGGGCGGAAAGTCGAATTTGCTTCGCCAAAATAGTACTGGACCATAAAGGTTGGTGGCAGGTGTTTGGTTTCAGCAATGTCGCCTAGGCTCAGCAAGTCAGTCGAAATTTTGTGTGAAAATGGTGTAGCAGCAAGGACTTCAAAGCTGATGTTGTCAGTAAACATATAGCCAAGCGTTAACCCTAACTGGGTATTGCTATTAACCGCCAATTCACTTTGGCTACCTAAAATCTTATCGCTACTGTCATTTGGTACTACCGAAGCAATACCTGCGCGCACAATAAAGTCACCTTCTTGGTGAGCGAATACAGGAGCAGAGGTTAGGGCTGCAAGCACGGCTAGGCCGCAAATGGTTTGTTTCATGACGTTTTCCTTTTTTGTAGGGCTATGTTGTTATCTTTGTGTTGCGCGCACAGTAGCACACAAAAACCACACAAATTTGATGGAAATCAATTTGCATCATTTATGCACATTAATAATGTGTTTTTGCAACTTGCGTCACTTTTTGCAAACATTGTTAACATTCATCTAGTGCAATCCTGTCGTGCCATCATGGCATCAAATATGCAAAAGATTCGTTGTTCCCCAATCGAGGATGACGATATGGACACTCTCTACAAGATAGAGTCATACAGTGATGAAGCCGTTAACACCATTGCCGAGTTCATCCGCTCCAAAGGCGGCAGATGTTGCGTCGCCAGTTACGCCGTCATCACCAATCACCCGTTTCGAGAAAATGAAGCGTGGCGTTTATTGCCGCTGGTCGGAAAAGTCACGGACAGTTTAAGTGATTGGGATATCACCCAATTTGAAGAGTTGGTGAGCGAAGTCACCCATTAATGGTGCTCGTTGTTAAGTTGAGGATAGATACGTTGCATATGGCATCGCGCTTATGGGCATGGCTCACCTTGGTTATTTGAAATAAATGAGCGCAACAAACTGTGCTTTCGTACTCAAACTTTATCATTAGGTGCGACTCGCTTCAGATGGACGCCTTTTCTAAGTATTGAAATTCACATAAGCTCAGCACGCCAGACCCTATACCAAAATCTCGAATTTTCCAGTAGTTGTGCGCCAAAAAAAGATAAATATATTTTCAATGGTGCTTCTATTGCTCCGAAACTAAGCCTCTTATACTTACTTTGTCGGTAATACCCAAACGGCTTGATGTGCAGGTAGGCGCAAAAAGTAAGCCACCAACGGCATAGTGAAATCGCGCGATGGGCATTCGTAAGTGCGGTTTAACGCTGTGGTTTCGAGTAGATTGAGTATAGATGACAAACCTTTGACTTAATTAACCGTTCAGTGAATTCAAAATGAAGATCTTCTCTCGCCTTGGTCATGTTCTTCTGATATGCAGCAGTTTAATCATTGCCATACCAGCGCATTCCGCCGATTCCTCGACTACGACCAAAGCTGGCGTAAAAAAAACCGTTAAGAAGCAAGAACTCTCTGCCAATAGTGCATTGGTGATCGATCTTAAGACCAATGAGATTATTTATTCCAATAATCCTGATGCGGTAAAACCCATCGCTTCAGTCACGAAATTAATGACTGCCATCGTGACCTTAGATGCCAAGCTGCCCATGGATGCCAAACTGCCCATCACCATCAAAGACGCGAAAGAGATGAAAGGCGTGCACTCTCGAGTAAAAATCGGCAGTGAAATCAGTCGAAAAGATATGCTATTGCTGACATTGATGTCATCTGAAAACCGCGCCGCGGCAAGCCTTGCCCACCACTATCCGGGCGGCTATAAAGCGTTCATTAAAGCCATGAACGCCAAAGCGAAAGCATTAGGTATGAAAAATACGCGCTTTGTCGAGCCAACCGGGCTCTCAGCGAAAAATGTCTCAACGGCTCGCGACTTGGTGGTATTACTGAAAGCCAGTAAAAAATACCCTTTACTGGGTAAATTGAGCGCCACCGATAAGAAAACCGTTACCTTTTCTAAGCCTAGATACACGCTCGATTTTCGTAACACTAACCGATTGGTGCACAACGACAATTGGAAAATTGACCTCACGAAAACCGGATTCACCAATGCCGCAGGACATTGTCTTGTCATGCGCACACAAATGGGTAAACGCCAAGTCGCCTTCGTCGTGCTGGATACCAAAGGCAAACTGTCACCCGTCGGTGATGCTAACCGCCTTCGCACTTGGATAGAAACCGGCAAGGTCACGCCTCTTTCATCGGAAGCTAAGCAATACAAAAAGCAGCGTAACCAAGGGCAAATCGCCAAAATCAGTGATTACACGAGCTAGCAGACAAGCCCCCTACCCTAAACGAAATGCCATAAAAAATCCGAGTGTATCGAATACACTCGGATTGTTCAGCAATAGCGATTCATCCAACAGCTTGGGGCTGAATGAACATAATCAATATTTCTATTCAGCAAAACTAAACAGAATTCTCCTTTGTTTAGCATCCACTTCTTTCACTATAATTTCGACTTGAGTACCCAACGCAAAAGTTGCGGTTTGACTAACGATTTTTTGTCTCACCCCATCAAACTCAAACTCTCCATTTTGGAAGCTAGAGAGGGGAATCAAACCTTCGATTCGGTTTAATTCTAGCTCAACAAACAGACCAAAATGGGTTACGCCAGATACTCGACCAGTAAAGTTTTGACCGATAAAGGGCTTCATATAGTGACACTTCAACGCATTCTCGACCTCACGGCTCACCTCATCCGCCTGACGAGACTGATGAGAACAATGCACACTTAATTGCTCAATCGCCTTGCTATCATAAGGATAATTGGTTGACCCACCGGTGCATTGACCGAGTGATTTGAGCTTGCTCAGTAGGCGCTGAAACGTCCCTTTCGCTTGTTCACGTAGTTTAGAACGGATCGCTCGGTGTACCAGCAAATCAGGATAACGGCGAATGGGTGAAGTAAAGTGCGCATAAGCCCCATAAGCTAAGCCAAAGTGTCCCTGATTTTTCGGTGAATATTCAGCTTGGCTTTGCGAACGTAACAACAAAGTACGAATCACATCCCCTTCTTCTAAATCATGAACCTGCTCTAACAGCACGTTGTAATCATGCGACGTCGGTTTATCACCACCACCGAGAACTAAGCCTTTGTCGGCCAGCATCATGCGCAGTGAAGCAAGCTTTTTCATTTGAGGGCCAGCATGCACACGATATAGGCTGGGTATTTTATGCTCTTGTAAAAACTCCGCGGTAGCCACATTCGCACACAACATGAATTCCTCAATCATTCGGTGCGCATCATTACGAATAACAGGATCGATCGAGGCAATTTTCTTCTTATTATCTAAAGTAAACGCGAGTTCTTGAGTATCAAAATCAATCGCTCCTCTCACTTGACGTTGCCCCAGCAAATTCAGATATAAACGATGCAGGTTGAGTAAGTGTTTCTCAACCTTGTTTGAACGAGAATGACTCCATTGATTCGGTTTGAGAATCGTCTCGTTGACTTGGTTATAGGTCAACCGAGCATGGGAGTGAATAAGGCCTTCAGAAAACTCGGCATCCAGCATAATACCCGCATCATCAAAGGTCATTTCACACACTAAGACCAAGCGGTCAACATTCGGATTGAGAGAACACAAACCATTCGATAAGGCTTCAGGCAACATAGGGACGACATAACCTGGAAAATAAACTGACGTTGCGCGAGTTTGGGCTTCAAGATCTAAGGGATCATTCGGCTGAACATAATGAGATACATCTGCGATAGCTACGAACAGTTTCCATTGACCATTATCCATCGGGTAGCCATAGACAGCATCATCAAAGTCTTTGGCATCATCACCATCTATAGTGACAAAAGGCAGATCTCGATAATCCACACGCTGCATTTTATCTTTTTCATTTACATCCGTTCCCAAAGCTAGGGCAGCGCTCAATACCTCACTCTCCCACTTTTCATTGATACCGTGACGATGTAATGCCAGCTTTACCTCAATCCCAGAGTCACCCGGACGCCCCAAAACTTCGGTGATCTCAACCATAGTAGAGTGTTTGTGATCAGGATATTGAGTCACTTGGGCGTAAACCAATTTCCCCACACTTTTGGCTGTAAATTGATTTGGATTGACATGAATGATCTGTGAAAACGTTGATTTTTCTGGAGATAGATAGAAATTAACGCCTTTTTTCTTAAGCAAACCGACAATGTGAGTCGTCTTTCGCTCAACAATCTTTATCAAACGATGATTTGAACGGCCCTGTTGCTGAGCATGTCCTTTTAAAACCTGTACGATATCGCCGTCAAACACATGGTCGAGCTGATGTTTAGGTAAAAATAGGTCTTTTTGATTATCGTCATACGAGACAAAACCAAAACCATCAGCATGCAGGCTAATTCGGCCCGAGACTAACGCGGTTTGATCAACTTTTCGATAGCCTCTTCTGTGTGTAAAGGTGAGCTGGCCGTCACGCTCCATTGCTCTGAGCCGTTTTTTCAGCGCTTCTTTTTGATTTTTCTCACTTAGCCCCGTCGAATGCGAGATCTGTTCGTGACTTAAATAGTGTTTTACTTTATCGAATAGACTAAGAATACAATCTCGACTAGGGATAACGTGATCATAATGGGTAATATTGATTGTAGGTGCGGATAAGTTTAATTTCATGTGTTTCTCATTTATTCGCCAACCGCTTTCAATATATAAACCAATTTATATGGATAAAGCACTAGGCGAAATTGACTCTACTACGAGCCTATTAATATAAATTCCAGAAGATGGAACTGAAGGATTAGGCGAACATTACCTAATATTAGATATATACCAAAGGTATTTATACGGAAAGTATTAAATAGATATTAACCGTGACTGATGCAGTTAATGCTGTGAAATTTTTTAAGATAGCTTGGGTATATAGACTGAAGAAAAATCAGGGAGATGTGTGACACCACAATAGAGTGGTGCCACATACAGTTTTACAGCACTGTTACTTCAGCAGCTTGTAAACCTTTTTTACCTTTTTCAACGACATAAGACACTTTTTGGCCTTCCGCTAGCGTCTTGAATCCAGTTGAAACAATAGAATTGAAATGAACGAAAACGTCATCACCACCATTGTCTTGAGAAAGAAAACCAAAGCCTTTAGTCTCGTTGAACCATTTTACTGAACCAGTTGATTTAGTAGACATAGATACCTCTATATTGATATTGAATTTTAGGATTAATTTTAGCTAATAAGTGCTATTTCATGATTTAGAGATAAATATTTTGTCGCAGGAACGTAAACGAGGGTATCGATGATGAACTGAGAGAAATGTCGATCTTAAAACTAAATAGCTCTCTTCTTAGGAGCTGATGTGCAGTATACCGATAGAATCGAGAATAGCCAGCCTTTTCTTTTTTATTTTTCTTAGAACTCATTTGGCTAGATGTCTGACAATCATCCGTTTGCTTATTGTGACAGAATCTCTACACGGGGAACCACCTCTCCATACTGGGTATTTCGGACAAATGGTCTATACTCTTCCTACTTGAAGATGCGGTGATGTTGGCTACTTTCGTTCCCCCTAATCACATAGTCTGTCTATGCTCATGGGGCTTCTGAGAGCCATCCTTGGCTCTCATCAAAGAAAGGCCAGCTTACATCAGTGCAAATTTGTCACTCATTTGTCGCCTACCTGCAACTTCAAGTAGTTAAGGGATATGAATTCAGATTTTACGCTCAGCGCTACGATAGAGTGACTATGCAAGGGATAATAAATTTTCTATCTATTTCATTTTATCCGTGTATAGTGAGCCTCGTTTTTTATCTTGAAATATTCATTCCGTGGTTAGTCTGAATCTCTTCTCGGTTTTGTTTTGAGTGACGTAGTGGAACTAAGCACTTAGTAGCGCACTCTTTACTTTTATTAGACTTTCTTAATGCATCTCTCACGAGATTATCTATAGAAAGCAAAGAAAACGCCTACATTGAAATTTTAAAAAGTTCAATGTCATATAACCAATGAAGTGTAGAACTATCGTTTTATTTAAGTGAATTCTTATTTCTCAAGATATAAGTCAAGCCTTAAATAATTTCTTAACAGCTTGGATTTTAATATTGATGAACATTTATTAAATATAGATATCCTGACAAGTAAAAATAAATATTCGTCACATGACATTAAAAGGTAAACCCATGAAAAACAAAAGAGTTAGATTGCCTAAAAAAAATAAAAAGGGCGCTTATGAAGCAAAATTTGAAGAAATGGTAAAAGAGTACCACAGTGCACAAGCGGTTCTTGGAGAAATGTCCGTGGATTCTGAAGAGTACGCTCAACAAAAGATCCTCTGTGATAACCTTTTTGCTCATGCAGAGCGCTTTTTTAAACAAAATCAATAGTCTTTGTTTATTTAAGAACCTAGTGATTATGATGTGTAAGTCTTATTCCATTTCACATCATTCTCCTCTTCCCGCCTCTTATTAAAATAATGCCTTTATTCAAACGATGATGGGAAGTCTTTAGGCTAAATCAAGGCCTTTTGAAATGCTATATTCGATCGTATTTTCCACTTTACTGTTTATAAAAACAGTGTTAGCCAAAAACAAAGCGCCCTTTACGGAGCGCTCTGTGGAGAGATTTTCGGTTACTGCCAATCGAGGATAACTTTGCCGGAAGCCCCGCTGCGCATGATGTCGAAGCCTTTTGGGAAGTCATCCACTTTGAAGTGATGCGTGATAACTGGGCTGATATCAAGACCCGATTGAATCAGGCTCGCCATCTTATACCAAGTTTCAAACATATTACGCACTGTTCATTTATACTCTTTATAATCAATGCATTAATGGCAGAATCATCATCATTGGGGCTAAAATGGGGCTATAAGTTTAAACCCTTGTATTTCTACAACTTAGAAACTGATTCGTTAGATGAATAATCTATAAAATCAGAAAGTTACAGCTCCTACTCTACAGGCTCTAAACTTTCGCCATTTATTAATACGATATCTTCCCCTAAGTAGCTCGCAAAATCTGTCAGTTCGATGCCACTGAGTTTGTCACCTTTATACGCAAACTGACCTTCATAACAAATTTCATCAGGCGAACCGCAAGTGACTCTAATCCTGTATATAGGGTGCATGTTTTCTACAATACTAAGCCCTCTTGCAGTAGGCTCTGGAAACCAAAGCATGCGACCAATAACCTGAGCACTTTCTGGGGTATATGAAGACTCTAACTTGAACAATATCGTTCCCAATATCACCACCGCTAAGCTGGTAGATAAAAGCAAGAGCAGAACACATTTAATGAGTTCTTTCATGTTAAAATGCTGCGCTCCTTATGAATCTTGATTTTTAGTAGAATCAAAGACAACCATCTATTGGCAAAATAATGACCTGAACCTGTTAGTATTTAGTGTTCGATAATCATCTTGAGCAGTGGTCTAAGTCTATCGATAAGTAATCATAGAAATCGGGGGTAGATTAACATAGGAGTTCTAGAGAATTCTATCCTATACAATCTGTTTAATTCATTTCGCATGCTAAAAATTGACCCCTATTAGAATTCAATGTACAGGCCTATTTATTGTATTCTCAAGAACATCAATACTTATTTTAGCAAATCCTTGTTAAATAACGTTATTAGACAGTCTTCTATTCTTAATAGATTAATGAAGATTAGTCACATTTGTGTGAAATAATTAAAGACAATATTGAACATACTAAATCATTCATGCTTTATTAGATAAGTCATATCGTATGAAAAAATATAAAAACCGTGTGAAAAAGTATTTTCAAACCCTGTCACCATGAAATAAATATTAAAATCAATGGCTTAAATGAAATTAATATTCGACAATAAAATCTTTAATTCAACTGGTTTTAATATAAAATCGCATTCATACAATGTATATCTATTAGAGAATATATACATTTAATTGAGTTAGCGCGAATCATCAAACTTTATAATTCCAGCACTTATGCGTCCACATAGTGCCAAATGGACCTATGGATTTACTTTAAAATTTATTATTCCTACAATACTATACTTTGTTCTTCATGTAAAAATAACAGCATACAATCCTGTTTCCCCATAAAGCATAAATCTTAGATTCTAGCGTATATTTAGTTCACCTAGTTATTATTTGTTAGTAATTTCATCAAATTAACTTTAGCATTGGTGTTATATAAATGTGACATTTTGCGCAATAAGTATGACAAATCCAAAGTAGTCTATGTTGAGCGTTATTTAAAATGACGCTCTGAAAACAAGCATACACTGAGTTGAAGTTCAGTTAATTTTAGGAGGTCATAATGCTTGAACGTAAATGGAAATGGATAGCGGCTACTGCGATATTTAGTCTAGCGAATACGGCTTACGCTGGGTGTTTCAATCCAAAACTTGTCACTCAAGCGCTTAAAGAAACGGTAGGCATAACACACAAACCAATAGTCATTGCTCATCGAGGGTTATGGGCTGGAGATGAAACTAATAATAACCCTGAAAACAGTTTATCTGCATTAAAAGCAGCCGATAGAGAATGTATCGAAGCTGTCGAATTAGATGTAAGAAAAACAAAGGATGGAGTCCCATTTTTGATGCACGACTTTACTCTAGGGCGCACAACAAATGCTTATGAGATATTAGGTGGGACAAAGTTTAACCCTGAGAAAAATACAGGTACAAACCCAAATTCATCGACTCTTCCTTGGGATACCATCAAGAATCTGAAATTGTTAAACCCTGACAGAAAAAGTGTTTCTTCAGAAAAAGTTGTATCAATAAAAGAAGTGTACGATCATTATTTCGATAATCGAATGAGCACATTATTAATCTTTGATATAAAATCAAAAGAGAGTGCAATCGCTATCGCAAAGTTGATCAACGAGGATACTAGAGATTATGGTGCAGGCATAAAGGCATCTGATCTCACAATATTTAAAATTAAAGCTACGATGTATCCTTTCCCTGATGAGTTTGTTAATGATCTTCGTCAGAATAATATCGCTGTGCAGCCTATGGTCATGCCTATATACACAACCAATATGCTTCAGGAATTTAAAGACAAGGGTTGGAATATTGGCGATTCATTGCAAGCATGGATAGCAAGAGATAAAATGGCTGAAATAAATTTAAAACAGCCTCAAGGTTTGTTGAATGATTTAGTTCAAACTGCTCATAGTGCTAAAGTTGCACTAGGTAATTTTAATGCAATACCAGACTATACTGGGCCAGGACCAATTCCTAGAGACATTCCTAGAAATAAGGCATTTTACGATAGTAACGGTACATGTTGTTATCAATTATCTGATAGATATTCTACTTTTGAAGGTGTAAGTGATACTGATGATAAACGAGGTGATAGGGCATTTCTTTTTGGTAAAGAAAGTCAAAACTTCTCGGTTATCACGACCGATGCACCTTCTAAAACAATATCTGAATTGGAGATAATTGGATTAAGAAATACTTTAAATTATGGTGGACCACAAGCCAATGTTGCTATTCTTGCATGGAATGGAGAACCCGGCAGCTACATTTGGGGAGGAGGTCCCGTATGCCTGTTTGATCACCCTGTTAATGTTACGGAAAAGCACCCAACTTTAAATTCTAGTTACTCTTGGATGTATGCCTGTGCTCTTGCTCAACCATACAGCGCTGGTTATTCTGCCGAACTCGTTGTGAGTGCTCTAACACCTACAAAAGATTCACAATTCGCTTCAGATAACCTTGGTACAAAAATACAAATTAAGGATAAAACAGGAAAATGCTTGAACTATAACATAAGTTCAAATGAAACATACTATGACAAAAATTGTTCTGGTGCCTTTGCTACGTTTCTCCGGACTAAAGATAGACATATTCGTACTTCAGCAAATGATGGGTTTTGCCTAAGTTCGAAAAAAGGTGGACTATATTGGGCGAATGAGTATGGAACAACATATATAGCTGGATGTGACATCAATGATGTTTGGCAACATTGGTTATTTACTAAAGATCCATGGACATATACCCCTTTACCAAACTAAAAATTCATTGTTCAAAGACAATAGAAAATGGTTTTGACCCAGATGCTCGGCCTAATGACCGAGCATTCTCCTATGATCACCTAGTGACTAACAGAATTTATTTAAAGGATATCATTGGTTAAAAGCCACCCTATCGGCCAAATAATTAGAAATAATCATACTGCATAACGAGTGAATTCATTTTGGGGTTCACCTGAACTCCATTTTGCGTAATTGACCGCTTGCGAGCTCGCACTTTCAGCGACTGCCTTAAGCTTTCAGTAGTGATAGGATTACGCTTACCATATTGCGATTGATTGAACTTGCGGATCTTCACCATCACCGACTTCATTGCTTCACCATCTTTCAGGCGATAGGCCGTGTAGTAGGCGTTCATCAAGCTTTGGCGGCGCTTAACGATAAAGGTTTCATAGTTCTTAATCGCATTGTTCTCATCATACTGAAGGTTCGCACGGCCAATCGCAAAACCAGACGCTTGGCCAAGCAGCTCAAAGGCCGTTAGATCACTCACAATCTCGTCGCCGTTCTTCGTGTTCACGCCACCTTCATTGATGTATCGAGCGGTTTTAAGCACGTCTTTAATCGCTTTCGGCGGGATACGCTCGATACCGCGAGCAAATTGGTCGTTAGAAATATCGGCCAAGCCTTGCGCCCATGAAACACCAATACCACCAATCACTGGTCCTAACGCTTGCTTCATGTATTCCACATACGCGGCGGAGGCATCCACATCACGATTAATGCTGCGCACCCACAAATCATTGAGTGAGATACGGCCAGAAATACTTGGTAAAGCGCCATGCCAGATTAACGCCGCGTTCTCTTTACCAAATGCTTCGGCCAGCATACGTTTTAATTCAGTTTCCGCATCAAATGGCTCGTCGTCATCCCCCACAATCTCTTGCGCCGCTTCAATCGCCGTGGTGATCGCCCACAATGGCAACGCACCCGCACCACCAATAAAAAAGGTCGAGGCCAACGTTCCTAAAAGCTGTTTACGTGCCATCGATTTGACTTCGGGCGTCTCCCCTTTTAGCGCTTTGGCTAGGTTCGCCCACAAGTAATAAGTCATGTTCTGGCTGTACTGCTTAAACTGTAGGGCGACTGCCGCCATATCGCTTTGCATAAAGCGCGCACGGTTAATCGATGAGTAGTCAAAATGGCTATCCCACGTATCTTTAATCGCATCTGCGATCGCCTTTTCATGGTCGCCGTGTTTCTTCATAGCAAGACGATAGGCCGCAATATAGGTCACTTCGCGGTTAAACACTTCGGCATGGTGGAAAGCCCAACCAATGATGTTCATCGCTTTGTTCCAAGTCCCTGAATACTTCGCGTTGGGGTTCTCTGCCAAACCAGCTAAGTCCGCCGCTTGCGTAACATCAATCACGCCCTGCGCAACCGCACGGCGCATCGCCTCTTTCTCGCCACTGGTGAGCACGCTTCCCAATATCCCCTGACCTTTCGGGCGGTTTCGGGTAAATGCTGCTTTCAGGTATTGCGCCGTCGCTTGGCTCATCATTTTGGAAGACTCCGCCATACCGTAGCGGGAACCCCAAATAGGCAGGGCGACTTGAAGGTTTTGGGTTAAGTTCACCAGTGCTGCGGCAGGCGTTAAACCCAGCATCCACACAAAGCCTAAGCTGGTCAGCTTTTGCGCCCAACCAGCGCGGGAAGGATTGCGAACCCATTCATGGCGCTTGTTCAACTCTTCCACTACACGGTCGGCTTCCACATTGTTCGGTAGCTCATGCACGTACTTCTGAATGCTATCGAGGTGGTTATCCAGAATATCCATATGGTCGAGTCTGGCTTGCTGGCGCGATTGTCTAAAGCCTTGGTCGGCCAGTGCTCGTACCGCATCTTGGCTAAAACCGGCAACGCCTTTGCGGTGAATGAAGTTACGGCGCATCGAGCGAGCGGGCAAGGTGCGCAAATACATCTGGTAAATCTCATCACTCAGCGACTCTTTCGCCGGTGTGTGCATGTTCGCTTGCTCTACCAACTGCAACACATCGGCCACAAACGGCAGCGACGCCTTCTGCACCGCATTAAATTGCGCTTTCATACCAGAATTGAGAGAAAAGCCCGCCTTACGCAGTTTCTCAGCGGCCAGTTCCATTTCGCCTTTGGTTTCAAACATCATAAATTGGCGTTCGCCGTTCTCATCAGCAAAGTCAATCCAATAATCACCGTGGCGTGACAATGGGAAGTACAACCCTTTGGCGGCGCGCTCGTGACGCTGGCGCAACTCGGCCAGCATCGCTTTGCGGATCTTGGCATCAAACACCGCTCGGACAATGTTCTCTTCCAGCGCTTTATTCATCCGCTCAGATTGAGCACAATAGTGATCGCGCATTTGTCGATAACGGTGCTTCTGCTCAGCGTTGAGGCGGGCAAATTTGGGACGTAACTCCACATGGCGCTTGCGGCGGTTTGGCTCTTGTTTTAAAAGCTCTCGCTCTTCTTGAAGGGTTTTCCAAGCCTTAGAGCCACGTTCACTGTTTAAGCCGCCCTCTTCTTTCAAAATCCGCTCTTGCTTAGCAATACTCTCTTTAAGCTCTTCCTCGCGGGATTGGAACGCCTCTGACGGGTCCACATCCGCCAAGGTCGCCTCGTGCGCAAAAGCAAAGAGTTCATCCGCCTCTTTCGGGTTCGCCTTAGCCCAATCGCTAAGGTCTTCGGCCATCTTGGCCGCCTCTTCGGCCAACATGTTCTGTGTCACCACCATAGAGTTGATTTCATCTTGGTAGGCGTCAATCATCTTGCCCAAAGGCTTATCAATGACGGTGGAGACTTCCCCCATCTGGCGCAGCGTCAACATCGCGTATTTGTTGCGGCCAAGCGCATCGAGCGATTGCCCAATCACAGGCGCACCATACAGCGCCTGTTTGATTTTACTCACCAAAGCGTTTTGCTTTTGAGCCAGCGCCTCATCGGCGCTCATCTGGTTTGATGTAGAGGCCGTATCCGCTGGCACGCCCTGCGATTTTGAGCGAGAGAAAAACAGCGTATTATTCTCAGGTCTTGTCACCTTATCTTTTGGCGGCGGCGCTTTTAGCTGCTCCTTCGCTTTGAATACCAAGGTGAGTAATTCATTATTGTTAAACTCAGGGGAGTAAATAAAACCAAATAACGAGCGCAGCATAGCGCGCACTTTCGCCAATAAACGTTGAATTGGGGTCGCAAACTTTTGCTGCTCAGCAAGATGCGCCACCAGCTCCTGTACCAGTATTTCCTCGGCATCTGCCTTAGTGAGCGTCTGCGTGGAATTTAAGTAAGGTGCTAAATCCACACCATTTTTCTCTGCAAGCCGTTGAATCCCTTTGATGCCGCCTAACCTTAAGGCTAGGGTATTCATATCCGGTTGCGCCTTACCTTCTTTGAGCAATCGCGCTAATCCAACGTGACCAGCCACTTCGTGAAAAATCGTTTCTTCTACCTCTGAGGCATAATTATGTTTTTCAGCGACCAACCAGACTTTGTGCTCTTTGGTGTCATAAAGCCCGTACACTTCGCCTTGGGCATCATTCTTGGCTATGGCTGTTTTTACATAATCAGGAAGATCCGTCTCCGTATCCACCGTCTCAAAGCGGAACGTGAAGTCTTTGAGGCCGAGCTTGCCGAGCGCCGTGCGAGTCACCGCATCAATGGCGCTCCGTTTCACAGTGATACCACCGGCTATATTTCCAGTTTTCACCCCGGTACGCCCTGCATTCGTACTGGTACGACTAAACAAGACGACGCCATCTCTCGCCGCTGAATCCCTCGACGGCTCATCCACTGGCGAGCCTATCTCGCGTTTGGCCTCTTCAATTTGGCGCGCTTCATGGCGCGCTTTAGCCTCAGCTAAAAACGCATACTCCGCTTTGGGCGTTTGAGTCGGTTGCGGTATCACCTCTGACAGTACCGGCGCTTCCCCCACTTTTGAGTTGTGTGAAAGAAGAAGATGCACATAATCCCCGTTAGCATCGAGCGCCGGCATCACTGAATCGTATTGCCAGCCGGGATAAGGAATGCGCACACCCACTGTCTGGTAACGCTGGCCGTTATGCTCAACCGTTTCAGGGCGGATAGAGTTCGGGTCAAAGGTGGAGCGCTTCACTTTGCGCAGCTTTTCACGGTCAACAAACTTGTTGGGCGTTTCACTGCGGCGTAGCTCTTCTTTGATATCGGCCATCGAGGCTTCTACCGACAACCACAGGTTGCGGCTTTTCGCCTCATCAAGCTCTTGTTTGAGCGCGGTGATATCCATCTTGGCAATCTGGCGCGAATCCTTGAGCGTACTTTGCAAGCTTTGCAGCTTTCTCTCGAAGCGCTCTTGCTCGCCATTTAACGCCGTGGCAATCGCATTGAGGTGCAGCGCATTCATCAGCTTAGGCGACTGTACAATCGAACTGCTTTGCATCCCTCGCGCCATATAGTCGATGGTCTTACCCTTGCCATCTACCAAGCGCACGTCAATCAGAGGCGTTTTGCTCCCCTCATGCGTGAAGTAATCCACGTCCATCACCAAGCCCAATTGCTTACCCAGCTTGATTTCCCCCTGCCAACGGCGAGATTGCTCGACCGCCGCAATCGCGGGCTGAATGATGGAATTATTCAGCTCGATGGAATACTCATCATCCAGTTCATGGATCATTGGGCGCTTAGGCTTTTGCGGCTTCTTCAAGCCGCGCTCTTTGCGGGTTTTCGCATCCAGCTCAGAGTAAATCGCCATCGCCGCATCGTATTCATTATCCGCCGCTAAATAATCGGCTTGTGCATCACGGTACAGCTCTGTGAACGCTTGTGCATCAAACTCCGTGATATCGGCCTTACGCAGCGTTTCAAGGCGCAATTCAATCGCGGCTTTCTCATCGTCAAAACGCTCTACAAAACGCTTGGCCGCGCCAATCGAGCTGGCTTGCGCCGTGTAAGAGCTGTCTAAATCCAAAAGCTTAGCGTCCGATTCCAGTTTCAAACGGTAAATAGGGTTGCCGGTTGACGCGGCTTTAAACTCCGCGTAGCTATCCGCATCCGAATTGCTGTTTTCAACAAACTGATCTAACTCGCCGTTACGGAACTGCTCAATCGCGCCCGCTTTACGCTCTAGGATTTGCCACATCACAGGGTCACTCGAACCTTGAGTGGTATAAGCAATCAACTCAACCTCAAAGTCTTCCGGTTTACCCGCGTTCGCAGCACGTTGGTAAAACTCATTGCCCTGACGCACAATTCGCCCTTCGCGCTGCTCCATATCAGACGGACGCCAAGGCGCATCCATGTGATGCAAGGCCACCAAACGATTTTGCACGTTGGTTCCCGCGCCCATCTTCATCGATGAGCCAATCAATACCCGTACCTCACCACGGCGAACGCGATCAAACAGCGCCTCTTTTTTCAACGTGGTGTTGTAGTCGTGGATAAACGCAATCTCATCGTCGGGAATGCCCTTTTCCATCAGCGAGGCTTTCAGGTCATCGTACACACTAAAGCCGGTATCCGCCGTCATGGTAGAGGCGGTCAGTTCGCGGATCTGCTCTTCCAGCTTCTCGTACTGGTCAGCATCAATCTCGCCGGTTTCCGCTTGAGCGTTCACCTTATCAACCAACTCTTTTAGCGTTTGCGAGTAAGGCATTTCCACCTCGTAGATTTCCAAACGACTGGAAATAAATGCTGCCGCTTTGCCCTTACCTAAGACCGTTTCCGCCAAGTTTTTCAGGTCTGCTTTCACGGTTGCAATCGCGTACTTCGCGGGCGTCCCCATATCGGAGAACACCAGTTGTGTACCTTTATCTTCCTGCCACTGGTCGTAAATCGATTTGATCCGCTCGGCGGCGCGAGCCACTTTCCCTGTTGGGTCACGCTGTGCGGTCGGGTCCACCAAGCGCACATCGAGCGAGGCTTTTTTCGCATCGGTCAGTACCCACAGTGGGTTATCAATCTTAGCGTAAGCGATCCGCTCCTCTTTGGTTTTGAGCTGGTTAAACGCCTCCATACGGGCAATCAGATAGTCGTTGTACTCGCGCTGCGCTTCGGTCGCCGGTGCGATGTTAAGCTGACGTTTGCCGCCTTTGATATTAGGGATAGGGAATCGGGTCGCTTTATTCTCGCCCGTCGCCTTGTTCTTAGCCTCCACATCCTGACGGAAGATGTTCACCATATCTTTTTGGGTGATCACATCGGCAAACTGACGATACAGGGTCGAAAGTTGCTGCATGTTATTGAGTCCCTTCAACACACTGCGCTCTTTCACCGTGCCGGTTGGCGTGTATTCCAAGGTAATTTCCGTATTGAAGAAAGAGCCAGCAAAAGAGTCGTAGAAAGACATTTTCAGCTCTTTCAGCGTGTCGTGGCCAAGGTAATACATCATGGTGTACACCTCGACTAAGCTGTTAGAAATCGGCGTACCGGTCATAAAGGTCACGCCACCGTTCTCTAAGCCCTGAATACTGCGGGTTTTGATGAGCAAATCGAGCGCTTTTTCAGAGCCTTTCGGATCGTTCATCCCCACCACACGGTCAGTACGTGTCGCGTAAGTCAGGTTTTTAAACTCGTGCGCCTCATCGACCACCAAGTAATCCACGCCTAAATCCCCAAAGGTAAACCCGATTTGGTCAGCGTTCTTACTCAGCGCTTCCTCTTTCTCTTTGATTTTGTCTTGCAGACGGGAAATCGAGTCCTCAATCTGTTTGACCGTCGCCCCACGCTGCCCAGACTGCTTAGCTTCGGCTTTCGCCTCTTCCAGTGCGCTGCGCAGCTCGTCAATTTTCTCGTTAATCACCGTGCGAAAATGCTCAATATCATTGGGCATGGCGCGCAAATGGCTATGCCCCATCAGCACCACATCGTAATCGCCGGTCGCAATGCGTGAGAAAAACTGCTTACGCTTCTTGGCGGTAAAGGCTTTATCATCCGCGACCAGCACCTTAGCCGACGGGTAGAGCGTCAAAATATCTTTATGGAAGGAGCCTAGAATATGGTTCGGAACCACCGCCATCGGCTTTTTGCTTAGGCCAAGACGCTTACGCTCCATCATGCCAGTAATGGCCGTAAAGGTTTTCCCCGCCCCACGGTATGATCGAGTAACGTATTTTTACTCTGGATCATGCGAAGCGCGCCATCGAGCTGGGTTTTACGCATATCGACCGCAGGGTTCATCCCGACGGTTTGCAAGTACAAACGCCCGTTGTATTTACGGTTAACGTGGGTATTAATCCGCTCGTTAAAGTTATCGGCGATTTGCTTAGCAATCTGCGCATCACTTTTCGCCCACGTCACAAACGTCGAAGCGAGCTTGTTGGCCAGCGCGTTAACTTCCTTAGTCGCTTTCTCGTTTTTGGTGCGCTCTTTGCCATTGGTGTCGTAAATCACCAGTGATTTACCATTAGCGGCAGAGTTCAATAAATCCGCCAACGTGGCGCGGGCATGCTTAAACTGTGAGCCTAATGCACTCAGTGTGCCGCCCGCCTCGCCCAACACTGAAATAGCCCCGATATGACGGTTAACCGTCACCGTCGCCTTATAACCTAACGCTTCGGCAAAGCGTTCAAACACATCAGAGTCAATCCATGTTGCACGGATAGAGGGCTTCACCTGCTCTGGCGTTTTGTCTTCAGGAATCACGGCTTCCAAAAGCTTCACGTTGGTGTCTAGCCCTGCACTCTTCGCCGCTTGGTACTTCACCTTCACATTGCCCGATAAGTAATCGTCGATGAACTCATACTTTTGCGTTTCAGGGTTCATCAACAAATACGGCTTTTCACCTTCGGTCAGCTTCGCCAGCACCTCATCATGGCCAAGACCGAGCAAACCGCTCACGTACTCGATATCCACCTTACCGCGTTCACGCATCGAGTAGTTAACCGCATCCGCCACGTTGCTGGCTGATTCAGGGCGCTTGTAAGGGAAGAGCAAGCGTTTTGAGAAGAGATCACTCTTTGTGACTTCACCGCTCTCACTGACGTTATCTAAGCCCGCTTCAATCCCTGTATCGCCATCGAGAAGATTCAAGCTCTCAGTCAGCGTCGCGGGCTTACTGTTTTTGCCTTTGGTCGCAAACGCCTGAGCAAATTCATCGTATTGCACGTTCAGGCGCTGACGCAGACGCTCGATATCCCCCGCACCGGTTTTCTCGGCGCGCAGCAGTGCCAGTGCGCTATTGCGAATGGTCAGTATCGCCTTAACCTTGCGGTAATTGTTCTCACCAAGGCGGGTTTGATCAATCGAATCCCCAAGTGTTTTTAACGCTTGCGCGCTTGTCTGCTTGCCGGCTAAGTAATCCAGCGCCGCCTGAACCGCCGCCGCTTTGTACTTAACGCCAGAAAAATCACTTTTGATTTTGCCTTTGTTTAGAAACTCATCATCCACAAACCGTTGTAGGCGTGCTTTATCACCTTGTTCCACATAATGGCGGGCTAAATCCAACCGCCACCCATCATCACTCCAAATCGAATCGGGCGTCACTTCATACACCTGAGCACCATTCGTCGGGCGATCGTCGCCACGGCGCATCACCTTACCGTCGGCGTTCACCATCATGCCGCCAATCGCAAGGTCGGATTCCGCCAACATCACTTCACCGGCAATCGCATCTTTGGTTTCAGGGGTTAACGCTAAATCTTGCCCTTGTGCGAGTGAGGCCAGCGCTTTGCTGATTGACTGCTCAAGGTTCGCATGTTGAGAAACAGGGTTCACCGTCGATTCGCTTTCATCCCCACGGTACATCTTGCCTTGCGCGACTTCGCCCAGAATGTATTGCGGGTTTTGCGCAAACCACTGGTTAACACGAAAACCGTTCACCTCGCCGTCTACGTCCGTCCAAACGGTATTCTTGGCGGTTTCCCCCTGCTTAAGCTTGCGAAACACCACGATATCCGTGGTCACTTCCGTACCGGCATTGATCTTAAACGCCGTATTCGGCAGGCGCACCGCGCCGACAAAATCCAGCTCTTGGTTCAGTTGTTTGTGGTTTTTGTTCAGCGTATCGAGGAAGCGGTTTGTCACCACCATCATCAGCAAACCGTTTTCATGCAAAAGCTTGCTTGATTTAGCGATGAAATAGTTATGGATCGCCATCCCTGAAATATCAGGGTTCTTGTTGTCACGGATAGACTGACTGCCAAAAGGTGGGTTGCCAATCGCCAAAGAAAAAACGCCGTGTTTAAACGGCGTTTCTTGGAATCCTTTTACCTGAACATCGGCTTCGGGGTAGATAAGTTTGGCAATATTGCCGGTCACGGGGTCGAGTTCGGAGGCAAACCAGCGCGATTGATCGCGCATGTCGGACGGTTGCCAACCAATAAAGTTACCTGAACCCAGCGATGGCTCGACCACATTCATCGGGCTGTTGCCAAGACCCAACGCTTTCACGCCACTCCACATACCTTTCACTACGGCCTCTGAGGTGTAGAAGGCGTTACGGGTACTCATCCGAACGTTGTTGTATTCCTCTTCGGTCAGCAGCGTTTTTAGCTCTTGGTGTGCGGCTTGCTGTGATTTAGAGGTGTTCGTGTTATCAAACACAGAAGCGAGACCACCCCATCCCACATACTGTGCCAGTACCTTTTTCTGCTCAAGCGTAGCGGGCATTCCTGACTGAGTGAGATCCTTCATTAAGCGAATCGCCGCAATATTCGCGGCTATTCTTTCTGTAGCAGTTCCATTGGCGAGGTTATCCACCTCATCGAGCGCTAGGCGTTCAATAGCGTCTCTCGATACGCTTCGCTCTGTGCTGTCAGGTAATGTACGCCTAGACTCATTAGCTCGTCTTCCCGCGCTCGCGTCTTCTTCGCTAACGCTTGAGCGATTGGCGTCAGTTCCTCGTTGCTCATTTTCTTGTACTTCGGATTGCGGCGAAGATCTTTCATCAAGTCTTGCTGTATTTGAGGTTTCGTTGCCATGGTCGATATCTCCTTTTGACTGTAGTGGTACTTCTTGGCCAGAATGAATTGAAGGTTCAGATAAAGCAGATAGCTTATCGGTATAGCTCTCTTTTTGCTCACGCTCGAAATCCGCAAGGGACTTATCGCCTAGCGCTTCTTGCAGCGCCTTTGCGGTAAAACCTTTATCTCGATAAGCTTCGCGTACGCCTTTAAGCTTGGGTTTGGCTCCACCATTGTTATCAATGACCTCGCGGATCACCGCTTTTGCTTGTCGAATGATATTGGGCTCGTCCAAGCTTCCTATGGACTGTGTACTAGCCTCTTCCTTAATCGCGGCGGCGTTCATCATCACGGCAGTTTTACCCACAAACTGATTCGCCAAATTGCGCACACTGTGTGCCATCTGCTTTTTAATAACCGGTAATGAGCTGGTTTGCCCATCCAGCTCTAATACCGAACCTTGTGGCGAGGCATCAACTAACGCATTAATTCGTTTGATTGTCTGAGTGATTTCGTTCTCAGCAAAGGTACGCGCCTCAGTGTCGCTAACAAACTCTTTAAACAGCGCTTCGGCATTCTTACGACGCTCGATATTCTCAGGCAGATTCGCCTCATACTCAGCACGGCTGCGGGCGGCTTCTTCATAGGCGGCGAGGCGCTTCTCATGGTTTTGAAATTCCGCTAAAACCGCATCGGTATCAAAGCCTTTAGCACGACTTAAGCGCTTGCGTAAACGCTTCGACATTCTTGACGTTTTTCCCGCAATCCCCGCAAAATCACGGATAGGCGTCTTGCCTTGTTCACGCATTTTCATCGAGTTCGGGCGTTCCATAAAGCTCGATACCGGCTGACCTAAACGCTCACGGCGCGCATCGAGATCGATTTGGCGCTCAGAAGCTTGTACCTGTCCTTTCTGGTTGGCTAAGTCACGCATAAAAGCGCGCGTGGTGCGTTCACCCGATTCAGGATGCACACCAAACCATGCTGGATTCTCATCCGGTGAAGCAGGGCGGCTGTCTCTTTCGCGCTGTGCGGCGGCCAATTGCGCGGCGTTCTTACTCTCCTGCGCCTTAGCTTCAATCGCCGCTTGCGCCGTATCACGGTCAAAACGGGCAGACTTAAACCGCGCTAAGCCATCATCCTGATCGCCGGTTATTTTCGCTTTCTCAGGTTGTGGGTAGCGGCGGGCGTATTCCAGCTCCACCATACGCTCTAAAAGCTCAGGCTTATTGCGGTCTTCCTGGAGTAACTGAGGCTCCATTTCTGCGCGAATCGCTGCTTTGCGTGAGCTTACCGTATCATCGAGCTGGTACTCATTCTGCTTGCGCTCGATACGCTGGTGCGGCTTTTCACGCTTGGCCATATCCAAACGGTTTTGGTTTTGGCGGTGTTCAATTTGGGTTAACGTCGGGTCAATATCGAGATCACGCCCTTTTTGCGCAAGAGACTCGTACTCTCGTTCTAGCTGTGCGGTCAACTCTGGATTTTGGTCAGCCTCTTCGCTTTTCAGGAATTGCTCAATCTCCGTAGCTCGTGTGGGGTCTACGGCGCGAGCCATCTCAATCGTTTCTTGGTAAGCGTTGCGCTCTGGCAGCACACCATTCTCAGTAAGCGTTTGGCGACTTTGCGCAAAGCGAGAGCGGATTGCAGCATCCCTGCCATTATCGGCTTGTCTTTGCTGCGCACCTTGCAGCAACTCATCGTATTGCCCTTGTGGGTTCAACGTAGGATCAACCGCATTCATCGCGGCAGTTTGCGCAGGTGCATCCCCATTGTTAGGCATCGCTTGCGCTTCATCTGCGGCTTGCTCTGCAATCTCTTGCTCTTGAGTATCACTGACATTATGTGGGTTCGTTTGCGCCGGTGTATTCTCAGTCGGTTGCCCTTTAGCTCGATACCCACCGACAGCACCAATAGGACCACCGAGCGCACCACCGATCACCGCACCTTCCAAGCCATCCACCAAAGCACCGGTCGTAGGGTCAATCTCTTGCCCCGTCACCTCATTGATCACTTGGTTTCGGGCATAAGTCTGACCATAGCCCTCAATAAACTCCGTACCGCCTTCGGCGAGTGCGCCTTTCGCCGCACCGGCAACCATACCCTTTTTACCCATCTTGCCGAGTAACGCGCCAAACAAATACTTATCACCCATCGCACCGGCGACAGAGGCCGCCACGGCGGTCGGGTCGGTAGACATTTGCAAACTGGCATAACTGGCCGTCTCTTCCTTGGCGAGATCGAATAACTCCGTCGCACTCATCCCCTGATATTGCGGATCATCGGCAAAGCGGAGCAAGGATTGCTGAAAATACTCCGAGTTATCCGCAAGCCATGAGCTATCCATCTGCATTACCGCGTCACGCGCATCCATGCTTGCACCACCGAGCGACGTTCCTACACCCGTTGCACCCGCGCCGGTGGCCGCCATTCGAGAGATCGCTTTATCAGCCACGGCTTGCGCAGCCTTTTCTGTCATGCCCTTTTTCAGCATCGATTTAGTAATGGTTGAGCGCAGTGCCACTTTTGCACCCGCACCTGCAAAACCACCACCGGCAAAGTTGGCCGCCAGCGAACCTAGCCCGTCAGCGATTTTCATCGCCCACACATCGATATCCGCCGCACCTTCGGCAAACGTCGGATTGCCATTTTCGTTTTCTTCAAAGATTCTGGAGTTCAGGGCGTCACGGCCATCTTGAGTCATACTCTCTTGCAGATAATCCGAGCCAGACGACATCAAATCTCGAAAGCCCTCCCCCACACCAAGGAAGTTATCCGAGAGTTCACCAAGGCCAGCCAGTGAACGCAGAGCGCCACTACCCACGGCTTTAGCGGTATCCCCTAACGTCACATCGTAGTTCCGTTGCGGCGCTTTAGGGACTTCAAACTGAAAGCCTTTCGGTAGAAAAGCAGACAGACTCATATCCGTAGTGGCATTAATGGTCGATTTTGGTGAGAGTTCATCGCCCAATAACTTCTTGTCTTGCATGTGCGGCTCCAAATTTCAGGCATAAAAAAAACCGCCACCCCGAAGGGCAGCGGCTTAATTAATAGACTGGTGTTAGTGTGGGAAACGCTAACACATTTTGGGATATACAGCTACTAGGCGAAAAATCGTAAAGCTAGTTCTTTTGATAAGCCTGGCATTTCTTGACAAATTTTTGCCTGTGAACTGTTAGGGTTATGATAGGCAAATTCAAAAACGTCAAAGATTTCACCCATGCTATGCTCGATATATTTAATAATGAAATAGAATATCGCTACCCTTTTGGAAAGGCCCCGATACTTGCTCTTGCGCTTCTTGTTTTAACCAAAAGTTAGTGATCACAAGTCGTTCTGCACTAAAAACGGCTGAAGCAAAAAAACATCACTCCAACTGGCACTGCGGCACCTAATATTCAAAGCTTTCTTGCACCAATACCCTCTAAAATACGGTTAAAGAAAAGCTGGAAGCTCAAAGAAAAGCAAACATATAGGTTAGCGATAAAGCTTTCACCGACATGCAGATGAATAAGTTACAAGCCTCACCAGATAATTTGTATTGGCATTGGAAACAGCGGTATGGGTATCACAAGCGTTCTCTCAGAAACGGCTATGCATCGAGTGAGGCAATTACTAGGTGGTCGGTTGATCTTGAGAAATTACAATGCTCAAGTGGGTAAAACTTATACAATATAAAAGCATTAAACAAACTTACTGGGATAAGTATGCCTGAAACGTGTCATGTTGACTAAGAGAAGTACGAAATAGGGAAAATCTGTCTCTAAACTGAATTACGCAACAAAGCCCAGCTAAAGCGCTTTATTTTAGCAAGCATCCAATGATATAGATCTACAATCAACACCTTCGTAAATTAAGCCATTTTGCCAAAATCACTTAAATACACCTGCGTTTTACCACTATTGAAATTATGATGTGCAGAGCTAGAGGTGCAAATACTTGTGCATTTAGTGTATTACACAGACAGCTTGTTCTCAGTATAAAAAGTCTGTTATTCAGACAACGCTTATTTAGATAACCCATGAGTAAAAACAAATTTAAATTTGTAATGTTTTGGTTAAGGATCACAATTTATATATTAAAAAATATAAATATATTGCTTTATTTTCCCTTGTGGATAGATAAATACCATTCAACCATATCTTATATTAAGGATAGTAAATAATGATAAAACATAAATTGATTATGATAACTATATTTTCTCTAGCGATGAATACAACTTTTGTTCTAGCTAATAATGGTAAACCGGATCGTTATAGTGACGAGTATGCAGACTATGTTGTCAATACAGGATCAGGGCAGCCATTAACATATACTCAAATGGTCGAACTTTCTTCTGCAATATCGAACTCTGTTGTTGCCAGTTACGAAAGTATAGTAGACCGACATACTGCAGCAGCAATCGAATATACATTGCTAGATGCATTATTCCATTCTAATACATTTCAAAGCGCTGTTTCATTTGGTTTAAATAATAATCGCGAAAATGTTGGTCATATTTTATTTACCAATAAATATGAAATTAACGAAGAGCGAGAGATCGATTTTTCTGATGTAAGTGATGTAGATATCGATGATATCGAAGATTCTGATGCTAACCAAGTTCCCCTAATTGCAAGTCATGAAGCACGAGAAGATAATAACGGTACACCATTCGTAAATATTGGTGCCGCCCCTGATATTCATTCAAGTGAATACCCTTGGTGGCAAGAAGCATTAATTCATGAAGTAATTCATCACATTACAGGTTCATCAGACACTGATGCAGAAGATAAGCACGGACCAACTGAAATTTTAGCTCAAAGAATCGCAAATGAGCTTAATTGGCCAATACCAACTTTCAGAGGATATGCTGATCCAGAAAGAACTCAAGCACTAAAAGAACGTAATTTCCAGGCGCTCCTTCATACTATCAATAGACATCCCGCGGAGGCTAAGGCGTTATTGAGTAGGCTTGCTACTATTGCTGATGGTTCGAATACTTCTGCTAGTTTCAGCCCACTGACATCTTTCTGCTCATCAGGTATCAGTGAGTTACCTAAACTCCCCGATTTTGATGGTGACGATTTCAGTATGGGAGCTGCATTTTTCACTGGCGCTACTGCTAGTAACTTGGGTAAATGTAGCCTTGATGCAGATGATCGAGTCAATCCTGTCAGTAACTCTATCACATTTGAAGGGGGGCAAGTACTGATTAAAAGAGACCTGAAAAATCTAAATTTGCTTGTAGCAAAGTTAGCCTTTTTGAGAGCTAAAAATGGAGATGGGTTTTACAGTAAAAATTGGGACTCTTGGAAAGAGTGGTATAAAGCTTCTGGATGGAAACACGTATTTGGATTTGGTATCTATGGATATGGACTTGATGAGGCAGAGGGAAATGATATTTATAATCCATATGGTTTAACCTTTAATGATGGTTCATTCTCTATTGGTGTCATAGGGAATGATGTTAAAGAAAGCACAAGTAGTGATAATTTTACGAAGTTAGCTGGTACAAATTGGACAACCATAAAGTACGCTGGTCAGATGTTTTTTGACAGAAATGGAAGACCTGTTGCTCTCGTTATAACAGACCCCATTACTGGCGGATTCGGCTCAGGATGGTCTTTTATTTATAAAAATGGAAAATGGCAGTATGAATCTAAAGATGACTGGGATGATCGTCTATTTAAAGGTTCGACATTATCACTGGATCCTTACGCACCAAAATTCAAGCCTTAATTCGATATAATTCTTCACATTATTAATTGTTGAAGCTTTAATATATATCAAAGTTACTTGGAGTTGCAGCGCAGGTAAGCGGCAAGTGAGTTCATAACCATGGGCAAATGGGAGAACGAACGTAGCCAACACCGCTGCAGCTTCAAGTAGGAAGTAAATATATCGTATTCAACATATTTTTAAAAATACCAAATAATCGCGATTGAAGAACAGTAATTTGCGTTGATCTGCTCAAAATATCAGAGCAAGTGGAGGACTTTGTTGCGTAAATCGATGGAACTCAGTTTCTATTCTACGATCTGAGCAGCTACATTCACTTTCCACCGTCACATCATGCCTAAACCTCGTTACAAAACAACCAACTGGAAACAGTACCAAAAAAAAAGCGTGAGAGGCCTTGTTGTTTCAGTGCTATTGTGATTACAACAGCGTTGATGATGAGACGCATCTTTGCAATGCCGTTACGAACTTTACAAGGATTCACTAACTCAATATTTACGCTTCATTGCAGTCTCCACATTACACCTGTATCAGTCGCCGTATTAGACAGGTTGAAATCTCATTCAAATCTCAAATTTCTGGAGTGATAAGACATTTAGCTATTGATGCCAGTGGCTCAAGGTTTACGGTGAAAGTGAATGGAAAGTCAAAAAGCTCGGCACGGACGGTAAGTGCAGAGTTTGGCGAAAACTCCTTATGGCTTTGTTGCGTAATTCGGTCAGAGAACCAAAATGCCTGCAATTGAGTAGTTCTTATACAACACACTGTGTTCAGGCATACCAAGCCCCGTAAGCTTGTTCAGCGCTTTAATCATCGCGTAAGTTTCACCAACAGTTTCTCAGGCTTAACCGTCCACCGAACAACTGCTTCACTCGATACATTGCTGTCTCTGATAGTGAGCGTTTATGATAGCCGTACCGCTTTTTCCACTTATTGTTGGAGCCGTAGAGCTTCTGGCAACCTACCGCTAA
This sequence comes from Vibrio tarriae, assembly GCF_002216685.1. Taxonomy (NCBI): domain Bacteria; kingdom Pseudomonadati; phylum Pseudomonadota; class Gammaproteobacteria; order Vibrionales; family Vibrionaceae; genus Vibrio; species Vibrio tarriae. Next base: position 755,382 of record NZ_CP022352.1, on the reverse strand, counting down.
GTTCCTAGGGTGGCCATTCTCCCAGAAGGCTGCCCCTTCTCTTGGAGGGATGAGTGGAATAGCTCGCTTGAACCGTATGGCATCATGGCAATCCCTTGTGTCATAAGCGCCATCACCAGATATCTCGATTATTCTTCGGCGTGTTTGCTCGAGCAAGTTAGGAAGGACTTCTGCATCGGTAACATTCGATAAACTCAGTTCTGCCGAGGGAAGGCGCAGCCTTCTGGGAGCGAGGTCATCCTCGCAATCTAGCGGTCGGGTGTCAGAAACTCTATGGTTCAAATGAGCATTGGAAAAAGAAGTACGGCTACCATAAACGTTCTCTCTCAAAGACAGCGATGTTTCGAGTGAAGAAACTGCTTGGTGGGACATTAAGCTTAAGAAATTACAATGCTCAGGTTGGTGAGGCTTATGCCATGATAAAAGCGTTAAACAAGCTCACAGGACTTAGGTATGCCCGAAACGATGGTAAACGCCTAACAATCAGTCATGTTAGGCGTGTTTTTAACTGAAATCGAATGAAGGTAGAACAACTTTTATTAAGTTTAAATTTTTGTCAGATAGGAAATTTATTCTATAACACTTTTGCGCTTCCATGCACCTTCAAGCTTACTGAGTCAAGGACGAGCAGTAGCGTATTGAAAATACACCAATGTGGCGGTAGTGACTAAGTTACATCTATGCGTGAAACTACAGCTATTGGAGGTAAAATCGCCAGTTCTTAATATAGCTCCATTCAATATATCAACAAAGCCACTAATAGTAATTATAAATAAAACTCTCTATAAAAAGGAATAATTGATGCTCCAAGACAAGAGCTACGCTCTCCATTTGGTGATAAAATCAAAGTCGGTGAATTTGCATCGTCTGGCGTAAGATGGGTGACTCTTTCTGCCAATATATTGAGTATTTTTATAGAAGCTTCATCAGGAAGAGAACCACCAATAATAATGAGTTGAGGGTCGATCCATTGAATGCAGTTTGATAATATTTGCTCAATCTGTATAGAACTTCTTTCGACCCATTGCTCTAAAGGTATATCTTTATTTTGAATAAAATCAAGATATGATGGCCGTTCTTTACCATATGGGAAAGATAGTCCAACTTGACCAGCATTATTAAACCCTCCTTTAAATAAAATCCCGTTATAAATAATTCCAGCTCCAATACCAAAGCCTATGTCAATAAAAACCATCGTAGAAAATTCTTTCTTGACATTAAAATAATATTCACCGACTACAGATGCGTTGACATTATTTTCTATATATACTGGATATTCAAAACATTCCTCTAAAATAGTAATTAACGCTGGATCATTGAAACACTTAAGAGTTGGAACACAAACCCAATTTTGATGAATATCTTTATATGCAGGTAACGAAAAACCTATACCTAATATCTTTGTTTTAGGTATTTTTGTTTTTATAATGCTGGTTCTTACTAACTCTTTAATTGAATCAAGTGTTTCCCTCAAATTAAGCGAGTGAATTATTGGTTTACTTTCATAAAATACGCTTAATCCAGACAAATTAGAAATAGATATTGCGATAAAATTAGGCTCTATACTGATGCCAAGCGAAAATGCTCCTTCAGAATTAATCTCTAATGGAATAGGTGGTTGGCCTCTCCCTATTTTTTGTCTTTCTCCTTCTCTAATTAGCCCCATGTTGATGAGTAGTTTCGACGCTTGTGTGACACAACTAGGCGTTAGACCAGTTATCTCACTAATCTGAGCACGACTAATCGATCTATGCTTTGACACTATCGAAATAATTTTTCGATGATTCATTGTTAATGTATCAAACAAATAATTCTTTATGTTCATTAATACGCAACCATGTTTGCCATTTTTATCAATTTTATCATATAATTCACATCATCATGGCTAATCATATCCACTAGTCCTTCGCGAATCCAATTAATTATTTCTTTTTCCGCGTCTACACCAAACTTATCGACATAGTTTTCTGTAGGTGTTTTATTATTGCTATACGCATGTAAATACAAACGAGTTCCTAAACCATGTTGTTTATAGGCTCTCAGATCGTCAACATGTGCAAACTCATATTCAAAACAAACACAAGATGCATTTGATAGTAGTACACACTCTAGTTGATTATTGTAACGCTCAAGAGTCACTACCTGTAATGCTAGTTCGGGAATTAATTTTTTAACTTTATTAATTAATACATGATCAAATGAGAGCAGTTGGATAAACCCAACAGAGTTTGGAATTGAGTGTAAAATCTCAACAAAACAATTTACAAATTCTTCTTGTCTGATTCTTTGTTTAGCTTCAACGATAAGCCCAACACCATTAGCTATTGACCATCTTAACACATCGCTAAAAAGAGGAATTTTTGTGTTTTGAAATTCACTAGAAAATTTAATCCCAAAATCAAAGTTTAACAACTCAGCATATGTCAACTTATCGACAAACCCACTTCCAGTCGACACTCTATCGATAACATGGTCATGAATAACAACTATTTGGTTGTCCTTCGTTAGCTGCACATCTATTTCAATACAGTGAGTACCAGCCCGCAATGCACCTTCAAAAGCTGGCATCGTATTTTCAGGGTAAGCCTCACTATACCCACGGTGGGTATTAGCAAGAATAATACCATTTTTCGCATTATGGAATTCAAACTTCATAGTCTCGTCATCTTCAAGTAATGTTTAAGTCTTAATTAAATTAATTAAAAAAACATAATGTGGCAATACATTTATTTATCACTTGTAACTAATTGAATAAAAAGGACATTTTTTAATTGTGATCTTGATCTTAGAAAGTTAAATTCATTATGATAATTTAATAAGTGCAAGCCAAAGAATGGATAGGGAAAATGAATGATAGGGATAGAGAGCATGACTGATAGATTGATCCTCAAAAAAATCACGAAGTACTTTGACAACGGTTATTGTGCTGCAAATGAGATATCTCTAAATGTCAAAGAAGGAGAATTTGTTACTCTTTTAGGACCATCAGGTTGTGGAAAAACGACTCTTTTGAAAATTATCGCAGGGTTTTATTCCCAGGATAGTGGGGATGTCCTGATCAATGGACGTGTTGTAAATAGGTTGGCTCCTGAGCATCGCAACACAGCTATGTGCTTTCAATCATATGCCTTATTCCCTCATATGAATGTATCACACAATATCTGCTTTGGACTGGTACAACAAAAAAACCCCTCTCGATCAACAAATATCAAAATTAAATAAAACTCTCAGCCAAGTTGGTCTTGTGGAGCACAGGTTAAAAATGCCTGCTCAATTGTCTGGAGGACAACAGCAACGAGTAGCTCTCGCTAGAGCAATTATCACATTGCCAGACGTAATTTTATTTGATGAACCACTGTCGAATCTTGATGCTAAGTTGCGAGACAGTGTTCGTATGGAGTTAAAAGAACTTCAAAGAAAATATAAGCTTACTTCGATCTATGTGACTCATGACCAATCTGAAGCTCTATCTTTATCTGACAAAGTCGTGGTGTTGAATAAAGGCAGTATTGAACAAATGGGAACACCAAAGGAAATCTATAACAACCCAGCAAATTCATTTGTTGCCGATTTTATCGGTGCAGCAAACATTCTCGAAGGTACTATCGAAAAGATTGAAGGACAATCAGGATTAATTAGTTCCAAAGTTGGTCATTTTTCATTTTCATCTGAATATCCAATACAGAGTATTGAGGGACAAAATCGTTATTTCTGCTTCAGGCCAGAAGATATCAAGCCAAATATCAATAATATTGAAACAAATACTTTAGATATCCATATCACTAAAATATCGTTTATTGGAAATTTGATAGAAGCATATGGTATCACTCAAGGATCAGATAAGGAACTTCGTCTACAACTGTCTAAAAACTTAGATGTGCAAGAAGGTCAAATATATTCTTTCTTTGTTAGGCCTGAGCATATAAAACCTTTGGAATTAATCTAATGTTAAGACTATTTAAAGAAAATGGATTGGCTTGGTTGCTAATGCTCACTGGAGTAGGAACAATTCTGCTTTTAATGGGATCAACAGTCTATACCATAGTTATGCAATCATTTGGCTACTATAACATGAATGGAGAAAGCGGATTCACTTTACAATATTGGGTTAAAAATCTGCAGAGTCCACAAGTACAAAGTGCACTATTCTACTCACTTAAAGTTGCAACACTTGGCGCTTTGTTTTCAATTATAGTTGCATACCCAATTTGTTTATGGCTACGTAATGAAATTGTCGGTAAAGAGATTATTGTTTCCGTGATGCGTATTCCTATGTTTGTTACGGGTCTAGTTGCAGCATTTTTGTATGTCAATATCATCTCATATCACGGTATTCTTAACCAGTTTTTTATATATATTGGTATAACTGAACAACCGTTGCGCTTACAGAATGACTCCTTTGGATGGGGAATAATTATTCTGCAAATGTGGAAAAACATCCCTTTTGCTCTAATCCTTATTTCAGGATCAATGAATAGTATTCGCGCTGATGTTCTTGATGCGGCAAGTAATTTAGGAGCATCAAAAACTCGCAAGTTTTTTTCCGTGATTGTTCCATTAACTCTACCCGCTGTTCAGGTTGCTCTAATCCTTATTTTTATCGGTGCCTTAGGTGATTTTGCATTTTACTCTATTGCCGGACCACGAAACACTTATGCATTAGCTCGATTGATGCAAGTTACTGCAATGGAATATGCGGAATGGAATAGCTCAGGTGTTATAGCTGCAATAATAATGCTTACATCCGGTATTGCTGCCACTATCATAACTTTAGTAATCAAGCCATTCTCTCGCAAAAAAGGAGAAGTGAAGTAATGAATACCCTAATCAGCCGAAGTAACTCCTTGAAGCGCTTGTTTAATAAAAATGAAAAAAAACCTAAGATGAAAACAACAAATGGGAAGAAAGTCACTAAAATTTCAATTATTTTCTTTTCTATTGTGAATTTTATCTGGATAGGGATTCCTATCATAATGGCGATTCTGTGGTCTCTTGTAGACCCAGATCACCCTTGGGCATATCCACAATTATTTCCAGAAGTGCTGTCATTTGGTCGATGGTCATACATGTGGGAAAATACCTCTCTTGCTGAAGCTATTTGGAATAGTTATCGTATTGCTCCTACGGTCGCTATTACAAGTATTTTACTCTCTATACCAACTGCTTATGCACTTGGTCGTTTAGAATTTAGAGGTAAGCATATTTGCGAAATGATTGCCTTAATCCCCTTAGTTATTCCGGGGATGGTAATTGCAATTTTTTTCAGTTCAGCTCTTTTGAATCTAGGTATTGAAAACCAATTCATTGGCATTGTAATAGGCCATACAGTATTAACTCTACCATATTCCATTAGGATCATGGCTGCAGGATTTAAATCTGTTCCTCAAGACATGATTGACGCAACCCGTAATTTAGGAGGAAACTATTGGGCAGTATTTTACAACGCATTTTTCCCATTTTTAAAACCAAGCTTATTGGCAGCAGTTATATTCTGCTTAGTCAAAAGCTTAGAAGAGTTTAGTATCTCTTTCGTACTTGGCTCTCCAGATTTCATCACCGTGCCTACTATACTGTATTCTTTTTTAGGATATTCTTTTGTACGCCCAGATGCAGCTGTAGTTTCGATGATTCTAGTAATTCCCAATGTAATTTTAATGATTATTATTGAAAAACTTTTAAAAGGCAATTACGCCTCTCAATCAAATGGAAAAGCATGATGAAACTATTAAGAAAAGTATTTACATTAACTGCAATTTCAGCTTCATTCTTTGTTAATGCTCAAACTTACGAACAGCTACATCAAAGTGGCATTAATGATACTCTAATAAAACAAGCACAAGAAGAAGGCTCTGTTATTTTCTCAGTTTGGTATCTACAACCAAAATGGAGAGAGTTTGTTAGCGAATTTGAAGAAAAATATGATGTCAAAGTCCACATCCCAGAAGGCTCTCTTGATGGAACATTTAATAAACTTTTGGCTGAGCAAAAACGGAATAATGGGCGCATGGATGTTATTGCGTTAAGCCCTAATCAAGTTAGTTTAGCTGTAAGTCAAAATGCTATTACGAGACTAGATAAAATTAATAATTATGCAAATGGTGTTCACCGAGTAAGTAATATAGATTTAAACGGTTATGCAGTGGGATTCTGGGGCAATAAAACTGGATTAGCTTATAATTCTCTTCTTATTAATGATAAAGATGTTCCTCAAACGTTTGAACAACTTCAAAAATTTATTGATACTAATCCAAACCGATTTGGATACAATGACCCTAACACTGGTGGAGCCGGAGCAGGCTTCATTGAACGTATGGTGGTAATTAATTCAGATCATTTTAACCCTCAATCAAAGCCCAATGAAGAGATCAGTGCTAAATGGTTGAAAGCTTGGCAATGGTTCAATGCTAACAAAAAGAAAATGGTTATATCTGCTTCTGGGGCGGATAGTATCAACCGTTTAAACGATGGAGAGATAGCCATTGCTCCCGCATGGGAAGATCACCTACTTGGGCTACAAAATTCAGGGGCTGTTTCTAAAAGCTTAAAATTTTATGTTCCTGAATTTGGTATGCCTAGTGGAGGCAATGTTGTTGTAATTGCAGCAAATACCCAAAAACCAGCTGCATCATTACTTTTTACAAACTGGTTAATTGATCCAGAAACACAACAACGTATGCACGAAATATTTGGTTCAGTCGTTATGACGAAATCGAGCCAAGATAAACCTCAAGCAGAGGTTCCTAATTTTGATAGGGATCTCAGTATTGAACTCAAAAAGCAATTTATCAATAAAGTAGTGTTAGGAAACTAACAGAATAGATATAGGTGGTTCTTTTAAATTTAAGGCAGTGGTATTTCATATAAAAGAACCACCTCCTAAGCATTAAAAAATAAATAATTAAATCTAGGAGTAAAGTTAGAACCATTAGAAAATATAGCCGAACAAATTTTAGCATCTTGAATTATTTCCATAGAATTATGTATAAAAATTATCGCTGGGAATATGAAAATATTGACTTGTAGACTATATAAAGCCCAAGCATCTTAATTATCGGATACTTGAGCTTATTTCCGTTTTAATAATCAAAAATTATGGGTTAGATCTTGGTAGTTTGAATGATGACAGTACCGAGCGCGCCGGAGTCTAAATTTGCGCCTGTTTGAGACGTGATGTACTTATTGAATGGAGGCTGAGGGCCTGATGGCGTCCAAGTTGAAGTGTTTGTTTTACTTCCCCAAGGGCAATCCCAAGAATAAGTCCCAACGTGTGTTGAACCGTCGTATAGTTCGAATGAGCCTTCTGTACCTGATGACGCATCCGAGCGACCACAAGCATTAATCGAGAACGATGTGCCTCTTTCAATAATGTGTCCATCTATCGCACTAGGCTCATATTCGTTATCTTTGCTACCACCCGCAGCACCGATCTGTTTTGAATCATAAAACTTGCCCCAAGAATGACTCACATTTTTTAGAGTCACATCATAGTTGGTTGCATAAATCGTAATTGTTACCCATTGTGCATATGCCATGAGAGTTACCTTTCCATTAGACGTTTAAGTTTTTATGTTTATCCAAAGGATAAACTTTGTGCTGTACTCGCTTCATATGTAGCAACGAGCACTTCACTAAACAATCTAGTCCGTTTCTCTCATTATTCTCGTTGTCTTTATTTTTCTGTTGTCACTAACACAACCTTTATGAAACCAAGTGCAATCATGTTAAAAGTTAATAATCCTTCAATCTGTAACCTGAATTTAAAAAAACTGAAATTCTAAAACTTCAACTCTCCATTCGGGGTAGTATTCCACTCATGGCGGTTAAGTAGGCTGTGGCTGCCATACTTCATCGCATCTCTATTGTCGGTTGGCTGAGCAGCACCATACACCCCAGAATCCTCATAAATTTTTTGAGATTGCTGGCTTTGGCGTAATCGTTCTAACTGTTGCTGCTTCTTCAATTCGGCTTCGTGATTCGCCTTTATTGTCAGAACTCGCTGATAGTTATGCTCCAACGCTTCGGGTGTCAGTTCTGCGAGATTCATGGATTGACTGAGCTCATTGATGAATTGGCGCTTTTGTGGGTCTTCGCCTGCCCATTTCTGCGCAGCATTTCCGACTTCACGATTGGATTGATTCTCACCTAATCGTCCATACACTTGATTAATCATCGATTTTCTTTCATCAAAGCGAGCATTAACCACGGAAATTTGCTCTGGGGTGGGTTCCAACAAGTCATTCAGCGCTGCAGTACGGTCTTTTTCAAGCTCAGTCACCGCCTCTCGCCACTGCTTATCCATTTCAGTGCGTGATTTTGTCTCTGCCACATTGAAAAGGTTGGCATAGTGCTCGTTGGTAAAAAACTGCTTAGCCATATGGATTTGACCTGTCACGTCTTTCATTAACGCATCGAGCGGGATCACTTTTACGGCTTCTTGGCTACCAGCCAAACGGCTTTCGGTTACTGGCGCGGTTTTGGTCGTGCCATCCTCATAAGTGACTTTCAAACCGACCACCACGCCCGGCTGATCGCCTTCGCGATTTGGGTCAATATCGGCAACAAAATCATGACGCAGATACTCTTTATCCTTAATCACTTTACCCGATTCAGGATCTTTATCGCCAATCCCTTGCTTAACATTACGCTCAAGCAACACGCCCATCGATTTGGTGAATTGTGAGTCTTGGTAAGAAATAGAGCCATCAAGCACTTTAGGCATAGTCGATTCGATATCAAAGGCCGCCTGTACCACACGAGGTGTATAACGGCGCGGGTCGTAAGCACCGCCCTTAATGTGTTCCTGCTCAAACAAGGGATCAAGTTCTCCGGTTTCCATGTAACGTTTGAGGCCAGATTGAATTAGCGGCAAATTCTCCTGCATGTAAGCCATTTTCTTTTGCTGATTGAGCTGGTATTGGCTCAGTGATTTTGCACTTTTCTGCGCATCAACCTGTACAGCAAGTAGTCGATCACGCTGGATGCGATCCTCCTTTTCTCGTTTAAGGCTATCTTGATAACGTTTATCGGCTTTTTCCGTTTCAGCCTGACGAAATGCCTTCTCGTCTTGATAACGTTGCTCGTTCTTGGCTTCAATCTGAGAGAGTCTTGACCGCTCATCTTGATAGCGAGCCTCGTTGCGCTCATCCAATTTCGCTTGGCGTTCATTATCCGCTTTACGCTGGTAGTAACCTTCTGCGACCTGAAATCCGCGGATTGCACCGTCAATAGCGCTGCGTGTATCTAACTGCATTAGAAAAGCTCCCCTAGAATCAAACCAGCTGCCGCCCCCATCGCCGCGCCCATGGGTCCACCCACGCTACCCGCTTGCATGCCCGCCATCATGCCCATGCCAGCCCCCGTGGTGACACTGGATAAACGCTTGGTACGCTGCGCGTCTTTGAGGCTTTGATTGGTTTGATTACGCTGCTCTTCACGCTGGGCAGACTCTTGCATCCCTGCCAATGCACGTTTGCGGGTATCTGCACCTAAATTCAATAAACTGTATGCCATGATTAACGCACTTTAAGCTGTGATAATTTCCCTTTTGCGCCACCGCTGAGCACACTCATCGCACGCTCTTGCTCGTTCTCACGCAAACTGTTCTTGGCCGTCACCTGTGCCAGAGAGAGCTTGGCGTCATCGTTAGAATTGGTGTCTGCCCCAACCCCAAAACGTGCCATTTGGTTAACATTCGCAAGCCGCGCACTCTGTTGCGCGCTCGAAAAATTGGCTCCAACTCGGCCAAGTTGTTGTGTCAGTAACTCGCCATTTTGTGTTTGCTCTAAAAGCTGTTTTTGCTGCGGATAAAATCGCTCTAACCAGTCTTGATACATGGCATGAGTGATATTGGCGTAGTTATTGGCCGCCGAACCTGAAACATTAACGCTCATCACTTACCCTCTGTTGAGTACATAGTTCTGATCCATGCCCGCTTGACCTTTCAGCGTCTTAGTATCGACATTGACAAAGCTCGTATCTGGCTTGGCACGGTTCATGTACATACTGGTTCCAATTCCCGCTAACGTCCCTACAGCCTGAGCATTCGCGCTACGTCGGTTAAACGCTTTGGCGGCATCGCTTGTGGCTTTTTTCAAAGAGAGCCGCGCGGTCTCTTCCATACCAGCCAAGCCTTCGGCTTTCTGACCAGCACCGAGAGCGACGATATCTTGCTTACCCACCACATACTTGTCCTGCTCATTGACTTGAGCGCGGTTTACGGTATCGCCCTGAGCGAGAGTTTGGTCTGTCGCCAAACGGCTTAACGTTGCTTTAAATGTTCCGGAGCTCGGATCAACACCGGAGGCCACAAGATTCTCAGTGGCCGCCTCTCGCGCTTTGCCATACTCGCTTTGATAATTTAAATCTGCCGCCTGTTTCACGTCGGCCATATTGGCCTCTGAGTTAAGGTTGTTCACTCGCCGTATGAAGATATCTTCAAACGCTTTGAGCTCTGTGTTGTATAAGTTCCACTCTTTCGCCGCAACTTGGGAAGCGGCGATTTCCGCCGAGGTTTCCTGAACGCGGCCATCTTTTTTCCCACCCATTAGATCTCCTTGCACCAAGTCTCAACATCACCGGTTTCGATACAACAAAACCCACCGTCAATAAGGCTTACTTGCAAAGCTTTCACGGCAGTATTCAGCAGTAACCTCTTGGCCTTTATCCGCTTAGCTAACTGCTCTACCGTCGGTAAATGGCGCTTAAACGCACCTTTTCTATTGCTCCAAGCAAACAGTACCCATACCTGCATTTCACCATTGTCCAAACTGGGCTCAAGGACGAAGAATCCCTCCTCCACCAAAAACAGCGAAGCCCTACCATCGAGTAGGGCTTCGTCCACTTGTTTGGCGAACCGGTGCTGGTTGCGCTTCTCGGTCTGTTCCATCAACGGCAATACTCGAGAACGCCACGATTCGTAAGACAGTTTATAAAGACTCATCGACAAACCATGTTGGTCTCAATGGGCGAGACTCTTCACGTAAATCGTAACGTCGCACGGCTTCGCGATAGGCCAACATTTCAGCAAGCTTTGGCGATGTCACTAACCGCTCTCCTTGATAGGTCGCCGTTGGCAACTCCATAAAATCGGTAGCCGCAAGTTCAGCGCGCGCCCAAGCCCTTTCATTGACCTCATGACCGTCAAGCCACGTTTGCCGTAGTGCCAATCGCTCATAATAAAGTTCATCGGAGATGTTTCCGGCATCATAAGCCGCCTTGAACGTGTGCCAGTCGGTCACTTCGCCTTGGAAGTAAAAGCGATATGGCTCTTTTTCAGTTGTCACCATCATGCCATCACCTTGGGTCAATACTGTTATTGATAGAGGCCGACATGTTGACGATCACCGCACCATCGTGCAGCGATGTTAAACGCAGCCGAAAGCGTAAAGATTGGGAAGCAGAGTAAGTCCAGCCCGAACCCAACAGCGAACGACGACTCGCAATGTGCGCCTCTTCGACAGCATAACCGCTGCTCCCTCCTCGGTAATAAGTCAGCGCAAAACTCACCCCTGCCACATTTACGGTCGTGCCTACCGCATTGGCGGTATCGGTTCCGACAATCCTTGCCTCGGCAACGACTCCACCACTGAGATTGATGGCCTGTACAAAGATTTGTAAAAAACCAGAGCCCCCCACTCTTGGCCGCCTCACCGTAAAGTTAAATACTCCATCTGGAATAGTGCGGTAACGTGCTCGGTTCATAGTATTAATGGACACATCCCCTGCTGGGAAAAAATCCACCGGAGCGGTAGCGCCATCACTGTAGTAGCTTGTTTCCGGCAAGGTCACTCGAACCGATTCAGAAGTGACCACTAACCCGCCCCCTAACGCAGAAGGGTAAGAGAGGCTGGTCGTCGCGTTATCCCCAAATGTGGTATAGAGCACTACCGATTGATAGAAGGTGCTGGCGATAATTGTCGCCCCTTTGATCACACCACCATTAATGGTGGTCCCTTCGATGTTGCCACGAAAATAACCATTATTGGCCTGTAAATTGTTGGTTTGTAAGAGGCCGTTTGAGTGAATAAAGGTGTGATAGCCGCTATAAGGACCACCCGCACCGAATCCTGCGTCACCGCCTCGCAATTGACCGGTATGAATAACAGGCGAAGCGATTTCGATTCCCACCTTCACTTCATCGGCCACAATGGTTTGTGCTTGCAGGATCTGAATAGTCGCTTTTTCAATGATCGCTTTGGGGATCACGACTGCGCCATTATCAATCGCGAACGTCGGCACTAAGGTTCCGGGCTTATTGGGATCGTAGACAAAGAATTGACTGGCACTGACTGCCACTTGGCTGGTGCCATCGCTCTTAGCAATCAAACCAATCCCAGCGCCAATCTCGCCCGCTTGCGCTTTCGCCCCCCACATTGCCTTAAATGCCACGCTCCCATCTTGATTGATGGTCGCTATCGCTTGGGCATTGGTTTGCGCGGCGGCCTTGGCGTTACCTGCGACGGCTTCAACGGTATTCACTCGCTCGGCTAATGCTTGATCTGCATTTGCAAACACCGTCGAGACATCAAGAAGTTTCGCTTCATTCAACGCGGCTTGCGCCTCATCTCTTGCCAGTGAAGATGCATGAAGCTGAGTCACTTGAGCCACGAAGGTTTCTGTCGCACTTTTCAATTGGCGCTGGATTTGCGAGATCAGCTCTCCAGAAGCCGCCAGCTCACTATCCAGTTGTTCCAGCAAAGTCTGGGGCGCTTTAGCGCTTATCTCTTGTTGCAAGAGTTGAATAAGCTCGGATTGTTTTAGCTGCTCGGCCAGCTCATCAATCACTTGACCAATGTCTTGCGAGGTTTCACCCACTATCCCGTTTACGCCATGGTAAGGTCCCGCAAAATTCTTCGTATTGATGAAGCGAACCCAGTAATAGAATCGGCTCCCTGCATTGACCACATCAGAAAACACATTAGCCGGCGTTGTAGCCACGACTACCGCTTGAGAAAAGTCATTGTGATTTGCCCGCCATACTTCAGCGTATGCAAATCCTCTAAATTGTGGCGTATCCCATTGCACTAAGATGGCAGTAAACCCACCAAAGGCTTGCACGTGGTGGGGTGCATGCGGGACTTGAACCAAACTCGATGAAGATTCGCTGCTTTGATTCACATTCGATTGCGCGTTTTTCGCATTGAGCGTAACCACCTCTTTTTCGGTCACCGCTCGGTAACGACCATCGCCACGTTGCCCTGTTAAAATTTCGACGTTTTCGTACAACGCCTCCAGTGAACGTCCTGCCCGAAAAGGCGATCGCTTTGCCATCAGTACAACTCCGAGAGGCTATCTGCCATGACAATCCGCTCGACCTGACTGGTCCCTTCTACCTTGATTTGCCATCGGCTGCCGCGTACTGCGGGCAACCGAAATGGCGCGTGAGTGAGCTCGCCCTGTTCCAGCTTGAAAATCGCCTCACCATCGACGATAACCGTTACCCTTAAACGTTCAGGCGCTTTCGCTTCAAGGCGAGCGCAAGTCAAAAAGGCGTGCTGAGGAATAAGAAAAGCTTTGGTTTGCCATGTCATGGCGACCGGTTGATGACCTCGTTGCCAAGCGTTAAGCGTATTGCCCTTGGCAATGAACAACGTATCGTCATTCAAGTAGTGAAATGCACTATCCCAAGTATTCGATAAACGTGTCAGGCTGTGCGTACTCGGATCAAAAATAAACGCTCCGCCTTGGTATTGAGCGATATATTGGCCTTCGGCAACCCACGCTTTGATCGTCGTTGGCATGAAATTCTGCCAACTCTCTCTATCCATAATGCCTTCGGTGATGACGATGGCGCTCGTTCCCGAAATCGCGACTAGACCATCCGGCGAGGCATACATCGCCATCCCGTTTATAACGACCAAGGAGGGGGCACTCACACAGGCTTGCTCAACATTAAGGCGCATGCTGGTAACCATACTCGGTGTGACACCAGAAAAGAGGTATGGTTTGCCTTTAGTGACTACAACCAGTGACGTTTCAATCGGAGCGATGGCTACAATATCGTCATCCGTAACACCACGATGACTCTTACTCCACGCATAGGGCAAATAGGCTTCAGAGAACATCACCTCGTTACCCGCAAAGCCGGCGCAAATGCCATTCGCCATTGTGCACAGTCCCTGCATATTGGCATCGGGCATATCGTAGTCCCATGTTTCAATCGGTGGTCCATTGACATTGCGTGCCGAATCTAGGTACTCGGTTTGGCTGATGGGAAGCTCAGCGACCAGTAAATAATCCCCAACTCCGCTTGCAGATACCGAACGATACAAGCGAGTGTGAGTGATATTGTGTGTGTTGACAGACATTGGCGCGAGTTGCACCGTCACCGTCGAGCCAGGTTTCTCAATCAATACAGGGACACTCGGCAAACCCGGTGCCCCTTCTTCCCCAAAGCGTGTCACGTAGGTTTGAATGTAGAGCCTGTCTTCATCATCGTAGGCGGGTAACTCGCCCTCAGGGGGATTGTCGCCGGTCGTCGCATCGACCTTAATCACAACGGGCTTACCCATAGGTCTTGGCACACCTAAGTCATACCACGCGGCTGGCATTTGACCTTGTGTAACCGCAATATCTTGTGCGGTCACCTTGGGTTTACCTTGCCCTGTCCAATAGGCTCGTTGATAAGCATCTTGCGCCATCGGATTAGCAATCACACTCACGCGTTGAGTGAAGGTAAACCAATGTGAGTGTGCATAATAAAACAGCGTGACCGGTGACAGAGTCGCCAAGGTGCCATGCTCTTGATCTGAGCGCATCGGCGCAACCACGCCACGCTCATAAGTGCAGTCAAACGCCAGAGAAGCCGCTTCGTTTGGCAATAGATGAGACTCAAGGCGAGGTATTTCACCTTTCATTGTCGAGATCTCAATACGCATACGCTCCCCTTAAAAAAACAAACCCTACGGCCACAAACCGCATCGGAAAATGACTCAATCTCTCTTTCTGCATTAACTGCCGCCGGTCCAGTTCGCCAGCTCATTCAGACTCACCTTGTATTCCACCGAATAACGAAACCATGGCGAAACGCCTTGACCCGCTAAATTCATAAATCTGACGACCAACCCATTACTGATCTGCTGCACAAAATAAGGTAAGCAAGGCTCTTCAGGGATGATCTGCGGCGCGAATGGCTCAGCAAGTAAAGTCGACCCAGAAAAGGGAAAGTAAAGGTTAAAATCATTGGAGGTTTGGTTTTGGTGCCGGCCATGGCTTCTCACCACGCCATCGCTGTACACCTCAACAACTCGCCAAGCACCACTGACGCCTGCGATGTTTTCTGCAAAGACTCTTTTCAGTAATCGGCGGCTCGACTCTTTACCCACCCAGAGGTACTCAAATTCAATCACCGAAAAACTGAGGCCACTGGCCGTTTCCGCCCTGAGTTTGCGCCCCTCTCCAAACACATAACTTGGGTAACATTGTAAAACGCCCTGCCAACCTATCCCCGCACCAGCACTGACATACACAGGTCTTGGCAGAGTACCTTCTGCCCCCAAGGCAGGCAGATAAAGCTTATTCCCCCCCATTTTCAGGGTGCATCCCGAAGTGCTGGGCTGAGCAAATGAGGCGCAAACAGGTCGCCAATACTGGGAAACATCTAGCTCGTTTTCGGTCAATTCCAAGGCAAACGCGAAGAACGCCATATCAAAGAAGGCAAAACTGTTGCCCTCATTCGAGCTGCATTCCAAGCGATTACGATGAACTTTGAGTAATCGCCCCAAAGCAGCACGAGCGATACTGTGGGACCCTAGACGAACTTTGCCGCGGTTATTGGAGAGATCGATGGACCAAGCTCCACCGCTTCTCAATTCGGCCACCAACACGCGATTCACCTCATCCCACTGGTTATTCGCTATCTCTAGCGACCACTCATCCACCACGCTGTGACTCACACTGACCAATCCATCACCAAGAAAGTTATTCAGTTGGCATCCATCCACGCGAATATTGGGATGCATTGAGGCCGTGACCGAAGGATTGGCGTGTGCACGCAGCAATCGAGCTTGAGGATTTAACGACGTGAGCTTCGCACCTAAAATGGCTACTGAGCCGTAGTTAACCACTCTTTCCCCACTGGGAGAGTCGAGGGTTTCCAGATAACAGGCGTTCCCAGAGGGGCAGCTCAATACAAAGCTGCCCCCGCGAATTTGGATATTGCCGTAAGGAATAGGTTGTCCCGTCACAAAGGTGGAAGCGTTTGGGTAAGCGGCAATCAGCATTTCTGCTGTCCCAGAGCAGTTGACTATCTCTACATTGCCCCCACCCTGTACCTCAACAATTTTTGACACATCATCAAATAAGCAGCCGATGAGCAGACTGGGTTTGCCTTTGACTAAATTTCTTTGTGTGAACTTCACCGAGCCGATGCGCCGCAGCACACAGCCACTGAAAATCACACTCTGCGCCCCCGTGTTATTGGTGGTTACCTGCGTACAATCTTCAAAGACGCAACCAATC
This sequence comes from Vibrio tarriae, assembly GCF_002216685.1. NCBI lineage: Bacteria > Pseudomonadati > Pseudomonadota > Gammaproteobacteria > Vibrionales > Vibrionaceae > Vibrio > Vibrio tarriae. The sequence continues at coordinate 738,924 of NZ_CP022352.1, read as the reverse complement.
AACTGAACCCCATCGGTTTGCGACTCTAAAGCGCCCTCCACTGTATGGCTAGAGAGAGACGCGGCCAGTCGAATTGCAGCATCCCCCACTTTTTTAAACTGACAGCCGATAAACGCCGTATTGGTGGCCCGACGAATATATACCCCTTGCTTACCCCACTGCGGATTGCTGTCCTCTCGCTCACCTGTCAAGGAAAGACCAATAAAAGTGACTCCGTCGACTTGGGTATCCGCACGACCAACCCAAAATGGGTATTCGGTCGCACCAAGCGTTCGAGTCAGGGCTCCACCAATCACTTTGACCTGATTTTTGTCGATGATGAGTGCAGAACTCGGCGCAACCATCGGCCTATCCAGATAAATGATTGAGCCGTGGGTCACCTGCTTATTGAGCCTATCGAGTCCTCGATAGACAGAGACGGGATCATTGGGATCTGTCACAAACTGGCTGGCATACAGCGTTTGCGTACCGATTTGCACAAAGCAACCTTGACCCACACCCGACCAACTTAAAAATGTGTTTACCGTCTGCTCTTCGCCATCCCAAGCTTTTAGTGCATCGAGTGCTATGACCTCTGCGCCATTATGCTCCGAGAAATCTCGCTCACTATCGAACACAAATAAGCCGCCGCCTGCATAACTCCCCGCGTAAAACCCCGCGACAGAAAACTGTTTCCCGTCAGTCAGCTCATAGGTCGGCAGCGCTTTTAAATGCGAAACATGAATCACCGCAATCTGCGTCGCCGCTTCAGAGCGGTCGGCATGCAGCGCAGAGCGAGAGGCTTGTTCGGTGGCAATGTGCGCCGATAGCGCCGCTTCTCTTGCTTTCGCCGTCGTATTGATAGCATTCTCAGCCACTTGCAGCGCTTTCGCGTTGACGTTACTACTGAGCACATGGGCACTCGAATCCACACCAAACAGCGCTTGAGTGTATAGATCCACCAGCTCTGCGGTGGATTTCTCGAGCGCATCAATCGTTTTCACCAGTGCTTCCATCGACGGCGAACTCATTAACGTGCCCCTTCACTGCTCTGGATCATCTGCGCCTTAGCATTATCGGTGGCTGTCTTATCGCCCAACGCGGTAGCAAAGGCTTGTAAATGCAACTGAGCTTTTTGGCCTTCTGCAGGATTTTGCGAATCTTTGTTATAGGCTCGGTACATCACAAAATCCGACACTACCCCTAAATAGATCTCAGGCAGTGGAAAGGCATCGCTTTCGCTCGCCACTTGTAACGTCCGTGAGTAAACCAGCTCCACATTGACTGGTGCTTGAGGCGACGGGTATAAAAACAGGGTGGTTTCATCGAGCTCATTACGCGTCCAACAA